>NZ_JBHSNP010000029.1:0-466562 GCF_042655825.1 Sporosarcina koreensis | reverse complement strand
GAACGTATCCAAGAAAAATTAGGCTACCTGACACCTGCAAAATATGGTGTAATGGCAGCCTAATCAAGGTGTTTTATATGTGTCTCATATGGCTAGGTCAGTCTATAGCCCTGTTTTTTTACTTGAATGTTTCCGGAATAGTTGTCAAATCGATGCCCCAGAATAGCGGCAACAAGACATAGATGGCTGCTGTCACGAGAACGATTCCAATGATGTTGAGTGCGAAACCTGCTTTCGCCATGTCGGGAATCCGCAAATAGCCGGATCCGAATACGACGGCGTTCGGTGGAGTCGCGACCGGCAGCATGAATGCGCAAGATGCGGCTACACCGGCAGCAATCATGAGTGCAAATGGATGGAAGCCTAATGCAACTGCAAGCGACGCCATGATCGGATACATCATGGAGGCTGTTGCAGTGTTCGACGTGATTTCCGTCAAGAAGATGACGAGTGTTGTTACGATTAGAATGACAACGAGAATATGAACGCCGCTCAATCCCGACAATTGGGACCCGATCCAAACGGACAGTTCGGAACTGACAAACCCGGCGGCGATTGCCAAACCGCCCCCGAACAGCAAAAGAATGCCCCACGGCAATTTGACAGCCGTATTCCAATCAAGCAGATGGTCGCCTTTCTTGTTGACCGATGGGATGATGAATAAAATAATTGCGAACAACATGGCGATGACGCCATCACTTAGCCCATCGATAAATTTGGAAAGCAGGAACGTCCGCGTGATCCAGGAGAATGCAGCTAATATAAAAACGGTCAAAACAATTTTTTCTTCCGCAGAAGCTTTGCCCAAATTCTTTTTCTCACTATCAATAATGCCCCGTCCGCCAGGCAGCGTCTTGATTTTTGACGGGTAAGCGAACTTCACAAGATAGAACCAAGCGATAAATATGAAGCTCCAAGCAAGCGGCACACCGAACATCATCCATTTTGCAAAGGATAACTCGATGCCATACATTTTATTGATTGCGCCAGCAAGCAATGTATTCGGCGGTGTCCCGATCAATGTCGCAATTCCGCCCAAGGAAGCTGAGTAGGCAATCCCCAACATCAGCGCCTTGCCGAACCCGAAATTCTCTTTCGACGTATCAATGGAAGGATCGTCCTTCAGCGCATCCGAGATTTGATAGATGATAGCAAGGCCGATCGGCACCATCATCATGGCTGTCGCCGTATTCGAAATCCACATGGATAGGAATCCGGTCGCGACCATGAAGCCCAACACGATGCGGTCCATATTCGTCCCGATCGCTGAAATGATCGTCAATGCAATCCGGCGGTGCAAATTCCATTTTTCCATGGCAAGGGCGATCATGAAGCCTCCCATGAATAAAAAGATCGTTTCATCCCCATAAGCCGAAGCGGTCGATTTCACTTCCATTCCGCCCGACAAAGGGAACAGAACTAACGGCAACAATGAAGTGACCGGAATCGGAATCGCTTCCGTAATCCACCATGTGGCAATCCACATCGTACTTGCCAAAATGGCGACTCCTTCAGGTGATAGTCCTTCAGGCTTGAAAAATAAGAGAGTAAGAAAGAATAATAGCGGTCCTAGCACCAACCCGATCAATTGTGCAGGTGAATAGCTGCGCGGATCACGCCCGCCGCCTTCATTTCCAACACCGACTTTCTGTCCGCCTCCGCCGCCGGACGCCATCTCCGACGAATCGGGTCGGAAAAAGAAACGGAACAAGTCTTTCACCTGATCGTGCATGTCCCATAACCGGTTCCATGTCGATGAAAACATTGTCGAATTCCCCCTTTATGTAATTATTAAAATTTTTACGTATTTCGAGTATACTATTCAATTACATATGGAACAAGACTATAAAAAAACCGTTTGGAATTCTTTTATATAACTACGTATTCAGTCAAAAGTAGGGGGCGGGTAGATTCATTGAGTGATATCATATGAACTATATAAGGAGACGGAGGCGCTACTATGCATCCAACAGAATTTTTGAATGTCCGATTGTTAAAGGAAATTGCGGAGTTTATTAATGAGGAAACTGAAATAGAGACGATGCTTTCAGGTGCGCTTCGAAAGTTTTTACAAGGAACAAACTTTGAAACAGGTTGGATTTTTTTCATTTCCGACAAGGGGAAGCAAGAACTGATTGTAAGTGGAAATTTGCCTGAGGCACTAGCGCAAAACGGGTGCAGCCAATTAAAAAATGGAGGCTGTTGGTGTGTATCCAAATATCGTGAAGGCAAGTTGGAGAAGGCATCCAATATTATTGAGTGCCAGCGTATTGAAAATGTACTTGCTGCAAAGATCGGTGACAATGGAGGAATTACACATCACGCAACGGTTCCACTCCAATCAGGTCAAGAACGGTTTGGTCTAGTGAATGTCGCTTCGCCGAATACGGTCATATATTCAAAAGGAGAGCTTGAGTTGCTTGAATCACTGGCGTTTCAATTGGGGTCAGCGATTAAACGGATTCTGTTAACGAAACAAGAGCAGGAAATAGCGCTATTGCAAGAACGGAATCGTCTAGCGAAGGACTTACATGATTCCGTCAACCAGCTATTGTTTTCGGTGACATTGACGGCAAGAGGCGGAGCAGAAATGACCGCCCAAGCGGAAATAAAAGAAACGTTCAAGGAAATACAGAACTTATCGCAGCAAGCATTAAATGAAATGAGGGCATTAATATGGCAGCTCCGTCCAAGTGGACTTGAAAGTGGGTTGCTTGAAGCAATCAAAGGATACGGGGAGATGTTAGGTTTATCTGTGCATTCCAATGTATCTGGGGTCATTAATGTTCCTTCACGTGTAGAAGAGGCATTATTTCGCATTTCACAGGAAGCGTTGAATAATATCCGGAAGCATGCTGGCGTCACTGTGGCAGAAATATATCTGAATGTAACGCAGAGTGATGTATTACTTGTGATTAAAGACGATGGTCATGGATTTTTAATCAATCACGAAATTCGTCTTTCTTCAATGGGATTGCAAAGCATGAAAGACCGTGCAAAGAATGCAGGAGGTTCGATTGATTGGGACAGTGAAATTGGAAGAGGGACGGAAATATTAGTCCGCATACCCTATTGAGAGGTGAACGGAATGATAAAGGTTCTAATTGCAGATGATCATCACGTCGTTCGAAGAGGATTGCTTTTTTTCTTAAAAACGCAGAATGATATACAGGTGATTGGAGAAGCGAAAAATGGAAAAGAAGCTGTTGAATTAACGGCGGAACTTCAACCTGATATTGTACTCATGGATTTAATGATGCCTGTCATGGATGGGATTCAAGCGACGAAGCAGATAAAGGAAAGTTATCCGCAAGTCGAGGTACTCATCTTAACAAGTTTTTCTGATCGAGATCATGTCATTCCGGCAATTGAAGCGGGAGCCGCAGGATATCAATTGAAAGACATTGAACCAGATGAACTCGTTACGTGTATTCGACAAATTATGCGAGGGGAAAACACAATTCATCCGCATGCGACAACGCATCTTATGAAGATAAGGTCACAAAAGGAAGTGCCGCCGCATATCCTCAACCCATTGACCCCACGCGAACTGGATGTGCTAGTGGAGCTAACGAAAGGAAAAAGAAATCGGGAAATAGCATCGTCATTATTTGTATCGGAAAAAACCGTGAAGACGCATATATCCAATATTTTTCCGAAGCTGTTCGTTCAGGATCGGACGCAAGCTGTGCTTTATGCAGTGAAGTATGGGTTAACTGAATCGAGCGGTGACTAAATAGGAAAGGGCTTTCGACGGAGTATTCATCGAAAGCTCTTTTTCTAATTGGAGGGGAAGTATTCTTCATTCAAAAGTTGTATACCCATATCCTCTTTTTTTAGTAGAGGTTTTCAGTCATCCTTACGATGCTTCTAATGCCCTTACTCCCTAAAATAAATATAAGAACAATAAAGAAAGCGGGAGATGACATGAATAGAAAACCGGTCGTTATGATCACAGGGGCATCAAAAGGTCTTGGCAGAGCGTTGACATTGGCATTTGCAAAGCAAGGAGTACGACTTGCCATATGTGCAAGAGGAGAAGAGCTGCTTCGCAAAGTGGAGTTGGAAGCACAGGACCTTGGGGCGGAAGTCGTCGCAATCAATGCTGATGTTTCGAATGCGAAGGATGTTGAACGTTTTGTATCGATTGCGCAAGAAGCATATGGAAGGGTTGATGTGTTAATTAATAATGCTTCCGTGTTTGGACCGGGACCTACACTGTTAGTGGATTATCCCGATCATAACTTTGAAGAAGTGCTTCGCGTGAATACGTTGAACCCATTCCTCGTCACGAAACATGTATTACCGGGGATGTTAACTAGAAATAAAGGGAGAATCCTTAATCTAACATCGGAGGCAGGAAAAACAGGATTTGCGGAATGGGGTGCTTACGGTATTTCCAAGTTCGCAGTAGAAGGTTTAACACAAACTTGGGCCGATGAACTGCAGGAGACGGGGGTTAGTGTGTGTATGGTCGATCCAGGGGAGATGGATACGGAAATGCACGAGATAGCTGTTCCGGATTGCGATTATGAATTAGGGGATCCGAATGACGTGGCGAACGTAATTTTATCCATTGCCTTAGATGAATCCATGGAAGTGAATGGAATGAGAATTGAGGCACAATCCTTTTTAAATGAAAAGAGGGAAGTCTGATGATGACAGATACTCGTCCCTTCCAAGTGCCTGCATATTTAAATGCGAGTACCCCTGCAGAATATAGAGGGATGAAGCGGGACCATGTCCGTTTACTGACACTCGATAGTGTTACAGGGGAAAGCCATCACCATCTTTTTTATCAACTGGATTCCATTTTGCGCGAGGGAGACTTGCTCGTGTTAAATAATAGCCGTACCCTTCCGGCTGTGTTGAAAGGAAGAAAGAGGGAGCAACCGATTGAAATTCGGCTATCTCGTAAAGTAACCGACCATGAATGGGAAGCACTTGTCGTAGGAAACTATACAGTCGGGGAAAAGATATACTTACCCGGAGAATTAACAGCCACAGTTATAGGAACAGGAAATGAATCGCCTTTGGTTATTCTTTCTTTTTCGAAGAGCGGGTTGAAGTTATATGATGTTATTTATCAATACGGGGAGCCGCTGTATTATGAATATATTAAAACCCCATGGCCGTTAGAGATGTACCAGACTGTGTATGCTTCCGTGCCGGGTTCCGTGGAGATGCCTTCAGCGGGGAGAGCGATTTCCTATGGGCTGCTCCATAAATTAAAGCAAAAGGGAGTCAACATCGCATATTTGCAGCTGCATGCCGGATTAAGTTATTACGGGAATGACCGCTGGCCAAATCCAACTAACCATGTAGAAGCATTTTGCATCCCTGAAGAAACAGCAGAATTAGTTAACGAAACGAAAAGAAATAACGGACGTGTCATCGCGGTCGGAACAACAGTAGTTCGGGCACTTGAAACTGCGGTTACAAACGAGGGAATTGTTGAAGCACAGGAAGGATCTACGCGCCTCTATATTCAAAAAGGATATCCATTAAGAGCCGTGGATGGGCTGTTGACAGGCTTTCATGAGCCAGAGGCAAGTCATCTGGATTTACTCACTGCGTTTGTTGATGAAGACATTCTTATGAAAACTTACGAGGAAGTGTTATCAGCGGGATATCTTTGGCATGAGTTTGGTGATATGAACTTGATCCTGCCAATGGGGGAGAAAAGGTGAGGTGGCATCACGGCGGGATTGAAGTTGGGAATTTAGATGAATCCATTCGATTTTATGAAAGTATGTTTGAGTTTGCAATTGAGCAATTCCTGACATTGAACGGCGAGAAAATTGCTTTTCTGAAAAATGAAGATGTGAGAATCGAATTAATTGAATCAAAGGACATCGCAGCCCCATCCAATTCAGTCCATTTAGCGTGGCAAGTCGATGACATAGAGGGTTGGATGAAGAGGCTAAGAGAAAAGGGACTACTACCTTCAGAAGGCCCGTACAATTTGAAAAATGGTTTGGTTGCTGTTTTTTATGAGGGCCTTGATGGTGAGGTGATAGAGCTGGTTCAATGTTAATTAGAATAAAAGAAAGTACAATTTAAATAATGAAAAACCAATGACGAGTGGGCTGTCATTGGTTTTCTGCTTTTATATTATTCTTCACATTATTTTTCAATGGAACGGGCGGTGTGGAGCTGGAGCAGGCTGAAGAACAGTTTTTGCTCAATGCACATCCAGCGCATTTGCCCATTTTGCTGCGTTTGACGAATCGATAGAGCGTGAAGCCTGCATATCCGAAAATGAGCACGCCTGCGATAATGCTAAATATCATAAGACCATCCTTCTTTCATTTTAATGGAATCCCAAAAGCCGTCCGCCTTGATAGATGATGATCGACACCACATAGGCGATAATAAGCGCGTAGACGATGGAGAACAATGTCCATTTTGTCGATCCTGTTTCCTTTTTAATTGCTGCAACAGTAGCGAGGCACGGGACGTACAGCAGGATGAAAGCTAAGAAACTGTATGCCGAAAGAGGAGTGAAGAAGTCAGACATTACCCCTTTCAACGTTGCCAAGTCAGGTGCCACATAGATGATGTTCATTGTCGAAACGACAACTTCTTTTGCTAAGAAGCCTGTCAGCAATGCTGCGCCTGCCTGCCAATTGCCAAAACCGAGCGGTTGCATGAGCGGTGCGATAACTCCGCCTATCATCGCTAGAAAGCTTTTATCCATTGGGACATCTAATCCGCTTGGACCCGCGTAGGTCAAAAACCAAATGATGACCGAGCCGCCGAAGATGAATGTGCCAGCTTTCTTCACGAAACCTTTCCCTTTTTCCCATGTGCTCTGCAATAACGTTTTCCATTGAGGCAGGCGGTAGGGAGGCAATTCAATGACGAAAAAGGAATCTTCCTGCTTGAGAATCGTGCTGGAAAAGACTTTTGCCAATAATAGTGCAAGGAGGATTCCCAATAAATATAGAGATAGCACGATCAACGCCTGGTTTTGTTTGAAAAATGCACCGACGAATAGGCTATACACCGTAAGCCGTGCAGAACAGGACATCAATGGCGATAAGATGATTGTGAGAAGACGTTCCTTCGGCTGCTCAATCGTCCGCGCAGCCATTATGCCCGGGACATTGCAGCCAAATCCGATGATCATTGGAATAAAAGCCTTACCGTTCAAGCCGATGCTTTCCATGATTTTGTCCATTACCATTGCGACCCTAGCCATATAGCCGGAGTCCTCGATGAACGAGATTAAGAGGAATAGCATGAAGATTTGCGGCAAGAACACGAGAACGCCCCCGACACCCGCTACAATTCCTTGCAAAATAAGCGCTTCGATGAAAGGCGTTGCCCCGACAAGTTCTAGGAAGTAGGTTAGCCCATCCGTGATAGGCCCTGTAATTAATTGATCCAGCCCATCGGAAAGCGGTGTGCCTAACCAATCGAAGGTGATCTTGAAAATGAAATAAGCGAGCAATAGGAAAATCGGCAAGCCGACAATCCGATTGGTGACGATCCGGTCGATCCGGTCTGTCAAGGTGACTGCAACTTTTTCAGTTTCATTCACACAGCAGAGGAGCAATGCTTGCAAGTAATGGCTGCGTACCACATGGATATGATGCACTAGTGATCTAGACGAGGTTTTCGCTTTGATTTCTGTTTCTACAAGTGAATGAAGTTCTTCCAATCGTGCTTCCGGAATATGCTGGGTGAGCAATTGGCGCACCGACTGATTTCCCTCGAAAAATTGGATGGCCAACCATCTGCTTGGCGGCAACCCTTCTTTTGAACTGAGTAAGGAACTGATTTCAGCAATCGCTTTTTCCAAGACGATTCCGTAATCCAGCTTTAGTGGCTTCTGCACTGGGTTGGAGAAGGACAGCGAATTGGCCAATTCCCCGCAACCTGTACCGGAGCGGGCGACAACAGGGACTACTTGGCATCCTAACCGCTCCGCCAACAACCGTTTGTCAATTTGAATCCCACGACCTTCTGCGACATCCACCATATTCAGTCCAACTATAAGAGGTTTCCCGTATTCCAACAGCTGCAGCGTTAAGTACAAGTTCCGTTCCAATTGGGATGCATCAACGATATTTAAAATAGCGGAGCAATCTTCGTACAATAGAAAATTGGTTGCAACCCCTTCGTCTTTGGATAAAGGATTGAGGGAATAAACACCCGGAAGGTCTACGAGATATGCACTTTTATCTTTCAAGATGCCAACCTTTTTCTCGACCGTAACGCCCGTCCAGTTTCCGACGTATTCATAAGAGCCTGTCAATTTATTAAATAAGGAGGTTTTACCAGTATTCGGATTTCCAGCTAAAGCAATCGTATTCATAGAATTTCCACGCTCACCATTCTCGCCTCACTGCGGCGGATTCCGATCAATTGCCCCTTCGCCTCGATTGCGATTGGGCCTCCTAACGGCAAACTTCTTTTAATATTGATAATCGCGCCTTCCAAAATTCCGAGGTCTAGCAATCGACGCTGCACAAGACCATTCATTCGACTCAGGTCAGTGATCCGAACCCGTTTTCCGACCGGAATATCCGTTAATTGCATAGGGACACCTCATTATTCCGATTTGCAGACAATTGGATTGCCGCTTTTACTAGTTGTATTATAAATGATAATGATTATCAGTGTCAATTAGATTTTAGTGGAAACATAAATTGAAAGAGGGACAAGCACATTCCTTGAACTGAGTATAAAGTGCATAAAACCCTCATAAAACCTCGCCGGTTGCGCATAGTGGCGTCAAAAAAACACATAACCATTCCGAAATGCGCAAAAAAATAGTTATTTGCGAGTGCGAAAAGTTATGCGTGATTACATGATTTTGTACGTTCCTTGGCAGTTTTGCGTAATTACCGTGAATTTTTTGAGCCTGCGCGGACAGGGCGATTTTCACTCAAAATACAAATGCTTATGCAACCCACATCCTGGATTAAAATCTGCACCGCAAGAAGGACATTTATATCCGCTATCCTTATACTGAGTAACCGTCAATTCATTTTTACATTTACCACAAAGTACTGCATTCTCACCAAATTTCTCTTTCGGCCAAACTTTATGGTTGCCGCACCCAGCTTCCTGGTGGCAAGAGTAGCAAGGAAAATATGTATCACAGCAATAAAATTTGATGGCAATAATATCAAGCTCAGAATGATAATGCGTACAACGCGTCTCGCTATCTATGACATTGCCCGCTACATGTATCATTGATAAACCTCCTCAAAATGAATAAATTGGACACTTCCGGAAATCCTTTAGTTAAAAAAGGATTGATTTTCATGTTTACCGAATATCCGATCATCCACACGAATATGTGGGATGCAATCTGGGCGGTTCCGGTTGTTTTGTTGATTGTTTTAGCGGCTAAATGGTTGTTCGGCGTACACTCAAGCTGGTTGTCGACGATTGCCACAGTGGCAGCATTGATTTTATCCATATTCATCAGCCATCGCGATAATTTGGCTGCAGGAATTTTTATGGGCTTCTTTTATTCGGGAGCAGCCATCGGTGTCCTTTATTCCATTAAACAATCATATTTGGCTTACCGGGCAAGTTAGTTTTTGAGTGGACAAAATCCGCATTGCATTAGCCCTGGTACGTCTTTCGACAAACAGCATGTCGTCCGGACTGTCGTATTCAGCAGTTCGGACGGCTCCCTTCCTTTCAAAAATGCTTTGAATAAAGAGTTGCGTGCGATATCTTTCCATGTCTCGTCCTCTTTTAATATGTCCAGATCGTTTCGCGCTTCTTCATTCAAGCCAGGATCATTCAGCAAGACATGATACTGCCATAGTAAAAAGCCGAAGATGTTTTCCCAAAGCGTCAGCGGAGAGACGGATGCGACTGTACGTATTTGTCGGATGATGTTGTCTGCTTGCAGCAAAATGTTCCGGGTGACATCCCGATGTTCATTTTCATCCACCTCCTGCCAATCGCTTTCATTGATAAATGTACTCACCGTACGATTTCCATACTCTTCAACTGCCCCAAAAGAAAACTTCGCAGCATCGCCATCCCAAATTTCGTCATAGACCGACAAGTTATACAGCTGCATATTAATGAACATTCCGACACGCCGCATGAAGAAAGAAGCGGCGACCGTCATATTCGGGCTTCCGCTCACTGTTTGTACAGCTCGAATGCAATCCTCCGTTTTTTCACTATCTAGCAAATCATGTAAAGTGAATAAGAGATGTTGCGGATGATTTACGTAAACACTATAGCTATTCAATTGTCTAATTTGATCACTTGTTAGTTTTGTCATAATTTTATTATAAATATTATCGAACTTTTCAACAAGTTGAGCAGGCTCTCTGTCTGTACTATACTGATTTCAATACAACAGCAGGGAAGTGTGACAGATGACAAAGCATTTAAATCCGGAGGAATTTATCGGATTGATTGATAAAGGTACTGACATCATTATTCCTCTTTCAAATGGCGAGCCGCATGGTTTGTTGGATTTGCTTGAAGCAAATTACGAGAAATTGGAGAACGTCAAAGTGCACCAAATGTTGGCATTGCGTGAACGTGATTATATAAATGGTAAGATGAAAGGCCATCTTTCACATATTTCGTACTTCCTGAGTGGAGCGACGAGGAAGGCATATTGGGAAGGGCATGTTGAATTAATTCCGAATGTGTTCCAGGAAATGTTTCGATTGTTGCAAAAGACGACGAAAAAGCCGATGGTGATGGCAGTCGCATCACCGATGGACGAACATGGCTATTTTTCGCTTGGCACGAATGCGGATTACGCCGCGGATTTTATCGGGGATGTTCCTTTTGTTTTGGAAGTTAATAAGCATATGCCGCGCACTTTCGGGGCGAATCAAATCCATATTAGCCAAATTGCCGGGTTCATTGAAAATGATCTGCCGTTGACTGAAGAGGTATCCCCAGTCATTACCGAGAAGGATCAGAAAATCGCGGAATATATTACAGAGGATATCCAGGACGGCGATACGCTGCAAATCGGCATCGGAGCTATTCCGAATGCTGTCATGAAAATGCTCAAAGACCGCAGGCATTTAGGCATCCACACGGAAATGCTGACGGACGGCATCGTCGATCTAGTTGAGGCGGGCGCTGTGGATGGAATGAAAAAGTCATCCCGCAAAGGGAAGATCATTGCGACATTCGCCTTCGGTTCCCAACGCTTGTATGATTTCCTGAATAACAACCCTTCCGTGGAGTTCCTGCCGGTAAGCGTCGTCAATGATGCATATGAAATTGCGAAAGAAGATCATATGGTGTCCATTAATGCGACGACCGAAGTCGATTTATATGGCCAATGCGCTTCTGAAACCGTGGCGGGACGCTATTACTCGTCAAGTGGCGGCCAAGCCGATTTTGCAAGAGGCGTCCGGCTATCGAAATACGGCAAAGGGTATGTGTGCATGCATTCGACGGCGAAAAATGATACCATTTCGAGAATCAAACTGCAGTTGGCGCCGGGTTCCGTCGTGACAACATCGAAAAATTATGTCGACAATATCGTGACGGAATACGGGATTGCCAGATTGCATGGCAAGTCCTTGTCCGAGCGGGCGGAAGCATTGATTGCAATCGCACATCCGAATTTTAGAGAAGAATTGATGCAGGAAGCAAGGGAATTTGGATTGATCGAGTAAGGAGAGGAGCCGATAGGGCTTCTCTTTTTTTGTTTCGTGCCCCACAGGGTAATTTCTTATTGAATTGTCGTCAATCGGCGGCAAATTCAACTCGAATCGGTGGTAAAGTCTTCAAAGTCTGTGATAACGCGTGGAGAGTCGGTGGTAAACTGCCCGAAGTCGGTGATAATGTTTCAAAGGTCGTTGAAAGTTGCAGAAAAGCGCCACTTGAAGCGGAAAAAATTGGTCAAGCGGTGATAAACTACGTCTGAGCGGTGATAAACCCCACATCAGCGGTGATAAAGTCCATCTAAGCGGTGATAACGACCTCCTAAGCGGTGATAAACAAAATTGTTGCCTCCATCATACCCGTGGTGGTATAGTGAATTTACAATATAAATACCATGCGGGGTACGCGTGATGACAAGAAGTCATCCCTCAGGAGGGAAAATCAATGAAATGGATCATCATCTTTGCAATCATCGCCTTTTTCGCATGGCGCATGATGCCGGCAAAAGGTGTCAAGTCAATATCGACCGACAAATTGAAATCTATATTAAAAGATCAGTCGAAGCAATTCATCGACGTCCGCACACCGGCGGAATATAAAGGGCGCCATATCAATGAATTCAAAAATATCCCATTGAACTTATTGAAGTCCAAGTTGGATAAACTCGATAAGAATAAGGAAGTTGTCGTCATTTGCCAAAGCGGTATGCGCAGTTCGCAAGCTGCGGGCATTCTGAAAAAGTCGGGATTCACGGACGTAACTAATGTCAGAGGCGGGATGAGTGCATGGCGCGCATAGGTTAATAAAACACGAAAGCATCAGCTGTGGGGAAATCGCGGCTGATGCTTTTTGCGTCCAAAGCAAGCCTTCCCGCGACCAAAGCCGACTCTCCACCCACGTACAAACCCCGCCCATTCGCTAAAAACCACGTCATTTGCCCAGCCAAACCCATAGGCGTTCACATACTATTGTTATGAAGAGGTGGTGAACGTTGAAGAAAGATAAGGCGACTATTGGACGCGATCCGTATGAGATCGAACAGAGGGAATGGAAGCAGAGACAATCGAAGGAACGCTATAAGCAGCTATTGACGATCGCTTCGCCAATCTTCCTTTTATTGTTGTGGGAAGTGATGTCAAGGACGGGTGTGATGGATATCCGGTTTTTCCCGCCGCCATCGGCCATTTTAGGCACATTTGGCAAAATGATAGCGAACGGGGTGATGGCGGATCATATCGGCGTTTCGTTATATCGGATATTTGCAGGTTTCCTTGCAGGTGTCATACCTGGAGTAGTCATCGGTTTGCTTATGGGGCTATATTCGCCAATCCGGCATTTTGTTCAGCCGATTGTCATGGCTCTTATGCCCATTCCGACGCTTGCATTGCTGCCGATCATCATTATCCTGTTTGGCATCGGTGATCTGTCGAAAGTTGTGACAATTGCAGGAAGCGTGTTTTTCCCGGTCGTCATCAATACGGCGGCAGGTGTCTTGAACATTGATCGGATCTATTTGGATGTCGCGGATAATTACGGAGCCGGTAAAATGCAATTCTTCTTCAAAATTGCATTACCTGGCGCATTGCCGGTCATGCTGGAAGGGATCCAGATGGGGCAGGCGATTGCTCTGCTTACGATTGTCGCCGCGGAAATGATGGGGGCGACTTCGGGAATCGGCTATCTGATATGGACATCGTATAAGGCATTCCTTCTGAAGGAAATGTTCGTCGGACTCATCCTCATTTCATTTTTTGGCTATCTCTTCTCCTTGATGCTTCGCGGTCTTCAGAAAAAGTTGTTACCTTGGAGGTGATTGGATGAGGAAGAAAGCGAAGATTGAAATCCGTAATCTGACAAAGGCTTTTTACAAGAAACAATCGAGTGTGACAGCACTCGACGATATTTCCCTTTCAATCGGAGAAGGGGAATTTGTCTGCATTGTCGGACCGAGCGGCTGTGGCAAAACGACATTATTGCGCATATTGGCGGGGCTTGAGCAGCCGAGTGTCGGTGAATTCGAAATCCGTTCGGAGCAGGAAGGCCGGCCTCTCCAATCGATGGTCTTCCAGGAAAGGGGCGTCATTCCTTGGCTCACTGTGAAGGATAATGTTGCGTTTGGGTTGAAAATGCGAAAGTTGCCGAAGGACATCATTCGGGAGAGGACGGACTATTACTTACAAAAGACGGGACTTGACCGGTTTGCGCATCTCTACCCGAAGGAACTGTCCGGGGGGATGAAACAGCGGGTGAGCATCGCCCGTGCGTTCGCAAATGACCCCGAAATCCTCCTTATGGATGAACCGTTCGCTGCTTTGGATGAACAGAATAAATTCATCCTTCAGGAAGAGTTGCTCTCCATATGGTCGGAAACGAAAAAAACGGTCATTTTCATCACACATAGCATTGATGAAGCACTGTTGCTGAGCGATCGGATTCTATTGATGAGTGCACAGCCTGGTAAAATCATTCAGCAAATCAGGATTGACACACCCAGGCCGAGGACGATGGAAGATATACGAAAAGATCCGACACTCGCTGAGCAGTTTGTTGACATTTGGAAACACTTGCAAGATGAAGTGCAGCGTTCCAGGAATGAGAATAGATGAAATGGGGAGAAAAGGTGAAAGGGTTCAAATATGGTTGGATGATGATTTTGGCTGCCATGCTCTTACTTGCCGGAGCATGC
This sequence comes from Sporosarcina koreensis, assembly GCF_042655825.1. Taxonomy (NCBI): domain Bacteria; kingdom Bacillati; phylum Bacillota; class Bacilli; order Caryophanales; family Caryophanaceae; genus Sporosarcina; species Sporosarcina koreensis. The sequence goes on along the minus strand of NZ_JBHSNP010000029.1, from coordinate 452,254 downwards.
GCCAAAAAAGAGCCCGCTCCGCAGACGAAAGTGGAAACACCGCCTGGCGATACAGTCGTTAAGCCGCCATCGGGGGATTTGGCGCCGCTTGATAAACGGGTGAAAATATTGATTGCAGAAGACGGTGCGGCTTCCGGAGCAGGGTTCTACATCGCGAAGGAAAAAGGGTATTTTGAAGACTATAATATCGAAGTCGATTTTGCGGATTTCGCTAATAGCGATGACATGCTGCCGGCCCTTGCCGCTGGAGAAGTCGACATAGCGGGCGGTGTCTCCACCGCATCATTCTTCAACGCGATTGCGCAAGGCATCGACGTTCGGATCATTGCCGATAAAGGGCATAATATGCCGGGGAAATCGTATTTCACCTTTGTCATCGGTAACCATATGGTAGATGAAATTAAGGATTATCCTGATTTCAAAGGGAAGAAGATCGCAGTGTCTTCCAGAAACTCGATTGATGGATATATTTATGAGGAAATGCTGAAACATGCTGGCTTGACGGAAGATGACGTCGAATACGTTCATATCGCGGATTTTAGTTCAATGCTAGGCGCAATTGACGCAGGAACAATCGATGCGGCATTGAACATCGAACCGCTTATTGCGCAAGGAGTCGCGAACGGTTTCCATGTCCGCTTTAAAGATGCAACCGATTATGCGCCTGAATCGCAGATTGCCATGGTTCTCGCTTCGCCGAAGTTCATGGGCGAGGAGGAAATCTCCCTCCGCTTCATGGCCGCTTATTTGAAAGGTGTCCGGGATTACAATGATGCCTTCTTCAAAGATATCAACAAGGACGAAATCGTCGACATCATGGTGAAGCATACGGCTTTGAAAGATCCTGCATTGTGGGATAAAGTGAATGTCACCGGTCTTGATCCGGATGGAAAAATGTTCGTCGATGATATTAAAAAGCAATACGAAACGTATAAAGCGAATGGAGCAATCCTCGGTGACATCGATTTCGATAAAGCAGTGGATACATCACTGGCAGAAGAAGCGGTGGAGGTCATCGGAACGTATAAATAAAAGAAAAAATGCCCCTTCCATGCTGAGAACCTAAAAGGAGTGAAACCACATGGGATATTTCCCACTCGAAGGGACACCCAGTCCACAATCCCCTCCTCCAACATTCATACCATCTAAACCTTCTGTGTCCTATATCGTCGACTGTCTATATCAAAACACTTATGTATGGCTTATCAATGGCAGCCAATTTTGGTTTTATCCTACACGTGTGGAATTTGGTGAAGTATCCGGATATAGGTGGAACGGTGCCTACTGGCAATTTTATGGCATTGACCCAAGATTTATTGATGCTGTTGCCTGTTATCCTACTCCGACCCTTTACTAAATTCCAAAAAGCCTTATGGTAATTAAATACCACAAGGCTTTTTCCTTTTTGCTGTTACTTAATGTTTTCTATCCATCAATTGATCTCGTCGCTACACAACGGGCATTTTTTTCTTTGCTATGGATGTCTGATAACTATGCAGCCCCATACCGATAATAATCACCACTATACCGATCAAAGAAAGAGCGCCAGGCAATGCAATATGTAGAATGAGCATTTCCCCGATCATCGCAAAAATGAGCTCTGTCGATTGGGTCGCTTCCACCGCAGCGAGCTTGCCTTGGTCATGTTGGACGAGGTCGGTAGCCATGAAGAACAGCGTTGTCGCAATGACTCCCGAGCTGACTGCGACAATTAACGACTGGATGACCTGATTCATGGAAGGCGGTCCGACAGTGAACATCGCGTAAACAGCAAAACCGATCCAAACCGGAATCGTCATCAACGTCATTGCTAGCACTCTTTGAAAAGTATCGAGCTTTCCTTGCAATAAATCCATCATCTTCCTATTGCCTAAAGGATAGGCGAAGGCAGCAATCAGCACCGGAAAAATACCGAGCGACAGCGTACGCACATCGACACTTTTCGCATTCGGAATTTGAATAAGGATGACGCCAACCAAAATGATCAATGAAATGGCTAATGAAACTAATGGGATCCGTTGCCGAATTCTCTTTTCCCCTTTATTCGTCTTCACGACAATTATGAACAACGGCGCCAACAGAACACCCGCCACAATCGTCAATTGCCATGTCCCCGCAAGCAGCCAACCTGGGCTATACGCAGCGGAAAAAGTGAGGGGTGCATAAAAGAGTACGAACGCAACGACGCTCCAAACGAAAAAGGGAAGGGGCTTCGCGGCCATTGCCTTGCCTGTATCCCGCAGCCCTTTCCGATAAGCCACGATGGCAATCAAAAACGGGACCATGAAGAAATAACGGAGAGAGGCGCTCCATAACCAGCTGCCTCCCGAAATTTCCATTGACCGATTCAACACGAATGTCACTGCGAAAAACAGAGATGACAGTATACCAATCCAAATAGCCTTCACAGTGACGTCCCCCTTATGCGCGTTCTTCGAAGAGTTTTACAGCTTCAATGATGACATTCGTCGCCTTCTCCATATTGTCGACGGAAATATATTCGTATTTCCCATGGTAATTCTCGCCGCCCGTGAAAATGTTAGGTGTCGGCATGCCCATATACGATAGTTGCGACCCGTCAGTACCGCCTCGCACCGGCACGATATCCGGCTTAATGTCGAGTACTTTGAATGCGTCCGAAATGATATCGACGATTTCCATGACCGGCTCGATTTTCTCGCCCATATTGAAATATTGGTCGTTGAGATCAAGTTCGACAGCATGGTCGCCGTGCTCTTTCTTCAATTGCGCAGCCGTGTCGATGAACAATTGCTTTCGCGCTTCGAACGTTTCACGGTCGAAGTAGCGGATAATATAATGCAGCTCGGTCTTCTCAACTGAACCGCTCACATCCATCAAATGAACGAACCCTTCATAGCCATCCGTCACTTGCGGGATTTCATCCGCTGGCATCGCCGCTTGGAATTGGTTTGCAATCAGGATCGAATTCACCATTTTGTCCTTCGCAGATCCCGGATGCACATTCGTTCCGTGGAACGTCACTTTCGCTCCGGCCGCATTGAAGCTTTCATATTGCAATTCGCCAAGCGGTCCGCCATCCATTGTGTATGCATATTTCGCACCAAATGCTTCCACATCGAATTTATGCGGCCCGCGCCCGATCTCTTCATCAGGTGTGAAAGCGACACGCAATTTTCCGTGTTTGACTTCAGGGTGTTGAATCAAATACTCCATCGCTGTCATGATTTCGGCAATTCCGGCTTTATTGTCAGCACCTAACAAAGTCGTGCCGTCTGTTGTGATGAGTGTATGGCCGATGTAATTTTTCAACTCTGGGAATGTATCCACAGACATGACAGTTGATGCATTCAACTGGATATCATTGCCGTCGTAATTGTCCACGCGTTGTGGATTCACGTTTTTACCCGTATAGTCTGTCGCAGTGTCGACGTGCGCCAAGAAGCCGATTGTCGGAACTTCCTTCTCCGTATTGGCAGGGAGTGTGGCGAATAGATAGCCGTTCTCGTCTAGATTGATTTCCTCCATGCCGATGTCAGCAAGCTCTTTTTCAAGTACATGTAACAGATCCCATTGGCCTGGCGTGGATGGAGTGGATGTGCTGTTCGCATCCGATTGTGTATCGATTTTTGCATAGCGTGTAAGGCGTTCGATCAATTTTTCCTTCATTCCAAATACCTCCAGTTAATGAAAAGCATAGTTTCTTTTATCTTATCAGATTGTTTCGATTCACGGAATACTTGACAATCCGGCTGCCAATGCTTGCAGCAATGAAGATTTGCGCAGCATAGTACGTCACCATGACGAAGGCGTCCCGGTATGGAATGTCGACGATGAACCGGTCGATTGCAAGTACTGAATCCGAGAACATGAAGAGCAGCGCACCCGTAATGGCAAGTACCATGCCTGTCCGGATCGCCATCCATCCCATCGTCAAAATGACCGAGATATAGGCAATGATAGCCACCGTAAGAATGAATTCCCCCTTGGCGAATTGGGATCCTGCAATCCAGATGGCCATGGCGGCACCGTAAAGCACAAGCAAGATTGCTGCCCATAACGGCACACGTTTACGTCCTGCAGACTTAAAGGCGACGATGTAAAAAAGATGCCCGATGAAAAAGGTGACAAGACCGGCCATGAACCAATAGATGACGCCATCCGCAATCATGCAGACGAATAATCCGGCAATGACGATTCGTTTATACTTCGTTGATACGAGTGGCGGCGTCATTGCAGCGAACATGATAATGAGCGCCATCGGAATGAGCTTCATGAAAATCTTGAAACCGACCGGCTCAGGCGGGATGAAAAAGATATAAATGGCACCCATTATGATGATAGCTGTCAATACGATATTCCTCACTGCTTAACAGCTCCTCTCCTCCTGTTCAATTCGATGCAGGGAGGCGGAATTCCTTTTAATTGAGTGTCGTCAACAGTTTTTTTGTCCGTAGGATGTCAATGAAAACCTCGAGCGCCTTCGTTTGGAACGGTGTGTTTGTCACAATGGAAAATTGGCGGCGGTAGGGGAGTCCTTTCACATCCAGCACTCGCAAATATCCATTTTTCAGCTCCTTTTTAATCGACCAATGGGAAAGCAGGCTGATTCCGATGCCCGCCTCGACGGATTCCTTGATTGGCTGGGTGCTGCTGAAATCCATAAGCTTCGTCGGTGCAATTCCGTATTGCTCGAATAAATTATCCATCGCTTCCCGCGTACCGGAACCGTGCTCGCGTACAATCCAAGTCTCGTTCTCCAAATCAGCCATTTCAAGCTGTTCTTTCCTATATGTAAGCGGGTGGTCGGTTGCACTGACGATCACCATGGTATCCTCTGCAAAATCCTCTACGATGAGTCGGGCAGCATTGAATTTCCCTTCCACAATGCCGATGTCGAGCTGATGGCTTGCGACAAGATCGGCAACGGTCGCCGTATTGCCGATTGTCACTGTCGGTTGGATATCGGGATAAGTTTGTTTCAAATTGGCGATAATGCGTGGCAGCACGTATTCGCCGAATGTATAACTTGCCCCGATCGACAGTGGGCCGCTCGCTTTATTCGCCAGATCATCAACAAGATTTTGCATTTTCGTATACAATGCTAGAATTTCTTTCGCATGATGATAAACGATTTCCCCCGCCTTGTTCAGGCGGACGTATTTATTCGTGCGCTCTAGCAGTCTGGCTCCGATCTGCTCCTCGAACTGGCGGATATATTGGCTGACAGCGGGCTGGGTCATATGATGCTCTTCGGCAGCGCGTGAAAAGCTCTCTTTTTCCGCTACCGTGACAAATACTTGAAGTTGTAGATCCAAATCCATCACTCCTTGCAATCAATCATATCATTTTACTTATCATAGGCATTATAATAATTTATTTTACTTATAGCATATCGCATATTACGCTTGCATAGGAGGTGTACATATGAACGAAAAGAGAAGCATATGGATTGCCGGGATCGCTTTCACATTTTTTATTGCATTAGTAGGTTTTTTATTAGCGAAAGTCCCCGGATTCAATCATATTGGACAATTGGCGAGTGCCATCATCATTGCCGTTGCATACCGGCAATTTTTCGGTTACCCGGAAAGGCTTCGTGCAGGGATCACGTTTTCATCGAAAAAGCTACTGAGGCTAGCGATCATTTTATACGGATTGAAATTGAACATCGATGTCGTTTTCCGCGACGGACTGGGTTTGCTGGCGCGTGATGTGCTCGTCATTGCATTTGCCATCGGGCTTATGGTCCTTCTTGCCAGGTGGTTGAAGGCGGATAAAGATATTTCCATGCTGCTTGGGGTAGGGACGGGGGTATGTGGGGCAGCGGCCATTGCCGCAGTTGCGCCGATCATCAAGGCGAAGGACGAAGATACCGCAATCGGCGTCGGCATCATCGCCATGCTCGGTACTGTGTTTGCGATCGGCTATACAGTATTGCGGCCGATTGTGCCGTTGCTCCCAACTGAGTACGGCATCTGGTCTGGCATGAGTCTTCACGAATTGGCGCATGTTGCGATTGCAGCGGCCCCCGCGGGCGAAGATGCGCTTGCAATTGCGCTGCTTGCGAAACTCGGCCGGGTATTTTTATTAGTACCGTTATGCTTCATTTTCATTTATTTCATGAAGCGCAAAAGCAAGGGGGAAGAAGAGGGGCAGAATAAAATCGAATTCCCTTGGTTCCTTGTCGGGTTCATTGCGATGAGCTTATTCGGAAGCTATGTGCTAGGCCACTCGATTCCGGTATCTGACAGTGTAATGGCAGGAACCAGCACCGCAACGACTTGGTTATTGACGGCCGCCATGGTCGGACTCGGCTTGAACGTAAGCTTGAAAGATTTGCGGGAACGCGCGATGCGACCGTTGATCGCGGTGACAATTACCTCAGTCTGCTTATCTGTTTTAGTGTATTTTATACTATGAAATCAAGGGCGCCTTTTTCCGGAATAGGAAAAGGCGCCTTTAATCCCTTTCATGCATAAATTAGATATAAAGAGGGGAAGTATGGGTAGTGCTTACTATAGAAAGGTGATGAATAGGATGGGTGTACATCAATACTTTAAAAGCTTATCTGACTTAGAACAAATCATTCGTTGTCCAGGAAAGTTCAAATACCAGCAGCATTCCGTCGCCAGTCATTCATTTAAGGTGACCAAAATCGCGCAATTTCTTGGAACAGTCGAAGAGATGGCCGGACAGAAAGTGGATTGGAGAATCCTTTATGAAAAGGCATTGAACCATGACTACGCGGAACTTTTTACAGGGGATATAAAGACGCCTGTAAAATATGCTTCGAAAGAGTTGAAACAACTATTCAGTGAAGTAGAGGAAGAAATGACGAGAAAGTTTGTAGAAAAGGAACTTCCATCCGAGTTTCAAGCTATTTATTTGGAGCGATTTAAAGAAGGTAAAGATGAAACATTGGAGGGGCGCATTTTATCTGTTGCCGATAAAGTTGATTTGCTTTATGAAGCATTTGGTGAAATTCAAAAGGATAATCCCGAGCCATTGTTTATAGAGATCTACGAGGAAGCGTTAAGGACGATACTGTTATTTCAAGATATGAACTGTGTAAAATACTTCATGGAACATATTCTAACGGATATGCTCAGCGAACGTTTCACTGAACATGGAGAGTTAATGGGCATCGCGATGCGGATAATTGAAGAATGTAAAAGATAAACGGCATACATAAAAGTCGAACACAAGAAAAAGGGCACTCCGTGGTGGAGATGCCCTTTCAGTATGAATTAATCAACAGAGTAGTTCTTGTGGGAAACAACGGTGAGGTTGGATGCGACGCCAATACGGTCGGCATCTTCCTCCGAAATCTTTACGATGACGGAGTTCTCGAGAATCTTATGAATGGTACCGTTCACTTCATGATCATTGCGAACGAACGAAATCTCCTCATCGATATGACGAGCAGCGACAAAATCTGAAACAGGTCTCTCCCTACGTGGAAAAGCCAAACGAATCACTCCTACTGTTCATTCTCACCATAGATCCTAATGAAAAAAATTGCTTGGGCATGCCCTAAGCAATCGAATCATGATGGAAAACAACTAGTTGAAACCGATCCCTATCAAGTTGTCTACTACTAGTATACCATAAATTGTCGAACTTTGCAGAAAGCATGATTTGCTGGGTTTTTTCGCTTGCCGCATCTTGAGGTGGTATAAGTCGAAGGTCACGAGATGAGCATAACTTCGTGAGATTGCACCATAACCTGTATGAACTCGAGCATAACCTGCCCCAACTCGAGCAAAACACCACAAGTATGCTCCATAACACCGCTGAACTTGAGCAAAATATGAATCCGAAATCATATACGCTTGACATTATACCTAGAGGGGTATACAATCGGTGTTGTAATTAACGAGAAAGGAGCTGAACGCAGTTGGAATACGATGATAAAGTCGTAAATCGATTAAAACGGATCGAAGGCCAGATCAAAGGGATTTTACGGATGATTGAAGAAGGAAAAGATTGCAAAGAAGTCGTCACCCAGTTATCAGCTTCCCGTTCCGCGATTGACCGTACAATCGGTGTCATTGTCAGCTCAAATATCATTGCATGCATGCAGAATATTGATGAAAGCAATTCGATGTCCCAAGAGGATATTGTGAAAGAAGCGGTAGATCTTCTCGTAAAGAGTCGTTAACAGTTGACTCTTTTCTTTTAAAGGTTTAATATACCCCTACGGGTAATGGTAATTAAAAAGGAAAGGATGATCGTATTGTCAGAAACGAAAAAGACGACCATTGTTTTGTTCAGTGGTGACTACGATAAAGCGATGGCTGCGTATATCATTGCAAACGGGGCAGCGGCTTATGACCATGAAGTGACAATCTTCCATACATTTTGGGGATTGAATGCACTTCGGAAAGAGGAACAAGTTCCTGTGAAGAAAGGGTTCCTTGAAAAGATGTTCGGGAAAATGATGCCGCGCGGTGCGGATAAGATGGGCATCTCAAAAATGAACATGGCTGGAATGGGCCCTAAAATGATCAAGCATGTGATCCAAAAGCATAATGCGATGACGCTTCCCCAGTTGATTGAGCTGGCAAAGGAACAAGACATCAAACTTGTCGCATGTACGATGACAATGGATTTATTAGGTCTCGATCAAGCAGAGTTGCTCGATGGCGTTGACTATGCAGGCGTAGCCGCTTATTTAGCTGATGCACAAGATGGCAATGTGAATTTATTTATTTAATTAAGGAGGAATTAAGATGAATGAAGTGACAGTAAAAGAAATCGAAGCAAAACTAACTGCAGGGCAGGCCCTCAATCTGATCGATGTCCGTGAAGTGGACGAAGTTGCTGAAGGGAAAATCCCAGGCGCTCTTAATATCCCGCTTGGATTGTTGGAGTTCCGTATGAATGAATTGGATAAATCGAAGGAATATATTATGGTTTGCCGTTCTGGAGGCCGCAGCGGACAGGCGACAAATCTCTTGGAAAGTTACGGATACAAAGCTGTGAACATGGCGGGCGGAATGTTGGCCTGGGAAGGTCCGATTGAGGATTTTTTTACAAACAAAAATACCCCCGTGGGCATGAAGTGGGATAGCGCAGTAACACCGATGACCGCTGGAGAAGTCGCAAAGAAAGTAATCAATAAAGACAGTTTCTTCATTTTGGATGTTCGTAATGAAGATGCTTTTGCAGATTGGAAGATTGAAGGGGAAAACATCCAGTACTTGAATATCCCTTATTTCGAATTACTTGATGGCGTGGAAGAAATCCTCGATCAACTTCCGACGGATCAAGACGTTCTCGTCGTCTGCGCGAAGGAAGGTTCCTCGATTTTTGTTGCGGAAATGCTTGCCGAGGCAGGACGCAAGGCTTCCTATTTGCAAGGCGGCATGAAGGCATGGAGCGAACATTTGGAAACGGTGAAGGTGGGAGACTTGAAGGACGGCGGCGCGATCTATCAATTCGTGCGCATCGGAAAAGGCTGCCTCTCTTACATGGTCGTATCGAATGGAGAAGCAGCGATTGTGGATGCGACAAGAATGACGGATGTATTCCTTGATTTTGCAAATCAATTGGACGTGAAGATTACGAATGTGCTCGATACACATTTGCATGCAGACCACATCTCCGGCGGACGCCAAATTGCCGAAGCTGTGAATGGAACGTACTGGCTGCCACCGAAAGATGCAACAGAAGTGACATTTGATTACGAACCGCTGGAAGATGGCCGAGTCATAACGGTAGGGACATCGAAAATCGATATTCAGGCGATTTACTCACCAGGCCATACAATCGGCTCCACTTCGTTTATTGTCGATGATGCTTATTTATTGTCAGGAGATATTTTATTCATCGATTCGATCGGGCGTCCGGACCTTGCGGGATTGGCAGAAGATTGGGTTGGTGATCTACGTGAAACTCTATATAGCCGTTACCGTCAGTTGGCGGAAGATCTGCTCGTTCTTCCAGCACACTTCATGATCATCGAAGAGTTGAATGATGACGGAAGTGTTTCGGAAAAGTTAGGGACTCTGTTCGCGAAAAACCACGGCTTGAATATCGAGGATGAACAGGAATTCCGTCAAATGGTGACAGGAAACTTGCCGCCTCAACCAAATGCTTACCAAGAAATCCGCCAGACGAACATGGGTAAAATCACGCCTGACGAAGAAACACAGCGTGAAATGGAAATCGGACCGAATCGCTGTGCGGTAAGGTAATTTAATCAAAAAGGAGAAGATGAAAAATGAACATTACAAAACTATTAGACGCAAAAGGGTTGGCATGCCCAATGCCGGTTGTACGTGCAAGAAAGACGATGAAGGAAATGGAGATAGGGGAAATCCTTGAAATTCAGGCGACTGACAAAGGATCTATGGCAGATCTGACAGCATGGGCAAAATCCAGCGGCCACGAAATGGTCGACCAAAAAGAAGAAGCAGGCGTCTTCACGTTTTATATTAAGAAAGGCTAATAGTAGGGAAGGGGGTATCTGAGCAGATACCCTTTTCCTAATTAAGGAGGTTGGAACTTTTGGATATGACATTTCTTATAACGATTTTCCTCATCGGATTTATAGGATCCTTCGTTTCCGGCATGGTCGGAATCGGCGGATCGATCATCAAATACCCGATGCTGTTATATATTCCGCCAATGCTCGGACTTGTCGCATTCTCTGCGCATGAAGTTTCAGGAATCAGCGCGATTCAAGTGTTCTTCGCGACAATCTCCGGCGTATGGGCGTATCGAAAAAGCGGCTATCTCAATAAGACGTTGATCATCTATATGGGCAGTGCAATTTTAGTCGGAAGCTTCATCGGGGGATATGGTTCCAATTTGATTTCTGAAGGAAGCATCAATCTTGTGTATGGAGTCTTGGCAACGATTGCGGCCATCATGATGTTCATTCCGAAAAAAGGATTGGATGATATCCCGGCGGATCAAGTTGTTTTCGATAAATGGCTTGCAGCCGTGCTTGCCTTCATCGTTGGGATTGCGGCTGGCATCGTCGGCGCTGCAGGGGCATTCATTCTTGTACCAATCATGCTCGTCGTCTTGAAAATCCCGACGCGCATGACAATTGCAACATCGCTTGCGATCACATTCATCTCGTCGATCGGCTCGACTGTAGGGAAGATTATGACGGACCAGGTTCTTTACGGGCCGGCTGCGGTCATGATCATAGCAAGCATCCTCGCCGCGCCACTAGGTGCAAAAGCAGGACAGAAGATGAATACGAAAGTGTTGCAGGGGGTATTGGCGGTGTTGATTTTAGCGACCGCTGTGAAGATTTGGATGGATTTTTAGAAGGTCTAAAGTCCTGAAATGAGCATAACTAGTGTTAATTCGCGCATAACTAGCCTAAATTCGCGCAAAACATGCCTTAACTCGCGCATAATCAGCCTGAATATGCGCAAAAACCTCCAATACTCGCGCAAAACGAGAAAAAACAGAAGCCTCATCACGAGTGCTTCTGTTTTTTCTTGAATGAAGTGCGAATACGCGGCTCAGTCCCCTTAAGTATCCGTTTGAAGTTTTCAATATGCTTCCAGATGGCCATTATGAAAAGCAATACTGCAATCAGTATCGGCCAATAGCCTTCGAGCCAAACGGCCATAGCCAAGAGAGTAATATATAACATGATGACGCCGAAAACAAGAATGTCTGACAGGATGGCCACAAGAATGAATAGGATGAACCCGGCAAGTCCGAACCGCCAGTCGATGGCGAATAAAACCCCAATCACTGTTGCGGTACCTTTCCCGCCGTTGAACTTCATATGGAAAGGAAAGTTATGGCCAAATATGACAGCGGCCCCGACAACGAATAATAGCAATGTGATGGCTTCCGCCGGCAGTCCGAAATGTCCGGCAAGTAATCTTACAGCAATGACCGAGAAGATGCCTTTGCCAATATCAATCAATGCAACAAGTGCGCCATACCGTTTCCCGAGAACGATCATCGCATTCGACGCCCCGGCATTTTTCACTCCGGTCTCTTTCAAATTAACCCCCGAAATCCAGAGAGCGACTGTTGATCCATGCAAGCAGCCGACCAAATATCCACAAACTATAGTAGCTAAAATCCATAATGTCATAAGAATCCCCCACGATACATAGATTACGTTATCCTTCGCCTAAAGTAGGCTGGCAACCGCCTGAAACGATGCTTCAATCGCCTGAAGTAGACTGGCGACCGCCTGAAACGCTGTTCCAACCGCCTGAAACGAGCGCATCATGCGGCTTAACCTTGCTCAGAGCCAAGCACGCCCAGTCCAACTACTAAAAACTATTATAACACCTCAGATAAAGCGCAAGTTTCAGAAAAAAATAAATTCACCCCTTGACTTTTAAAAAATAGTCTCCTATACTGTTCAACAAGATGAAAAACTGAATACCCAAACTCTTATCAAGAGCGGCGGAGGGACTAGGCCCTGCGATGCCCGGCAACCGGCAAGTGACGAACTTGCAAAGGTGCTACTTCCTACAGATTCGTGAAAACGGTCTGAAAGATAAGAGGAGGAATAAGCGAAAGCGTAACCCTTCTCTTAGCGAAAGGGGTTATTTTTTTTATTCCAAAACCCCCAACGCCTCCGCATTGCCTTTTCATCTTAAAAAATCCACTGGAGGTAATAACAATGACAAACCATCAACTTCAACCAGAAACTCTTCTCTTACACGGAGGCCAAAAGCCGGACCCTGTTACAGGCTCACGCGCTGTGCCGATCCACCGTACTACCGCATTTGTTTTCCGCGACACTGAACATGCCCAAAACTTATTTGCCCTGCAGGAAGCAGGCAATATCTACACACGGATCACGAATCCGACCGTTGCCGTTTTTGAAGAGCGGGTTGCGCTTTTAGAAGGCGGGACTGCCGCAGTCGCTCTGTCTTCCGGAATGGCTGCCATTGCCTTTTCCATTTTGAACATCGCAGGAGCAGGGGACGAAATCGTCGCTGCGGGCAATCTATACGGCGGTACGTATAACTTATTCGCCGTCACGCTCCCTCGCTACGGTATCAATGTGAAATTCGTGGACGCGGACGAACCTGAGAACTTCCGTGCCGCGATTACAGATAAAACGAAAGCGATTTTCGCTGAAACAATCGGAAACCCGAGCCTTCAAGTGCTCGATATCGAAGCGGTCGCAAACATCGCCCATGAGAATGAAATTCCGTTCATTATCGATAACACATTCGCATCCCCATACGGATCGAATCCAATCGAGTTCGGAGCGGACGTCGTCATTCATTCCGCAACGAAATGGATCGGCGGCCACGGAACGACAATCGGCGGTGTCGTTGTCGATGCAGGGAAATTCGACTGGACGAGAGGCAAGTTTCCGGGCTTCACGGAGCCTGATGCAACATACCACGGTTTGCGCTACGGAATTGACACGGCGGGAGCGGCATTCGCTACGAAGCTCCGCGTCCAATTGCTGCGCGACTTCGGGCCATGTCTAGATCCTGACAGTGCATTCAACTTCCTTCAAGGGCTGGAGACGCTCCATTTGCGTGTGACACGCCATAATGAAAATGCTGTGAAAGTGGCTGAATTCCTACAGGCTCATCCGTCTGTGGAATGGGTCACTTACACAGGACTTGAAGATCACCCGACGTATGAAAATGCCAAGAAATATTTGAAAAACGGCTTCGGCTCGATCATCGTTTTCGGTATTAAAGGCGGACGTGAAGCAGGGCGCAAAGTGATCGATAATATTACGCTATGGTCGCATGTCGCGAACGTGGGCGATGCAAAATCACTGATTATTCACCCGGCATCAACGACACATCAGCAATTGTCTGCGGAAGACTTGAAAAAGACAGGTACGCCAGAGGAATTGATCCGTCTGTCTGTCGGGCTTGAGTCAACGGAAGATATTATTGCAGACCTCAAGCAGGCGATCGAGAAAGCAACACCTGTTGAAGTACGCTAAACGGAATAACAGCTAGCTGCGGGCGCCAGATGCTCGGGTCATAAGTCGAAGCTGCAGTGTGGCAAAAAGCGCCACTTCGCAGTTTCGCCTTATGCCTGTCGCATCTAAGCAGGCGCCCTCCGCTTTAGAAAAGGAAAGGGTGGTTTCATGCCGTCAATCAAAGTGGCCATACTCGGTTTCGGTACGGTCGGTGAAGGTGTCTACAGAATCCTGCAGGAGAAGCGGGAAGAGATTAAAAAGAGCACTGGTTTCACCGTTGATGTCGTATCCATCCTTGTGAAAGACAAGGCGAAAGAACGCATGCCGATTAAAGGCGCGCAAATTACTGATAACATTCAGGAAATATTGAATAACCCGGAAATCGATGTCGTTTTCGAAGCGATTGTCGGGGAAGAGCCTGCCTATACGTATTTGTCTGATGCGATCGAGAAGGGCTGTCACATCATCACTGCGAATAAAACGATGTTTGCAAAACACGGACCTGCTTTATTGAAACATGCCGAGTTCCGTGATGTGCAAGTCGGATTCGAAGCGACAACCGCCGGCGGTGTCCCGATTATCCGGACAGTGACCAATCTTCTAGCTGGCGACCGCGTCAAACGGATCCAGGGCATTTTAAATGGGACGTCGAATTTCATTTTGACGAAAATGCGTGATGAAGGATCCTCATTCAAGCAGGCGCTTTCGGCTGCACAGCAAAACGGCTATGCAGAGGCGGATCCTACAGATGATGTCAGTGGAACGGACGCTTTCCGTAAGCTGATGATTTTGAGTTCGCTCGCTTTCGGCCGGCAGCCTGATTGGGAGGATGTACCTGTCCTCGGAATCGATCATCTTGAGCCGGACGAAATACTCGATGCATCCAAAGGCGATCTTCGTTATCGTCACGTGGCGGATATTTGGAAAGACGAAAAAGGGAAGCTGCAGGCGGCTGTAGGACCAGTTTTAATAGGAGCGGATCACCCGCTGTTCGGCATCGATGGCGTCGACAATGCCGTCATTGTAAATACGGAATATCTCGGGCAGTTGACGTTAGTCGGTCCGGGTGCGGGAATGTATCCGACAGGGAGTGCGATGGTTGCGGACTTGTTGCATGTCATCCGCCAACACGAAGCAATCTTGGTGCCAAATTAAAAAAGTGGAGGAGGAATTGGATTCCCCTCCACTTTTCTGTGCCGTTAAACGTTTTCTTTCGCTTTCCTTCTTCTCGGCCGTTCACTCCTCGGTCGTTCGCTCTGTAATGCTTTGATCAGTGAAACGATCATGAGCAAAATGATGAACGAGAACGGCAAGGCGGCAATGATGATTGTATTTTGCAGTGCCGTCAATCCGTTTACAGAGAGCAGTATGATTGCAATAGCGGATTGGATGACCCCCCAAATGATTTTTACGCTATTTGGTGGCGTCAATGAACCGTACGTGGACTGCATACCTAATACAAATGTCGCTGAGTCTGCTGAGGTGATGAAAAATGAGGCAATGAGCAGAACTGCGACAATCGAAATGAGGATTGACCAAGGCATTGCATGGAACATTTCAAAAATCGTTAATTCAGTGTCAGTATTCGCTAAGTCCACAATCCCTTTACGCTGCATATTGATCGCTGTAGATCCAAAAGCTGAAAACCAGAAGGCGCTCAGAATGGTTGGCGCCAGCATGACGACGACCATGAATTCCCTGATTGTTCGTCCTTTTGATACCCGTGCGATGAACATGCTGACGAAAGGTGCCCACGAAATCCACCAAGCCCAATAGAAAATCGTCCAGCTATCAAGCCATTCCCGATGTGCATTGTTTAATGGGGCAGTACGGAAGCTCATTGAAATTAGATTGGCGAGATATCCCCCGATGGAGTCAGTGAACACATTAAAGATAAGCAAAGTTGGTCCTAAGATGAGGACGAAACCTAATAGGGCAAGCGCAAGTATCAGGTTTGTGTTGGATAAATATTTAATTCCTTTGCTAAGTCCAGACCAGGCAGATGCAACAAATAGGACAGTAACGACCGCAATGATGATCAGTTGTGACTTGAATCCGATAGAAAAGCCGAATAGGTAATCCAACCCTGCGTTAATTTGAACAGCACCGAAGCCGAGAGAAGTGGCAACGCCAAAAGCTGTTGCAAATACGGCAAGTACATCGACGAGAACGCCCCATGGCCCCTCCATTTTTTTACCGAAAATCGGCTTCAATGTTGCTGAAATTAACCCCGGTTCCTCTTTGCGGAATTGGAAGTACGCCAGTGCAAGTCCGACAATCCCGTACATTGCCCATACATGCAATCCCCAATGGAAGAATGTATAGCGCATTGCCTCTTTGAAGGCGGCGTCTGTATTGGGTTCGGCAGTAGCAGGGTTGATGGCATAGTGGGATAACGGCTCCGCAGCCCCATAGAAGACTAAGCCGATTCCCATCCCGGCAGAGAAAAGCATCGCAATCCAGGTGATTGTTGAAAATGATGGACGGTCTTCGTCCCGCCCTAATCGCACTTTGCCGAATGGGCTGAAAATGAAGAAAATGCTGAGCACTAGAAGAAAAGAAAGCAGAAGCATGTAATACCATCCGAATGAGGATGATACGAATGATTTGATGGAATTTGTGACGGTTTCAAAGCTTTCCGCCGCTATCACTCCATATCCAACAGCCAATATGATCAGGCCAATTGTTATATAAAATACATTTGATATTTTTCGCATGTTTCCCCCTATGAATAATGGATTTTTGAAACGACTACAAACTATACCAATCATGTAGCGGGAAAGCAAAGGGAGTAAAAATGTAAACACTTACACAAATAGCGTATTTTATTTTTTTATTAACACTTACAAAATGCATCCCAAAGGTGCCTAGTAGAAATAAAAAGAAACTTTCGAATTCGAAATCCAGCTCGCATTGAATAAAAAAATTGTGTCTTTTAGACTACGGCGCATCCCTGGTTTCAGTTTACCCTTTATTAAGGTTTTTAATCTTCATCCTTGATATCGCGGTCGGGTGGAATCGGTTCATTCAAATAGTCTTCGATTTGTCTTTTTACAAATTCCAGTTGGTTGAAATAGTTGGCGAATTGATCTTGATTGATGAAAAACTGCTCGCCGTCATGAACGGATCGAATGCGTCCTTCCCATACATACTTCCGGACTTGCTCGACGGGCATACCCAAGTATTCTGCTGTTTCTTCTATCGTCATATACATTTATAAATTCTCCTTTTATCGAAAAAAAGAGGCGACAGTGCGCCTCTTTTTAAATCAGTTTATCGAACTGAAGTCGTTTATTCAATTCAGCCATAATTGGTATGCCGACTGCCATGACGACGAACTCGCCGACCGCGACGAAAAGCCATGTCAATAAGAACGGAAATTCCAGCGCGATGTTCAATTCCCAAGCGATAAGGAACATCGTAAACGTGAATACCAATGTATTGAAAAACATCCGTTGGTATAGCCCTTTAATGAACTTAGCGGAGAGGATTGTAATCGATAGTGCAAGAACGGATTGCCCGACACCGAATACAAGATCGATCGGCCCAAGTTCTGAAAAGAGCAAGTTGGCGATAAATACGCCCAATACGACACCGACGATGTATTTTTTATTGAACACAACGAGATGATTGAACATCTCCGATAGACGGAACTGGATGTTAGTGAACCCGAACGGGGCAATCAAAAACGTCACAGCAACATACAACGCAGCGATAATCCCGCTCGTTGCCATCATTTTTACTTTCATATTCATTTCTCCTTAGTTTTTTTTCGTGGGATGGTTACGAACCACGCGGCAAAAAGCCTACCTTATAGTGTAACATAGCAAATTCTACCCTTCAATATCTTTTTCCAATTGAAAACGTTTGGAGTGCAACAGGCGGAGCACGACGAGTTCTCATACAAAAGTCCATTCTTCCACTTTAAATCTATTGAAACAAATGGGGCGTTAAGAACGTATCAATACTAGAAGTGTTGAATTGAGTACAAATAGGGGGATAGGGAATGAGGAGACTCTTACTGGGAATCGTTTGCGTAGCAGGTATACTTGGCGGTTGCACGGATCGGTCAAACAGTGATCAATCAAACACAGATCAGACCAAAGAAATAAACGAACTAAAAAAGCGGATCGAGCAAATTTCATCGGAAAAAGAAGCTCTTGTAAATACAATTGAGGAAGAAAGAGAAGCGCTTGAACTAGCAATGAATCAACAAGTGAATAATGATTATTCGATGATTGTTGCAAAAGATATTGAGAAATATCCGAAGACGCTTTATAAATCAACCACGTTGGATCTGGACGGGGATGGGGAAGATGAAATAATCGAGTTATATGTGAATGCAGGAAAAATGGAAAATGGGCTCTTTGCTTGGGATGACGGACAGAGCTGGTTGTTGGTCGTGAAAGACGGCGAGAAAACGTATCCGCTTTTTGATGAATTTGTTCAGAACGGCTCAATAGAGTTTAGTACAGGAAGATTTAACAAGAAACCAGGAATCGTAATGATTATGTCGTCTCATTCCGATCGGAAGGTGCAGAAATTCACCTACGATGAAAATGAAAATGGCTATCAGAAAGAAACCTTTTATAAGAAAGAAAACACGAATAATGTGGATAACGAGCCGGCCTCCTATGCCTTTTTCAACGATGCATTTGAATTGATGGACCTGGCTTTTGCAACGAAAACATTATCTGTTCTAGAAGCCGGTGAGGAGACGCATAAGGAAGAAGATGAAAGAAGGCTGATCATTGAGCCGATCTTAGCTGATGTTTATAATGCCCGAGGATTGCTGGAAATGGTTGCGGAGTTGAACCCGGAGCTGAATGTTTCTTTAGATGGCGCGATTGACCTGCTGAACAAAATGATAAAAATACCACCGACAGTTGAGCAGATGGATCAATTACGAGCCATTCATGATGTATTCAAAAGTATCGAAACGGATGAGCTTATCAGTAAAGGGGAGAATCAGATTCATCCCGATGTTCAGGAGAAGCTTCAAAGAATTCATTTCATTCCTTAACGAAAATGCAATTCCGAAGTGGTTGATGCTAAAATAATAATAGGATAAGCCAGTTAAGAATTAAGGAGAGAAGTTAAATGTCTACAACACAAATCAGAAAAAACATCGTTATCAATGCTCCAATCGAAACAGTATGGCCGTACGTTTCAACGGCGGATGGAATTGGCGCTTGGTTCATGCCGAGCGACATGGAACCGGTCGAAGGGAAGGAGTTCACCTTGCAAGCGGGTCCCTGGGGCGAATCGCCATGTAAAGTGACGGAAATCCAACCGCCGAACCATTTTTCATTCGTCTGGGGCAAGGATTGGCAAGTCCATTTTGAACTGAAGGAAGTCGATGGCGAAACCGAATTGACCTTCATTCATGCCGGCTGGGAGGATGGCAAGCAGACCGAGTTCGGCGAATCGCATGACATCGTTCGACCACGCATGTCCGAAGGTTGGGATGGGTTATTGGCAAAGCTGAAAAACACGATTGAATCAACAGCAAAATAATTTAGAGAATTCATACACCCTCCTTCGATATCATGATATATTCAATATATCGGGGGAGGGATTTTTTTGTCACAGCGCATTGCATTCATAGTTGTCTTATTAGGGGCGATGCTTTGGGGAACGACCGGCACCGCACAAACATTCATGCCACAAACGGTACACCCTTTGGCGGTCGGTGCCTCTAGGCTCGCTGTCGGCGGTTTCACATTGCTCATCATTATGCTTATTCTTCGGAAAATCGATTTTCGGAACTGGCCGTGGAAAGCGACGATTTTTTCAGCATTGGCGATGGCAATCTTCCAATATTGCTTTTTCACGTCAATCCGCTTAACGGGAATCGCCATTGGAACGGTTGTCGCAATCGGAAGCGCGCCGATGTTTTCGGGGCTCATCGAGTGGCTGATTCTCAAAGTACGCCCGACGAAAATATGGCTGACGGCAACATCGCTTGCCATTGTCGGATGTGTATTATTGTTTTCGAATAAAGAAGGGTTGGTTGTCAATCCGGTAGGCGTCACGTTATCCCTTTGTGCCGGCCTATTGTTCGCCTTCTATACGTTATTTAATAAAGAAGTATTGGAGAAAGCGGACGCGATTCCCTCAGTCGCCGTCATTTTCTCGGTGAGCGCAATTATGCTTATGCCATTTCTTTTCATTTTTGAAACGGACGGATTGTTAACGCTTCCCGGTATATCGACAATGATCTATCTTGGAATTGCCACGACAAGCGTCGCGTATATTCTGTTTTCCACCGGCTTGCGGCACATCCCTTCGTCATCCGCGGTGACGCTCTCACTTGCTGAACCGCTCACTGCCGCGATTTTAAGTGTGTTAGTCGTCGGGGAAAGGCTCGACTTTATTTCATGGTCAGGAATCGCGCTCCTCTTAGGCGGAATCCTCGTATTAACGCTCAGCGGACGAAAAGAAGAGGCTGCCATAAGCTAGGCAGCCTCAAGGTTTTCAAAAGACGCATAAATAGCTATAGAAACGCATAAATCGTTCCAATCACGCATAAAACGCCACAAAAGCTTATAAATCATTCCATACGCGCATAAACTTCCCCAAAAGTCCATAAACCGCTAAATTCGCTCATAAATTAAGAAAAGCACGCATAACGCCTACTCCGCCTTCATCCTCACATAAAGCCTCGTCCCAAAAAATCCTAAAATAATTAACAACGTCGCCAGTAAGCCGCCTTCCAATCCGAACGGTCCGCCCGTCAGCCACGTATTTCCATCTTCAATAGAAACATTATAAATCCCATGCGGAGCTGTGCCGCTAACTGCAAATCCGAAAACATTCCCTTGAAAGTAATTCCACGTTATATGGTAACCGATCGGCAGCCATAAGCTTTTCGTCGCGTCAAACATATAGGCGAATAAAATGCCGACCAACGCGATATTGACCAAGCCCAATAGGCTGACGTTCGGATTCGTGCCGTGAACCAAACTGAACACGACGGCGGAGACGACATAAATGAGCCATTTGGGATTCCCGCGCCTCTCCATCGTCGACATGACATAACCCCTGAAAAACATCTCTTCAAAAAAGCCGACGAGAATGAATAAGACAAGAAACGACAATGAGTACACTGTGAACTCGGGTTTCGTGAACGAATTAACCATGTCCACATTTCCGGAAGCCAATAGAATAAAGAAAATGACCGCGATCGAAACTGCCCCAAGCAGAAGGCCGAACCCTAAATCTTTCAACGGCCCACTGAAGCCCAGCTCTCTCAACGTTCCTTTATTGACAAAGCGCCATAACAATACCGTCGCGAGCATGCCGCCGACTGTCCCGCCGCCTTGCGTCAACAGGAAAATCCATGGGTGCCTGTCGAACGTGGCCATAATATCCATATTGTAATTTCCGTCTTGGAACGGGAAATCGGCGATCGCTAGCAAAACGCCTCCCGGTATCGCGAAAATCTGCTGCGCAATGAACATCGCTAAAAATGCTAAAAAGATGATCCATCCAGCGCGTACTTGGTTTGAATTGTTTTTGAACAAATGATAACCCCCTTGTTTCTAACTTAATGCTGAAAATAAGTTTCAAATGAGTGTATCTATATGCAGTTGCTTGGGGCTGACGCGCCGGATGGCACCGATTAAAAGTAAAAACAGAATATCCATTATGACAACAGCTATACCGAAAACTAATAAAGTGATCGCGTCCGAATCGTTTCCTGGCATATTCATTGAAAAAGACATGATGGCCAGTGTGATAAGATGGATGGCCGCGAAAAATGTGAATGTCGTATTTGTCCGATTTTGCAATGCCTGATCGCCGACTACTTTTACGACATCCTGCAATAAAACAAATAAGTAATACGCTGTGATCAGTTTGAACGCTGAAAGCAACAGAGCGTAGGTAGTCCAGCCCGTTGAAAGTGCCGGATCAGAGAGATTCACAAATACAGAAGGCACTGATACAAGCATGCCAATGAATCCGACAATCATCGCCTTTTTCGCCTTCGGAAAGACATCCACGAGCCTAGAGCATCCGGCATAGATCAAATAATAACCAACAGGGTCCATCAACAGATCGATCATGACATGAAGTCGGAAAAAGATGAAAAGGTATCCCCAAAACATATACCGCAACGCTTTATTCACTCGAAACCCTCCCTGTCTTTTCCTCGATGATTCGGTTCACGTCATCTTGTGTTACATACGGAAACAGATTGTAGTGAGCATAGTTTGTGAAAGGTTTTCCATCCGCTGTTGTTCCAGATATACGGATGGCGAATGCGAAAGGGTTCACAAAACTTTTTTCTTTAAAATCGACTCTCAATGTCACAGATTTATCCTTCTCTAAATGAATCGGAAGTTTGAGGGAATCCAGCGGTTGTTCTGTTTGTTTGCCGCTGATCGTGAAGAGGAACCAGTCTTCAATCGGTTCATTGAAAGGGAAATCGATCTTCTCGATTGCCAACGGCTCGGTTGCTCGGAATGTATCCCAACTCGAACCGTCATTGCTGCCTCCGCTGGATGGTTGCTCTAACGCTCTACTATCGTCATTCGCATAAAACCTATTTGGATGGATGATTACTTCCCCGATGGCCGCGGTTGATGATCTTCCGTCTGAATAAAACACGGCCATTTCATTGAATGACTGTTTCTCCGTATTATCGCTGAATGACCGTAATTTGACGGTTATGCTTCTCAGTTCTTGATGTCTAAAAGTGTCAATCGCATGAGGGGCGGTGGTATCCGTATAGAAGTAGTCACCTTGCGGAAAGCCTTCGACATCACCTAATCTTATGTAATTGATATGTGAGCGATCATTTTTATTCGCCAAGTAGTAGAAGGTGACATAGTTATGGTCGTTTTCATCCGTAGTCGTTTCAATATAATGATCCAGAAAAATAGGCTCCTCCAACTGGTTCGAATGTGCATATAATGAATTCACAATCCAACTGATTGCAATAAGTCCGAGTGCTACCCAAAAATAACGTTCTTTCACGTGATTCCTCCTTCCAACTTTTCCTTTGTCAGTATATTGTCTCAAACGGAAGGCGAGATTGCACCAATTATTTGGAGGAGGGGAGTTTCCCACCGACTCTCAGCAAGTTACCACCGACTTGGGCGACTTTACTACCGACTCTCGGCAGGTTACCACCGACTTTCAACCGAATACCACCGCTTCTCGCCTCGTTACCACCGCTTCGGCTCACTTTATCACCGCTTACACCGCTGTTATCACCGCTTAGAGTGAGTTTATCACCGCTCAACACGACTTTATCACCGTTCGCCCATTTTTTAGGCGTTTCTTTACAGCAAACGAGCGATTTTTTCTAGTTGCTAACTTATTTTCGTACAAAAATAAGTTTATCACCGACTCGCTACAATCCTCCTCCAATTTCAAAAGAAAAAGCCCTCTCAAATGCCGAGAAGGCCAAGAATTATTTAACCCCTGCAGATTTCTCCTTCAACCGTTCCAACTCCACATCAATTTGCGCAACATCAATCCGCTCAAACAGCGGCTTCACATCAACCAATGCTCTACCCCCAATTTGAATCTCATTCCATTCAAATTTCCTAACCCCCAACATCCTCCCGACTTCCTCACTCGAAAACGGCAGGAAAGGGGAGAGGAGCTGCGCCAAGTTGGCAATAATGTACACACAAGTCGACATCGTCCGCGCGCATACTGCTTCGTCCTCCTTGATCTGAATCCAAGGCTTCTCATCATCGAAGTATTTATTAGCTTGTCGGATAAAATCGAATATCGTTTCAATCGCTTCTTTAATATGTCCAGTCTCGATACGCTCGCCAACAATTCGGTAAAGATCCACAATGGTCTTTTTTATTTCCCCATTAATCTCCGCAACCGGCGTAACCCCATCATACGATTTCTCAATAAACTTCAACGTCCGGTTCACGAAATTCCCATACGCGCCCAACAGTTCGGAGTTATGACTATAAATGAACTCCCGCCATGAAAAATCTGCATCCCTGCCTTCTGGGGCGTTCGCGGTCAGAAAATAGCGCACTGAATCCGGATGATAACGTTCCAAAATATCCGGCACCCATACCGCCCAGTTCTGGCTCGTCGACAATTTCCGCTTCTCCAATGTCAAATATTCATTGGAAATGACACGAGTCGGCAATGCGTACTCTTTCCCGATTCCCATAAGAATCGCGGGCCAAATGATCGTATGGAAAGGGATGTTGTCTTTGCCGTGCACATAGTAGGAGACCGTATCTTCATTCCAAAACTCCACGAAATCAACACGGTTCAAAGCGGCCCATTCCTGGCTCGCGGAATAATAGCCCGTCACTGCCTCAATCCACACATACACTTTCTTATCCTCATAGCCTCTTACAGGAATACCGACACCATTCGCCAAATCCCTGGAGGCGGCTCGATCACGGAGTCCTTCCCGTAAATAGCGCTCGGATTGATGAATCGCATTTTCACGCCATCTTCCTTCGGTCTTCGCTGCACCGACATACTTCTCAAGTTCCTCTTGGAAAGCACTTAATTTGAAATAAAAATGCTCCGTTTTCCGCACAGTCGGTTCATTTCCACAAAGCTTGCACGTGCGCTCCGACAATTCAAGTGGATCTAAAATCGAGCCACAATTGTCGCATTGATCGCCGCGTGCCCGACTTTCGCAATGCGGACAAATTCCCTCGACGAATCGGTCGGGAAGAAAACGCTCGTCAACCTCGCAATACGTCTGTTCCACTTCCTTTTTGAAAATAAAACCGCGGTCCAATAACGTTAAAAATACATTACGGACGACTTGATGGTGAAACCTTCCGTCTGTTCGCGTGTAAATGTCATACGAGAATCCCAGTCTTGAAAAGCAAACGATGAATTCCGTATGGTAACGGTCCGCGATTTCCTTAACAGATACTCCTTCGGCATTCGCCCGGATCGAAATAGGCGTACCGTTGCAATCACTTCCCGAAGCGTAAAGTACCTTCTCGCCTTTCAACCGGTAATACCTCGCCAAAATATCCCCCGGCAGCAATGCCGTGATATGCCCAAGATGCAGCGACCCATTTGCATACGGCCAAGCTCCTCCGATAAAAACTGACATGTTCGACTCCCCCTTAGTTTTTGATCGCCTTCTACTCCATTGATTGGAGATGAAGGCTAGATTTGAAGTAGGTTTAAAGTCCCGAAATGCGCATAATCCATCAAAAGTTGCGCATAACTCTGCTGAAATGCCTCATAACTATGCTGAAAGTGCGCATAACTCCTACAAAATTCCTCAAAACCGGTATAAATTTGCGCAAAACTTTCTTGAGAAAATAAAAAACCCCGCCCCTATCGATAAAAACCGATAAGGACGGGGTCTATCACCCGTGGTACCACCTTACTTCGCAAGCAGCTCACACTGATTGCCTCCAAAAGTACGCGCCAAAAAAGCGTTATACTTTGACGTGGATAACAAGCGCCAAAACTCGTCGCATCCTACTAGTCAAAAGACGTTCAGCGCGCGGCTCAAGGATCATGTTCAAAAGTTTTGTCCGCTTCATTTCCACCGTCAGAAGCTCTCTATGCGACATCCGCTTTTTACTTTTCCCTCTCATTGCCTTTAGTAAGATGTAGTTGAAATGATTATAGTCGTTTGATTCAGAGAAATCAATAGTGTCTACCAATTTGTCGGCGGACGGTCTTTGTCATATTTTTCTCTTTTCGTATTGTTTTTATTTTTCACGTTGTCATTCTTCCCGATTACACCCATATCATCAGGGCTAATATCGAATCCATACCCGAATTCCTCACGATCCAGCGTATTGCCTTTTTTGATTTTCTTTTTCTTCTCATTCGCCAAGTCGATTCACCTCCCGATATATGGGAAGGATGGACATTTTGGTTTGATTTATAACAAGTGGGAGAAAAGCAGATCTCCCTTAGGGAATAAGTCTACCAAAAGCACAGACTTCAGGCAGTTTATCACCGACTCTCAAGCATTTATCACCGTCTTGTCCGATTTTATCACCGACTCTTAGGCATTTATCACTGACTTATACCGATTTATCACCGCTTCGATGCAATTTGAGGGATTTCCATGGCAGTCTCCATGCATTTTCCGCGAATGCAACAGCTTACCACCGACTTGCAAGGGTTTACCACCGATTTGCAAGAGTTTACCACCGAATCTCGGGACTTTACCACCGATTCTCCCCGGTTTACCACCGCTGCGCCACATTTCAAGCGATTTCCAGGACGACTTGCGAACAAATCCATCGATTTTGAAGTCGGCAAAAGTTTATCACCACTTAGACGACCGTTATCACCACTTAGACGCACTTTATCACCACTCACACCGACTTTAACACCACTCAACCATTATCAGACATAAATCTTAAGCCAACGAACCACCATCTTAAGAATTTCTTCATAATTCCCCTCATCGAATGTTAAGATTTAACCACTACAATTGGTATCATAGAGGAAAGTGAGGTGCGGATGATGGCGAAGTTCACAGTTCTCGTGGCGGATGATGATAAGGAGATCCGCGATGGGATCGAAATTTATTTGAAAAATGAAGGATACGACGTGTTGAAGGCAGCGGATGGGAAAGAGGCGCTTGATTTGATTCAAACGAATGAAGTCCATCTGCTCATCCTCGACATTATGATGCCGAATATGGATGGGATTACGGCGACGTTCAAAATCCGGGAGGCGCAGAACATTCCGATCATCATGCTCAGCGCGAAGGCGGAGGATACGGATAAGATCCATGGTCTGTCGGTCGGAGCAGATGATTATGTAACGAAGCCGTTCCACCCGCTTGAATTGATGGCGCGCGTCAAGTCACAGCTGCGTCGGTATGTCCAGTTCGGTACATACGAAGGCCAGAAAAAGATTGAGATTGACGGGTTGGCGCTCGATGAAGATGCGAAAGAGTTATCGGTTGATGGGAAACCGGTGAAGCTGACGCCGATTGAATATAAGATTACGGAATTGCTTATGAAAAATGCGGGGCGTGTGTTTTCGATAAATGAAATTTACGAACGTGTATGGAATGAAGAAGCGTACAATGCGGAAAATATCGTGGCGGTCCACATCCGTAAAATTCGCGAAAAAATTGAAGCGGACCCGAAAAATCCGCGATATGTAAAGGTGGTGTGGGGCATTGGTTACAAAATCGAGAAGTGATTGGGGCGTCGTCTTTTCGGTATTCTCCATCTGTATCGCCATGGTCAGCATCGGTTATTGCTTCCCGCACATCCTTGATATGATCGAAAGTGGATGGGAACGATCAACAAGGGCTATCGCATATTTTTCACGCATCATTAGAGGGGGCACGGCCTGATGAAAAATAAAGCACTTCTATTAGTATGGTCCGCGCTTGTTACAATTGTGCTGCTTGCCAGCCTTACATTTGCAAGACAGGGGACGGGTTTGATTGGAAAGGATTTTTCCGATTCGAATGATATGAAATGGCAGTTAGACGAGTTTTACGATGTAATCGGTCCTTCCGTTCTAAATCCGATCAACATAGAAGAGGCGAAGAAGAAAATTACGGTATCCGACGATGAAATCGAGAGACATCGGTACCGATATGGGACACTGGCAGACCAGCTTTCCAATATCCACGACCAATATGCACAGAGAATAGCTGATGCGAAAGATGCTGGAAATGAATTATTGCAAAGCTCTCTGATTGAAGAACGGGATATGAAATTGGAGGATATCCGAAAGAACTTTGAGCAAGATGGCCATGTAGAGGCGAAAATCCGTAAAGGGAAAGAAAAGGTTTTAGAGAATTATTTGAATGAAGTTAAAAATAAAACCTATTCATTACATGTTGCTTATAAATTAAAGAATGTCGAAACTGGCGAGACGTTTTCTAAAGGTGATATTTCGAAACCTGCTGTCTATAAAAAGAATTTCAATGCAAATAGTAATTACTTTAAGGCGAGCTCATTACCGGGACGCTATTCGGAATGGACAACGACATACGTTAAATATTATGAAGATGATTATGTGTCCGATGAAGAAATAACTGCCATGGCAAACCCTGTGCAATCCTTTGAAGGTGTTGTCATTGTTCCTAAGGCGGCCTTTGAGAAGGGCGGCGCTTTATATGCACAATACAAGGATTTCAACAGAGGGAAATATGGCATGTATGCCTTTTGGGCTCTTGGCTTACTAGCACTCATTGCCTTATTAACTGTTATGAAGTTTCGGAAGGAATGGGTGACAGGAACACCGATTGCTGATTGGTATTCTGATGTGAAAATCGATGTAAAAGCAGCGGCATTTTTCATGTCAGCGCTAATTTTAGTAGAATCCATCAACAGCAAGTCCTACAATCTGCTGAACTTCTTTATGCAACAAAGACTGGAAAGTTGGGTTATTTGGCTGGGCACCATCTTTTTTGGAGGCGTCCTCATGACAGCCTTGCTTGCATTCCAGCTTGTGAACAGTGTGGAGCGATGGAAGCGGGAAGGTATGTTTGCGAAGGATGTGAAAAACAGTTTCACGCTCCAGTTCTTAAGGGCAATCCGTGAGATGTTCTTGAAGAGATCGATCGGCGTTCAATCATTTATCCTGCTTATCGGATTCTTCCTTGCGGGTATAGGATTTGTCGGAGGATTCATAGCGCCGTTTTTATTTGTCGTCTATATTGCTTGCGTCCTATTTCTTGGCTTGCCAGCGCTTTATGTTTTCATTCGGCGTTCCGCGTACTTAAACCGAATCATCGTTGCGACAGAACAAATGGCTTCCGGACGTTTGAATGAAGACATCAAAATCGAAGGCCGTTCACCACTCGCGGATCACGCGAAAAACTTGAACAATCTTCGAGAAGGCGTACGGGTTTCCATGAGCGAGCAGGCGAAAAGCGAGCGGCTGAAAACGGAATTGATCACGAATGTGAGCCATGACCTGCGAACGCCGTTGACGTCGATCATTACGTACACCGACCTTTTAAAAGATGAAACGATCACACCGGAAGAACGCGCGAAATATGTCGATATATTGGATAAGAAATCGCAAAGACTGAAGACGCTCATCGAGGATTTATTCGAAGTGTCGAAAATGGCAAGCGGCAATCTGGAACTGCACAAGCAGCGTGTCGATTTGACGCAATTGCTCCAGCAAGCACTTGCTGAACATGCTGAAGAAATCGCAGAATCGGGGCTCGATTTCAGGACGACATTCCCTGAAGATATGCTTATCGCCTACGTAGACGGCCAAAGATGGTGGCGCGTACTTGATAACCTGATCGTCAATGCAATCAAATACTCATTGCCGGGAACTCGTGTATACGTAACACTGCGTAAAGTAGGGGAGTCTGCAGAATTTGTCGTGAAAAATATTACGAAATACGAGCTTGGTGAAAATGTCGATGAACTGTTCGAGCGTTTCAAGCGTGCAGACACATCGCGACATACCGACGGCTCAGGACTCGGTTTAGCCATCGCACAATCAATCGTCGACATGCACGGCGGAAGGATGAAAATCGATCTGGACGGCGATCTGTTCAAAGTGACAGTATCCGTGCTGACAAAATAAAAAATCCGCATGCAATGCCGGGAAAATTGGCAGGCATGCGTTTTTTTGTTTGTGGGCATCGAAGAAGGTTTACAACCGACCAAGCAAAGGAATACAGATAGAAAAACTTTTGTGCGGAGGTGACCGGTTTGTATAGCCGATGGATGGATTTGGATAGGCGATATAAGCGGGTCATTTTTTTGATCGGCATAACGGTGCTTCTGCTCGTTGTGGCGACGACCGGGTTTATGTATTTTGAAGATTTATCACCTTTCAATGCCTTTTGGATGACAATCATTTCGGTCATGACGATCGGCTATGGGGACATTTATCCGACGACGCAGGAAGGCCGGTGGTTTGCACTCTTTCTCGTGCCGCTAGGAGCAGGAATTGTGACGTACGCATTAGGAGTCGGTGCTTCTTATTTTATCGAGCAGCAATTATCGAATAGGGTGTGGGTGAGAAGGATGGAAAAACAAATTGCCAATTTGAACGATCATATCGTCATTTGCGGTTTTGGTCGCGTCGGAAGACAAGTGTATAAGCAGCTGAAAGAGGAAGGCGTTCAGATATTATTCATTCACGAAAATGAAAGTGATCTACTGGAAGTCGTCGAACCAGGCACTCTAAGAATCATCGGCGATCCGACTGACAAAGCCATCTTGCTGCAGGCGCGTGTCGGTCAAGCCCGCGCCTTGATCACTGCCCTCTCCAATGATGCCGACAATGTGTTCATCACGTTGACTGCGAAAAGCATCAATGAGGACATTGTCATCGCAGCGCGTGCCGAACGGGATGACTCGGAAGACATATTGGAAAAAGCGGGTGCCACGAGCGTCATCAATCCTTCCGTCATTGGAGGAAGGGAGTTGGCGATGTCTGTCATGAAACCGAACGGCACGGACTTCATCAATGATTTGATCCGTTCGGAGAAAAAAGAGTTCATGGTAGGGGAAGTCGCCCTGGATCATTCGGAACCGTTAATCGGCATGACAATCGAGGACGCGAACCTGCAGAAGCACTTTGAAATCACCCTCGTCGCGATTTTACGGAATGAAGAACTGCTTAGCAATCTGGATCTAAGTGAAAAATTCCAGCGGGGAGATACGCTGATCGTCATCGGCAATCCGAAAAAAATTGAGCACTTCCGTGTCAATAAAAATAAAGGATATACACCCCGATAAGTAATATGCCGAGATCCGCAAACATATGGATGATCCAAGACGGCAGGATCGTGCGGCATTTTTCATTCACAAGCTGAAAAATCAGCCCGCCTGCCCAAAGCCCGCCAACCGCAAGCAATAGAATCGGCAATGTGAACCATGGCAGGAAAATCGCGATATGGTAAATGGAGAAAAAGAACGGCGGTAGGATGAAACGTATTTTTGACTCGCCGAATAAGCTTGGCAACAATCCGCGAAAAAAGAATTCCTCAATGACCGAGTTTCCAAGTAAAATGTAAAGTGCGATGAACGGAAAAACGGCAGGGGTGATGCCGGATTGCAACAAGTCGTCACGCAAGGAAGCGATGTCGATATGCGGTTGCAATAAAAGGAATGCACCAATGATAAGCGCCATGATTGATATTCCTAAAATGAAGGCGAGTCGAATGCTCTTTCGATCAGCTTTCCGAAACCGGAGAAATGGAAACCTTGTCGCACGGAAAAGCATCAAAGGGATTGCGAGAAATAGTATGACCTTTGCGACCGTTTTGACTCCATACGTCACACCGACACTTTGCTCAATCCAAAGCAATAGTAAAATGCTCAAAATAGGAAAGACAGCTCCGAACCATTTCTGCATATCATCACCCCGCGATTTCTATGTTACTTTGACGAAACTAATAGTCTGATGTTCCCTTTGCAAATTATTTCGAAAAAAGAGGTTTGGGCTTAAGTATCGAAGGGTATAGATAAAAACCACCTCTCGCCACGCGCGGGATTTACGTGTTTGATGAGAGAAAAAGGAGGAATCCATATGACGATCGTTGATGGTAAATATCCGAATAAAAAGGACTTGGAACCGAAGATCCTACACCCTGGAAAAGGGGTCGGGCCAACGTATGAACTGCCTTTGGCGGATCCTGCCGACTCGAACTGGACAAATGAATTCCGCAAAAACGCACAAGATAGAACAGGCATGGATGACCCATCCGCTTATAGTAAAAATAAGCCGCTAGTCAATGAACTCCAAGTGATGGAAAATGAGGTGCCTGTAAGAATGCAGGCGAGCGAAAATCGGGAATTCAACAGCGAGACCCGTGAAAAATGGAACAACCAGAAAAGAAATGACAAGCCCATAGATCTAGCATAAGCGGACTCCTGACAGCGGACGTCCGCTTTTCCTTTTTCATTGCCCTCTAGTATGATGAAGAAAAGGGGGAATGGGAAATGGCGACAATCGAACAGTTGAAATTTGCAAGGATGTATACGATGGGGCGTTTAGCTAAGGCGAAGGAAGATGCATGGGACAAACAGCAGGCCGGATTCAATAATACGATCCGATGGAACGCCGGGCATATTTATATTTCATTGGAACAATTCGCAGCAAAGGCTTTGCCATCTTTTGAGCCGAAGCACAATGAGTGGGATGCGTTTTTCACGATGGGAACGAGCCCGGCGAAATGGGAAGGTCAGGCTCCTTCGAAAGAGGAAGTGCTTGTCGCACTTCAAGAGCAGTTGCCGCGCGTCCTACAAGCATTAGAAGGGAATCTCGACCAAGTGCTAGCTGAACCGCTCAAAATTGGTGATATGTTGACGATGGGGACAGTCGACGCGGTCATGCAGTTCTCTTTGTGGCATGAAGGCGTGCACGCAGGCGTCATCCATGGATTGAACCGTGCGATTGGAGAATGAATAAAGATTAAAACGCTTTGGTAGCTTGAAATAGCTATCAAAGCGTTTTTGCTTACTTTATTCCAAAATGCCTCCGCAATATATAAGCGGTCCATTTACAATGTGGATGGCGCTGGATATTTTCCAATAATCCCTTTATGATTGCCGGATGCAACGACGGTGCCAATAGCTCCTGCCTCAATAGCATCAACGAGTCTTTTTCGGTTGACTCCTCCATGTCCACAATGTTCTTCTCAACGATTTCAACAATCTGCCCCAGTGAATACTCTTCATCCAAAGGCTGATCGAGTGCTTGGATCAGTTCGTCGGAAATGAAGGAAACCGTCATGTTTTTCGCAAGCAGGTTTGTCTTTTCCACGAGGGATCGGATTAACAAGTCTATGTCCAATGGGGCTTTGTATAGTAAAAACAGCTCTGAATAGGTTTTCAAAAAGCCTTTAATGCAAAAGGCCAAGTCAAATTTCAAATACTTGTCTGTATCATCATATAGTCTTTCAATCATCGTCAAAATCACTTTTTCCATCGACTTATTATATGAATGGAATTTTGAAAACAGCTCTTCGTCAAACGATTGCATTAATTCCTTCATCAGGATTTTGGCGAAATCAGAGTGCTTTTGAAATGAGTCAAATGATGTGTGGTAAAATTTGTATAATAAATCCTCATCATTTTGCGTATGATTGACCACATAGTCAATATCGGAGGTGAATTGTTTCATGAAATGATCAATCAACGCGACGATCAACTCGTCTTTCGACTTGAACGATAAATAGAAAGCACCTTTGGAAATACCGCAATGATCAGTTATTTGCTGGATAGACGTTGACTCAAATCCTTGCTTTGCAAAAAGCTCCAAGGCTTTCTCCATAATTAGTTGTTTTTTCGTCATATATGCGAATCGCTCCTATGCTATTTCTTGACAATTGACCAGGTAGTCATTAGTATAAAGAAATGAGTTAAAACTGTCAATGTAGGGGAAGGTGTAAGGGTGAAAGGCTTAGTCAATTTTGTTCTTAAGAATAAATTAGCAGTTTGGTTACTCACCATTATTATAACGGTGTCTGGTGTTTATTCAGCAACGCAAATGAAAACAGAGACGCTGCCGGATATTTCAATACCGTACTTAATGGTGATGGGTGTCTATCCCGGTGCAACGCCGGAGCAGGTCATGGAGGAAGTCTCGGTACCTATCGAGAGGGCGGTAGAGAACTTAGATCATGTGAAATCCGTCTACTCCAATTCCTATTCTAATATGTCCAGCATTCAAGTGGAATACGATTACGGCATTGATATGGATGAAGCGAAGCGGGAATTGGCGTCCGCGATGGATTCATTGAAGTTGCCGGAAGGCGCGCAAGAACCGGTCATCACTGCGATCAGCATGAATATGATGCCAGTCGTTGCGCTAAGTGTGAGCAGTACAACGGAGGATATCGTTGAGCTAACATCCACAGTCGAAGATATTTTGCTGCCGAAAATCGAAAAGATCGACGGGGTTGCCTCTGCGACGATTTCGGGGCAGCATATTGAAGAAGTGGAGCTGACGTACGACGAGGAAAAAATGGCTCAGCTTGGTTTGACGGAAGACAACGTTAAGCAAATGATCCAGGCGAGCAATATGGAAGTTTCACTCGGACTATTTGAGTTTGAGGAAGGCGAGCAAGGTGTCGCTGTAGATGGCAAGTTCATGACGATCGATGAGCTGAAGGGTATGCTTATCCCTGTCACACCGTCGGAGGCAAATCCAACGCCGTTCGTTAAGCTCGGCGATATTGCAAAGATTGAAAAAGTAGGTAGAGTGCAGTCCGTTTCCCGTACGAACGGTGAAAATGCGATTGCAATTCAAATCGTCAAAGGGCAACGGGCAAATACGGTCGATGTCGTGAATGACGTGAAGAAGTTGATGAAAGATGAAGAAAAAGCGATCAAAGGATTAGTTGTCGATGTATCGCTTGACCAAGGTGAACCGATTGAGAAATCCGTATCGACAATGGTTGAAAAAGCGCTTTTCGGTGGTCTGATTGCAGTATTGATCATCCTGCTCTTCTTGCGTGATTTCAAATCTACAATTATCTCTATCGTTTCTATTCCAGTTTCAGTGTTCATGGCGTTATTGCTGCTGCATTGGATGGATATAACGCTTAATATTATGACGCTCGGTGCAATCACCGTCGCCATCGGCCGTGTCATCGACGACTCCATCGTCGTTGTGGAAAATATATACCGGCGACTTCATTTGAAAACGGAGAAGCTGTCAGGGCGCGCGTTAATTCGTGAAGCGACGATTGAAATGTTCAAGCCGATCATGTCCTCGACGCTTGTCACTGTTGCGGTATTTGCGCCGCTTATCTTTGTAGGCGGAATGGTCGGAGAGCTGTTCATGCCGTTCGCATTGACGATGTCGTTTGCACTTGGTGCTTCATTGCTCGTCGCGATTACAATCGTGCCGGCATTGTCCCATTTTTTATTCAAGAAAAAATTGTATGGTGAAAAGAAGGAAAGCCAGCATAAGGAAGCCGGCAAAATGGCGAATGGGTATAAGCGTATCCTAGGGTGGTCGCTGAACCATAAAGTCATTACGTCGATCATTTCCGTCGTTCTATTGGCGGGCAGCCTAGGGCTCATGCCGCTGATCGGTTTCAGTTTCTTAGGCAGCGATGAGGATAAAGTGATGTACATTACGTACACGCCTGCAACAGGTGAGCTTCAGGATGAAACATTGGCAAACGTCGAAGTTGTCGAGAAGGAAATGCTGAAACGCGATGATATTGACATCGTTCAATTATCCATCATGGACAGCGCCGACCCGATGACCGCGATGATGGGCGGCGGCTCGAATGGTGCGCTGATGTATCTCATCTTTGACCCGGACATGGAAGATTTCCAAGGGGCCCGTGCAGAGGTTGAAGACTATGTATTCAACATCGGTCAGTCCGGGGAATGGAAGAGCCAGGATTTCGGTTCCATGGGAATGTCCTCAAATGAAATTAGCTACTCGTTCTACAGTGAAAATTTAAGCAGCCTGAAGGAAGCTGTTCAACAGGTTGAAAAAGTCATGGGAGATAACAAAGGCATTGAGGATGTCTCTTCAAGCGCCGAAGATGCATACGTTCAATATACATTGAAAGCGACGCAAGATGAGTTGCTGCAGTATGGGTTGACGACTGGGCAGATCATCATGATGCTGAACCCGTCGCGGACGCAGGAAGTTGTCACGACGGTCGGGAAAGATCGCGATGAATTGGAAGTTGTCGTGAAACAGAAGGCAACTGAACAGCCGAAATCGATCGATGAAATGCTGGAACAGGAAATTCCGACGGCAATGGGAACGACAATGAAACTTTCAGAGTTAGTGAAGGTGGAAGAAGGATCGACATTCAATACGCTTGCCCGAAGCAAAGGCCAATATTATGCCACTGTTTCCGGTAAGCTCGTAGACGCGGATATTTCGAAAGCAACTTCCGAAGTCGACAAGGCGATTGCCGAATTGGATCTGCCGAAAGGTGTCGCATTCGATACGGCAGGTGTCGCGGCTGACATGCAAGAAGCATTTACACAGCTTGGCATTGCAATGGTTGCAGCGATTGCGATTGTTTACTTCATCTTAGTTGTGACGTTCCGTGAAGGTGTCGCGCCGTTTGCGATTCTCTTCTCGCTGCCTTTCGCAGTGATCGGTTCGTTCGTCGGCTTGCTCATCGCGGGCGAAACGATTTCCGTTCCGGTTATGATGGGTCTGCTCATGTTAATCGGTATCGTTGTCACGAATGCAATCGTACTCGTAGACCGCATTGTCCGCATGGAACGCAGCGGAATGAAAATGCGCGATGCAGTACTCGAAGCGGGCGCTACACGTTTACGTCCGATCTTGATGACGGCGATTGCTACAATTGGTGCCCTCATTCCATTGGCGCTTGGCAATGGGGCAGGCGGCGGATTGATTTCGAAAGGTCTCGGCATCACAGTTATCGGCGGCTTGGTCAGCTCCACATTGTTGACGTTGATCGTCGTGCCGATCGTGTATGAGATTTTGTCGAAGATGTTCAAGAAGAATCGCGTGGATATGGAAGAGGATTAATTATGTGCAGAAGAAGGGGCAGAAACTTGTTCCTTCTTCTGTTTTTTTGTACGTTCTCTTCCATTCTTAATAGATTAATAAGTTTAGACCTCCGCGTTTATAGGAATAGTCTTAACTAGACTACTTAATGAATGGAGGACACGGAATGTTCAGAGATATGTATTTTGCCAATATGCTAAGCTGGTTGCCCGAATTGATTCTCGGACTGATCGTCTTGCTAATCGGCTTTTTCATTGCCAAAGCAGTGGAAAATGCGGTGCACAAACGTTTGAAAAAATCCAGAGTCAACGAAAGGCTTGACGTTAGAGAAGGAAAATGGAATGTGGAAAAGATCATCAGCAAAGTCTTCTTCTTCGGTATCCTTCTATTAGCATTCCTTCTCTTCTTTAACATCATGAATGCATCGATGATTGCAACACCATTCATGACGATGTATTCGGGAATCGGCGGAGCGGTTCTCAGCATCTTGAAAGCGGCACTCATTCTGCTACTGGCTTGGGTTCTTGCATTGATTGTCAAGAAGGTGATTTTGGCAGTCGGCGGGAAGATGAAGCTCAATAAGTACGTAGCGAAAGTAGGGGGCTCCCCCGATGAAATCGATAAGTCGAAATGGGTCGAGACGGCTGCGAATATTGCGTTCTATGTCGTCCTGCTGCTATTTGTACCGGCCGTTCTTCATGCGCTTGGTTTGAGCGGTATTAGCGGACCGTTCGAAGGCATGTTGGAGAGCTTCATGAACTTCATTCCGAAACTTGTCGGCGCAGCATTGATTTTTGCGGTTGGTTGGGTTGTCGCGAAAATCGTCCGCACGATTGTGACGAAGCTGCTTGAATCGGTTGGCGTTGACCGGTTTGCACATAAGCTGAAATCTGGATCGAATGGGACAAGCATTTCAGGAATCATAGGTACAATCGTTTTTGTCCTGATCATGCTGCCAGTGACGATTTCTGCTTTGGAAGTATTGGACCTTGAAGGGATTTCCCAACCTGCCATTGCTATGCTGAACGACATTATGACGATGCTGCCGAAAATTGCGGTTGCTGTTGTTCTTGTGTTGGTCGGCATCTACTTGGCGAAATGGGTCAAGGGAATTGTCATTTCCTTATTGGATAATCTCGGCGTTAATTCAATTTCAGGAAAGATCGGTATGCGCTCGAATGCTTCCATGCCGACGTTCTCCCAAATTATTGGCGCGATTGTCCAAATCGTTATCATTTTGCTGTTCGTCGTTGAAGCGCTTCAAATTCTAAACCTGAACTTCATGGTGACGCTCGCGACAGGCATTTTCGCATACTTGCCGATGGTTGTCGCAGCTGTCGTCATTTTGGCGATCGGCTTCTGGCTCGCAAATCTTGCCGAGAAATTCGTCGGCAGCATCATGACGACACAAACAGGGGCGCCTCACGTATTGCGCTATGTAGCGAAATATGCGATTCTGGCATTTGCATTCTTCATGGCACTGAGCCAGCTTGGCATTGCACCGGCAATCATCAATGCGGCATTCATCCTCATTCTTGGAGGAGTGGCATTGGCATTCGGTCTCGCCTTCGGTTTAGGTGGACGTGAACATGCTTCCCGCTACTTGACGAAAATGGAAAGCAGCCTGCAAAATGCAGACGTTTCCAAGGAGAAGTGGGAGCAGGAGAAAAGTGAGATGAAGCGGGAGGCGAAGCAATCCGCGAATAAAGCTCAACAGGCTATGAATCAAACGGCGAAGGAAGATCATGTGCCTCCAGTCGGCAATGGCAGCGACTATCCGACTAAGCGGGACTATGAACCGCGAACAGGCAACTTGCCGTCGGATGAACTGCCATTGTCGGATCCTGCCGATTCGAATATGACGGATGCGTTTAATGAAAACGATCCGACGAGAACGAATGAGGCAAATCAAGATGGCTACAATACGACGGATCCGGGCGAAGACTATCCATTCGATCCGAATCGCGGAAATAAATAAACGTGAAAACTGCCCCATCCATCGAGAAACCGGTGGTGGGGCAGTTTTTTATGAATTTGTCGCATTGTTAGCGGGTTATGCTCGAGTTCGGAGGGGCTTTGTCGCAATCTCGGCAAGTTATGCTCGAGTTCGACAGAGTTATGGCGCAATCTTTGCGGGTTACGCTCATCTTGTTATCTTTGACCTACTCCAGGGCAATCGAAAAAACCGCTTCGCCAACGGCAAAGCGGTTTTATGCGCAACTCCGAACAAGTTTTGCGCATATTCAAGGTAGTTATGATGCAAACTCAGCGAGTTATGAGCAAATCCAACACGGTTATGCGCAACTTTTCCCTAGTTATGATCATTTCGTGACCTTTGACCTATCCCGCGAGCAACTACTCACTCAACAAGATCGTTCTTAAAAGCATAAATCACCGCCTGCGTCCGGTCCTGCACTTCAAGCTTCGACAACAGGTTGCTCACATGCGTTTTCACCGTCTTCAACGCGATGAACAAATCATCGGCGATCTCCTGGTTCGTTTTACCCTTCGCCAATAAAAGAAGAATCTCCAATTCCCGCTCCGTCAGATCGTCATGAAGGCGATGCCCATTGCCGGACCGCATCTTCTGCATCATTTTCGACGTCACTTCGGGCTCCAACACGGTTTGGCCCTTTAACGTGTCGCGTATTGCTTCCGCAATCCGTTTGGCATTCGAAGTCTTCAATATGTAGCTGATGGCGCCGGCTTCCAGTGCCGGATACACTTTGTCGTCATCGAGGAAGCTAGTAACGATGACGATTTTCGCTTCCGGCCATTGCTTGATGATTTCAGCAGTCGCCTCCGCGCCGTTCATTTCCGGCATGACCATATCCATCAAAATGATGTCGGGCCGCAGTGCGAGCGCCTTTTCGACAGCTTCCTTCCCATTGACCGCTTCATCGACGACTTCCATATCGGGCTGCGTCTGCAAATAGGCGGACACGCCGATCCGCACCATTTCATGATCATCCGCCAATAGAATTCGAATCATCCGGTTCATCCCCCTTTTTTGTCGGCAATTTCACTTCCACAATCGTGCCTTGCGAAGGGACCGAAACGATTTTGCATGTACCGCCGATTTCAATCGCCCGTTCCTTCACGTTTTGCAATCCATACGAACCGCCTTTGCCGTCTGACTCCTCGAAGCCGACCCCGTTATCCTGTACTCGGAAAATAGCGAGACCGTCGCGTTCGACGAAAAGGACATCGACCTCCGTTGCTTGCGCATGACGCAACGTGTTCGACAACGTTTCCTGCGCAATCCGGAATAGATGGTCCTCCGCTCCTTTCGACAAAGATACTTCCTCCAATCGATAGCGGATATCGAAAGAGACCTTCTCTTTTAATTCGACTAACAAGTCCTCGAGACCTTCCGCGAGCGATTTATCATTCAACGCGGCTGGCCGCAAATGCAGCAGCAATGCCCGCATTTCAAGCTGCGCCTGCTGCACCATCCGCTCCACTTGTAAAAGAGGTTTTTCCACCGACTTCTCATGCTCGCGCTCATTAATAGCGGACATGAGCATCGAAGCGGCAAACAGCTGCTGGGAAACAGAATCATGCAGCTCCCGGGCAAGACGCTGCCGTTCTTGCACAATCTGCTCCTGTATCAATTTATCTTGCGCCTCCGCGCGTTCATTCGTAATCCGCTGCAAGCTTTTCCGCTGTGTCGTCAAAATATTGGACACGTCCTCAAGCGTTCTATCAATCTTAGGAGAAAAAGATTTCGAGATGTTCACGATCTCTTCATTTTTAATTAACCCCGAGAGCTGTTGTTCAATTGCCTTCTCCTTGGAACGGCCGATGCCGCCCATCCAGCTTGCAATAATCGAACCAAGCGTGATGCAAGTGAAAATGATCCAGACGCCTAATGGTACATTCGCATATTGCATTTCATAGAAGAAAAACCAGCTTTCATTCAATGGAACATCGACGAGAGAATAGAAGTATAAGGCTGCAATCCCGATGAAAATGAACGATAAGAAGAGGCTGCGACCGAAAAAGTTCTTCATTTGCGCACCACCTCAATGTCCCCGATCCATGTAGAAAGGGAGATGATCAGCTCCGCCCGGTCGCCGATTTCAGCGTCATAGCCGTCTTTATAATGAAGAGTCTCATTAATCATCCGCTTCGGACTAAGATCGAGGATCCGCGCTTCGCCGAACAACGTATTGTAATGGATGCGAACCGGAATTTCGTAAGGCAGATCGATCTTAATCCGCCCAAATCCTTGTCGGATGGCAATGAAAGACGTCCCTTTTGGAAGAACAGTGTCGGTTACATCGACATGGATATCCCCGAAGAAGCCTTGGATTTGCACGTCCTCCCATTCATACGAGGAGAAGGGTGATGCTTGGACGGAAAACCATTTATTTTTCCAAATGCCGTTTGGCGTCTCCTTTTGAAATTCTTTCAACGGGCGCATCATCTGCTCCGCAGGCATCCCTTTCCACAAGTGGAATAAAACATAGATGAATCCGCATAGCAGGAGCATTCGTAAACTCCAAAGCGTCATTAACGCCATGACGATGAAGAAAAGCCCTAGAAAAACCATCCATTTGGATCGCTTTTTGAAGCCGAAATACGTAAATCCGGCACCGAGAAGGAGGAAGATGATATTGCCGTTCGATAGGAAAGTCGCCTCTATGAAAAAGAGCGCAAGAAAAGCCACAATCCAAAACGTCATCTTATTCGTATCCATTTTCTTCATTAGTAACGCCCCCTTCTTGATGTCAGATGGAAGAGGGAAGGTGGATACCTTCCCATCTAATTACTGTTGTCCGGCTCCGAGTGGCAGCTACTCGGGTCGCTTCGGTCTTGTAACAAAAGGCAAAAAGCGCATTTTGT
The DNA here is from genome assembly GCF_042655825.1 of Sporosarcina koreensis. Lineage (NCBI taxonomy): Bacteria > Bacillati > Bacillota > Bacilli > Caryophanales > Caryophanaceae > Sporosarcina > Sporosarcina koreensis. The sequence continues at coordinate 411,138 of NZ_JBHSNP010000029.1, read as the reverse complement.
TCAATCCCTCCAGCGCCTGTCGTAGCTAACCGCCACTCTCCGCACTTCTATATTACACAATTTCCGTCTTGGATGCGGCATTTTTCTCAAGCATTTCCAATCGACGCTCCATCGACGACACTTCATACTCACGGTTGATCTTGCTGCCGAGATTTTCAATATATGCATTCATTTCCTCGACGCTTGAAACTTGCTTGTCACCAGTTTCAGGGGAGATGAATTGATCCATGCGGCGATGCGCGCGTGTGACGTTTTCTTTCCCCATCAATTGCAGCTGGCGGACTTTCATATCTTTCACTTTATGCTTCATTTCCTCGAATTTGCGTTCAAGCGCAATCAACTCTTGCTCCGACTGCGTAATGCTAGCCGCCAATTCGTTTGCACGCGCCTCATAAGTATGGATTTCATCCTGAGTGAACGCTACCAAATCCTCTTCGCCCGTCGACTGCGCAAGCTCCAATTGACGGCGGCGTTTTGCAAGCATCGCTTCCGCTTCCGTGAACTCTTTCTCGAGCTCAACTTTCAACTTCCCTTGACGCTCCAACAGCTTGCCGACCGATTCCGTCTGTTTTTCTGCTTCCTTTATATATTGATTCAACATCGCAATCGGATTTTTCGATTCCTTTTTGTCGAGCATCGAGTGCAAGTCAGCTTGCACCGTATACTTAATTCTATTCCATAATGTGTTCATCCTGTTTTCCTCCTTATTTTGTAATTTCATCCCATTGCCGTTCGAAGTTGACGAACGGGTCATCGGAATATTTAGCTTCGATCACATTGTCATTTGTACGCTCGTTCCATTTACGCCATACATAGTAGACACCAAGCAAAGCGATGATGCCGATGAATGCAGGCACGTTCGAAACGGCTGTCACCAATCCGATCAGCAGAACGATCCCCCAGAACAGCTTCAGGAATGTCGAATCACTCTTCCTGTAATAGTGGAATCCTGCAAAAGCAATCGCACCGGAAATAGCGAGCGCCAAAATCGACCCTAAGTTTGCGAGAACAACGATTGCCGCCACAATGCCGAGAATCGTTAGACCAATTTTTTTCATATTGTTGTTCCTCCTTTCGTTGTATCTACATCTTACAATGCGCATCGCTTCATCCAAACAGGCGCAAAGCGGATTTCCATCTACGACTTGAGACCGATTCCGGACTAGGCACACCTAAAATTCTCTAGATATTGGGAACGCTTTCCTGTAAGCTATAACTATACGAACTATCAATTAATTCAGAGAATGAGGTGTCGATATGAGAGAAGTAGTCATTGTCGAAGGCGTGCGGACCGCGGTCGCAAGGCGGAAAGGCGGTTTTTCTGAATATCGTCCGGACGAGCTTGCCGCAGTCGTCCTTGAAGAACTTGTGAAGCGTGCAGGAATTGATAAAGGCGATATAGAGGATGTCATTTTAGGCTGCGTCACGCAGTCGGGCGAACAAGGCGGCAATATTGCGCGGACTGCAGCGTTGATTGCAGGCTTTCCGGTCCATGTACCGGGCGTCACGATCGACCGCCAATGCGGATCGAGCCAACAGGCGGTCCATTTTGCTTCGCAGGCGATTGCATCGGGCGATATGGACATCGTCATTGCCGGCGGCGTCGAAAGCATGACGAGGGCACCGATGTTCTCAAACATGGGAGACGCCAAACCGAGCCCGAAGCTGATGGAAAAGCACGAGATTATTAACCAAGGCTTATCGGCGGAGCGCATTGCGGAACAATGGGGACTGTCCCGTGAAGAACTTGATCGTTTTGCATTTGAAAGCCATCAGAAAGCGATTCGTGCCATAGAAGAAGGAAAATTCGATGACGAAATCGTGCCGGTTGCTGTGAATCGCGTCGATGGTGAAGTGGAAACCGTTGCGAAGGATGAGGGCCCGCGTCCAGATTCAACACCTGAAGTGCTTGCAGGCCTGAAAACGGTATTCGATGAAAATGGCGTCATCAGCGCAGGAAATGCAAGTCAAATGAGCGACGGTGCGTCCGCGGTCCTGCTTATGTCGAAGGAAAAAGCGGGGGAACTTGGATTGAAGCCGCTTGCACGGATCGTGGCCTGTACAGTTGTCGGCTCCGATCCGACGTTGATGTTGACCGGCCCGATTGAAGCGACGGAGAAGGTCCTGTTGAAGGCGGGGCTATCAATAGAAGATATGGACGTGTATGAAGTAAATGAAGCATTCGCTCCCGTGCCGCTCGCCTGGCTGAAGGACACGGGCGCAGATCCGGAGAAGCTCAACCCGAATGGCGGAGCGATTGCGCTCGGTCATCCGCTCGGTGCAACGGGGACGAAACTGCTCGTGTCGATGGTGAAGGAGCTTCAGCGTACGGGTGGAAGATACGGACTGCTCGCCATTTGCGAAGGGATGGGCATGGCGAACGCGACGATTATTGAACGGATCTAACCAGATTCGGAAATAGCCCTATCGTTCATTAAATGGGCTAACTTCAAATTTAAAATGCAATGACACCGAGGTTGACTTGATACAAGGGGGATGGACAAATGGAAATGCAAGATATCACAGCGATTGTCACGGGAGGAGCTTCCGGTTTAGGGGAGGCGACGACTCGTCGAATCGTGGCTGCAGGTGGCAAAGTTGCTATTTTCGATATGAATGAAGAACGTGGCAATGCATTGGTCGACGAGCTTGGGGACCATGTTTTGTTCCTGAAAACGGATGTGGCGATTGCGGAAAATGTCGAAGCGAATGTGGCGGAAGCTGTTTCGGTGTTCGGAAAGGTGAATGCTGTCGTCAATTGCGCAGGTATCGCGACGCCAGGAAAAGTCGTGTCGAAAGGCGGACCGATGTTGCTTGACCGTTTTGAGCAAGTGATCCGCGTCAATTTGACAGGCACGTTCAATGTCATCCGGGTGGCGGCTGCAGCGATGATGAGCAATGAGCCGAATGCGGACGGCGAGCGGGGCGTTATCGTGAACACTGCTTCCGTGGCGGCGTTCGAAGGGCAGATCGGGCAGGCGGCATATAGCGCATCGAAAGGCGGAGTCGTTGGGATGACATTGCCGATTGCCCGTGAATTTGCTGGATACGGCATCCGCGTTATGACGATTGCGCCAGGTCTAGTGGAAACACCACTATTCGCAGGACTTCCCGAACCAGCTCAAAATGCGCTAGTCGATATGACATTATTCCCGAAAAGGCTTGGGCGGCCGGATGAGTATGCGAAATTAGTCGAAAGCATTTTTACGAACCCGCTACTGAACGGGGAAGTGATCAGGCTCGACGGGGCAATAAGGATGCAAGCGAAATAAAGGGGGGAATCGAATGGCACGCTATCGTTTTGAAACAGATGAACATGTCCTGTTCAGGGAGACGCTTAGGAAGTTCTTGGCGAAGGAAGCGGTTCCCCATTATGAGGAATGGGAAAAGGACCGGCTCATTCCCGTCGGTTTTTGGCGGAAGCTCGGGGAAATGGGGTTCCTTTGTCCGCAAGTAGACGATCAATACGGCGGACTTGGCCTCGATTTCAGCTACGGGGTCATCATCGGAGAAGAGATGGAACGGGTCGGAGCGGGGTTGACGGGGGTCGGCCTGCATAATGACATCGTCGTTCCGTACATCGAATCGTATGGGACGGACGAACAGAAGAAGCGTTGGCTGCCGGGATGCATCACCGCCGATATCATTACAGGCGTTGCAATGACGGAGCCCGGAACCGGTTCGGACCTCGCCAACATCCGGACGACAGCCATCAAAGACGGCGATCATTATGTCGTGAATGGGCAAAAGACGTTCATTACAAACGGTGTGAACGGGAATCTGTTCCTCGTCGTCGTGAAGACGGATCCGCACGCTGAGCCGAAGCATCGGGGCATCAGCCTGCTTATGATCGAGGAAGGGACGCCTGGATTTACGAAAGGGCGGAAGCTCGACAAAGTTGGCATGCACTCGCAAGATACGGCGGAGCTTTACTTCGAAGATTGCCGGGTGCCAGTCGGAAATCTGATTGGTGCGGAAGGGAAGGGCTTCAGCTACCTGATGGAAAAGCTTCAGCAGGAAAGGCTTCTCGTCGCATTGTCCGCGCAAACCGCTTCAGAAGATATGCTTCAAATGACGCTTGATTACGTTAAATCACGGGAGGCGTTTGGAAAGCCGATCGGTTCATTCCAAAATACGCAGTTCAAGCTCGCGGAAATCGCGACGAAGGTGGAGCTCGGCAAAGCGTTTCTCGAGTCGCTCATCGAAGATCATCTGGCCGGCAAGGACGTCGTGACGAAAGTGTCGATGGCGAAATATTGGATCACCGAGACCGCGCGCGAGATTTCCACGGAATGCATGCAGCTGCATGGGGGATACGGCTACATGGAGGAATATAAGATTGCGCGGAGATACCGCGATATCCCGGTCGCTTCGATTTACGCCGGGACGAATGAAATCATGAAGATGATCATCGCGAAGAATATGGGATTGTAAATAGAATAGCAGGATGCTTGTCCGCATATGATTGGGTGGGCACAAGCGGCTGCTGGGGATGGTAGTACATGCGTCACAATATAAAAGTGCAAAAGGGGAGCGATTCAAATGATGCAAACACCATTATTATTGTCGTCGTTCATTAAACGAGCGGAGCAATTCTTTCCGAACAAGTTAATCATTTCTCGTACAGGGCCGGACACGATCCATCGGATTCCATACCGTGAATTTGCGAAACGGACGAGAAAGCTGTCGAATGCCTTGACGAAATTGGGGATGAAGCACGGAACGAAAGTGGGGACGTTCGGCTGGAACCATCATCGCCATTTGGAAGCATATTTCGGCGTGCCGAGTACGGGAGCGATCCTGCATATGGTGAACATTCGCCTGGCACCGGAGCATATCGCGTATGTCATCAATCATGCGGAAGATGAAATACTCCTAGTCGATGATAATCTTTTCCCTCATCTGGAGAAGTTGGCGCCGATGCTTAAGACGGTGAAGCATTATGTCATCATGGGCGACAGCACAGATGTGCCGGAAACGGCGCTTGAGAATGTCCATTCCTATGAGGCGTTGCTTGCAGAGGCATCAGATCAGTATGATTATCCGGAGGACTTGGATGAAAACACGCCTGCCGGGATGTGCTACACATCCGCAACGACGGGCAATCCGAAAGGGGTCGTCTACACGCACCGCGGCATCGTCCTTCATAGCTTTGCACTTGGATTGGCAGATGCGATGGGACTGCGTGAAGGCGATGTCATCATGCCGATCGTTCCGATGTTCCACGTCAATGCATGGGGGATGCCGTTCGCTGCTGTATTCTACGGGGCTACGCAGGTGCTTCCGGGACCGGGCTTCAACCCGCAGCTCATCCTTGATTTGATTGAACAGGAGAAAGTGACGCTGACTGCTGGCGTACCGACGATTTGGCTGGCGGTTTTGAAGGAGCAGCAGCAAAATCCGCGGGAACTTTCATCGCTTCGCGGAATTGTAAGCGGCGGCTCCGCATCTCCGAAAGGATTGATCCGTGCGTTCGAAGAGGGACTCGGGGTCCCGTTCTACGTCGGATACGGCATGACCGAAACGTCGCCGCTCGTCAGCTTGTCGGTCTACACATCCGGCATGGAGGAGTTGCCGATGGATGAACGGATCGATATCCGCGCGTTGCAAGGGCTGATCATGCCGGGGCTTGAAGTGAAAGTTGTGAATGAAGAAGGTGAAGTGCCTTGGGACGGCAAGACGATGGGCGAACTTGCGGTGCGGGGCCCTTGGATTGCGAGCGAATATTACAAGGACGACCGGTCGGCAGAAGCGTTCAAGGACGGCTGGCTCTATACGGGTGACATCGCCGTCATGACGGATATCGGTTATTTGAAGCTGATGGACCGGACGAAAGATTTGATCAAGAGTGGCGGGGAATGGATTTCTTCCGTCGATTTGGAGAATGCCTTAATGACGCATGAAGCAGTGTTTGAGGCGGCTGTCATCGCAGTTCCGCATGAAAAATGGGTGGAACGCCCGCTTGCCTGCGTCGTGTTGAAAGAGGGCAAAACGGCGGATGATGCACTGAAAGCCGAACTGCTCGACTATTTGGCGGGCCAGTTCGCGAAACTGTGGGTTCCTGACGACGTCGTGTTCCTGGACGAAATCCCGAAAACATCCGTCGGCAAATTCCTGAAAGCCGCCTTGCGCGATCAATTGAAAGGCCATGTGTTGGAAGTGTGAATTGGTGTGGTGCCACCCGCTCTTGTTAGCGGGTGGTTTTTTTACGGGAAATCGCCACTTTTACGGCGAATCGGTGGTAAAGTGCCGAGAGTCGGTGGTAAAGCATCGAGAATCGGTGGTAAACAGTGTTAAGTCGGTGGTAAAGTGTCCTGAATCGGTGGTAAACGCCCTAAGCGGTGATAAACCTCATCTGAGTGGTGATAAAGTGTGCGTGAGCGGTGATAAACTCCGCCTAAGCGGTGATAAACCCCATCTAAGTGGTGATAACGCATTTTACAATTGAAATCCATCATCAAACAGACGATTTACAACTTGAATTGCGGTCAAATGGTGATAAATCTCCCCAAGTCGGTGATAAAACGTCGAGAGTCGGTGATAACGCATCCCAAGTCGGTGATAACGCACCCTAAGTCGGTGATAAACTCCCCCTAGTCGGTGATAACACCCCAAAACTAGGTGATAAACTTTATTCGCACACCTTCGCATTAATTCCATCAGAAAAGGGAATAGCGTATAAGGAGGAATGTTCAATCACATAGGAGGTTTTACCATGCTGAACAGAATTCCGAAATCCGAGACGACAGCTTGTTCCCTTACTGTTTACAACGATGGCTTTGCGCTTGTGAAGGATACACGTTCCATTCCGCAGTTTGCGGAAAATGATGAGGTCCACTTTGTCGGGGTGGCGAGGAAGTTGAAGCCCGAATCGATCATCGTTGAAGGGGTGGACGTGTCTGAGCTTGTGTATGAATACGACTTGATGGATGAATTGAGGATTTATGAAAGGTATCTTGGCCGCCAACTGACGATCATGGATCCTTTCACCAAACAGGATCGCGCATACACGCTGCTGCGTGGGAACGGCCCAATCGTCATGCAAGACGTCGAGACGAAAGAGATTATCATCAATCCGAAAGGCGAAATTCGATTTCCTGAAATCGAAGGCGGGAATCATGTGGAGCCGACGCTCGTCTGGAAAATCGCCGGGCAACGGGGCGAAGAAGTGTGCGTTTCGTATTTGACGGGCGGCGTTACATGGGAAGCGGATTATGTCATCTCCATGCATGGCGACCGATTCGACTTGTCGGGTTGGCTGTCGATGAAGAATTATTCCGGCGTCTCGTTCAACGATGCAAAACTTCGCCTTATATCAGGAAAATTAAGTAAAGCAGGCAATGAAAACGAAGAGAAAAGCGCCGAGCTTTCAAGGCGCGGACAACAGAAAACAGAGGCTTTCTCCGATTTCCATACGTACACGTTCCCGCGGGAGATCGACTTGGAAGACCGTCAGCAGAAACAGCTGCGGCTTCTTTCATCCACCAACTCGAAAGCGCGCGTTATCTATGAAATCAATGAACAGACGGAAAACCCGGACATCTTCATCGAATTTGATAATACGGCGGAGAACGGTCTCGGTTTTCCATTGCCGGCAGGGGTCTTCAAGATGTATCGGACGAACCCGGATGATGGCAGCGCAGAATTTATCGGCGAGTACGCCATCAAACATACCGAAGTGAATGAAAAAGTCCGATTGAAATCGGGAGAGGCTTGCGACATCGAAGTGAAGGCGAAAAAATCGGGCAAATATAAAGAAGGCGGATACGAGTATACCGAATACGAATATAAAATCTGCAATACAAAAGGCACCCCGGTCGAAGCGGTCATCCGCCAACCGGTACCCGGCCACTTATGGACCGTGGATGAATCGACACATGAGTGGCAGAAGAAACGTGACAAGATCGTGTTGCCTGTTCATGTACCTGTCAATGTGGAGGAAAAAGTGAAGTTCACAATCCGCCACGATCGCTCCGCGAGAAGGACAATTGGTTTCTAATGAATAACATTTCAACCTGTGTATATATCTAATAAATGTGGAGAAGCACCCGTGGCTGGGGATAAAACCAGTTTGACGGGTGTTTTTTATTCACATGTGGATAATATTCGCCCTCAAATACCTCATTTATCAGAAATTATAAACATATAAACAATCTTACCCACAGTTTTCGGTGCATAAGTCTATTTTTCGATAAACTTATCCACGACAAAGCGACTCATATTCTTACTTTTTCATACGTACAATCCAAAGGACAGGTTGGAACCTCAATGTGGAGGCATGCGTCTGATAAAATGGACGAATGAAGAATTTTAAGACCAGGGAGAGTGCCATGGAAAATTGGATAACTGAATTCATAAGTGAGCACGGATATTTTGGTGTGTGCTTCCTGCTTTTGATTGAAAATATATTTCCTCCAATTCCATCGGAAATCATTTTGACGTTCAGCGGATTTGCGACAAGTTTTACAACGATGACGAAAATGGGCGTCATAATCGCAGCCACTATTGGTTCGGTTGTCGGCGCGATGATTCTCTATAGCATCGGCCTGCTTGTCGATGTGCCAAGGCTCGAGAGGTTTGTGGAGCGGCGGGGACGCTGGCTGCGCCTATCGAAAAAGGATTTGCGGAGGGCCGAAAGCTGGTTTGAGAAATATGGGGCTTGGACAGTCTTTTTTTGCCGTCTCGTCCCGCTCGTTCGTAGTCTAATTTCGGTTCCTGCCGGAATGTCCCATATGAATTTTCCGCTTTTTATGGCGTTGACGATTCTCGGGAGCTTCATTTGGAACGCCATTCTTGTTACAATAGGATTTACGGTCGGAGAAAATTGGGAATCGATCGTTCATTACATGGACGTCTACTCAAACATTGTTTATGTGGTGTTAGCAATTGGCGGAATTGCGGTTTGTATCGGTTACATCCGTTTCCGCAGAAAGAGGGCTTAGTGGATGGATTTATTTGAATTAGTAAAAGCGTTGATTCTGGGTTTTGTGGAAGGGATGACGGAGTTTGCGCCGGTCTCCTCAACAGGCCATCTCATTATTGTGGACGATATGTGGTTGAAGACGGAGGAGTTCCTTGGAAAATATCCGGCCAACACATTTAAAATCGTCATCCAGCTAGGATCGATTTTAGCGGTTGTCGTCGTGTTCTGGAAGAGGTTGCTCAGTTTGGTCGGTCTGTATAAGATCGACGGCAAGAAAATGACCAATCGTTTCAATCTCATGCACGTCATCGTCGGCATGCTTCCTGCAGTTATTCTTGGATTTGCATTCAAAGATCTAATTGATGATTATTTGTTCAGCATTCAAACCGTCATTTTCGCACTTGTCGCGGGAGCAATCCTCATGATTGCTGCGGATAAATTCGGACCGAAGAGACCAAAAATCCAATCATTGGACCAGATTACATATCGGCAGGCATTCACCGTTGGGCTTGTCCAATGTCTATCATTATGGCCAGGGTTTTCACGTTCGGGTGCAACGATTTCGGGCGGCGTCCTGTTTGGAATGAGCCACCGGACTGCGGCGGACTTCACGTTCATCATGGCGGTGCCGATCATGGCAGGTGCAAGCCTTGTGTCAGTTCTGAAAAACTGGGAATACATGACGATGGATTACCTTTCATTTTATATTGTCGGCTTTATAAGCGCATTTGTCTTCGCACTCGTTTCGATCCGCTTCTTCCTGAAGTTGGTTTCAAAAATCAAACTCGTTCCGTTTGCGATCTATCGAATTTTCCTGGCAATCGTTTTAGCGGCAATCGTATTTTTATAATGGCATTGACGACTCGTTTACGGGTCGTTTTTTTATTCCCCTGAAACAGTCTTCTGCTACACTAAAGGAAAAAACGGCGGTGAGGAACTTGAGTGAGCAAATATTGATCGTTGAGGATGAAGAAGCAATCGCACGCGTCCTTCAGTTAGAGCTTGAGTTTGAAGGGTACTCGGTCGGCGTCGCGCATTCCGGGACGGAAGGTTTGATTAAGTTCAAGGAGCAGGAATGGGATCTTGTGCTGCTAGATCTCATGCTGCCCGGCATGAACGGATTGGACGTGCTCCGGAGGATCCGGGCGGCAGAAGATGGTACGCCGGTTATATTATTGACAGCAAAAAGCGAAGTGGAAGATAAGGTGACGGGACTCGATTTAGGAGCGAACGATTATGTGACGAAGCCGTTTGAAATCGAAGAGTTGCTTGCTCGCGTTCGGTCGGCCATTCGCACGTCCCGAAAGAAGGCACCAGTGATTGATGTATTCCTTCATGAATTTGCTGGATTATCAATTCATGAGCAAACCCGTGAAGTGAAGCGAAACGGCGAATCAATCGATTTGACGCCACGGGAATATGATTTATTGTTTCATCTGATCCGGCATCCGAATCAGGTGCTCACGCGGGAGCAGCTGCTCGATGCAGTTTGGGGCTTTGATTATTACGGGGACACGAATGTAGTCGACGTCTATATCCGGTATGTTCGGAAGAAGATTGATCGGCAGAATGCTCCTTCCCTCATTCAAACGGTCCGGGGCGTCGGATATGCGTTGAAGGAACCGGCCCATGAAGCTTAAAAAGAAGATCCATCTTTTTTCGACCCTATTGATGTTCATTCTTCTCGTGCTCGCGAACATCCTCATCTACTTTCTTTTCGAAAGGATGTCCCATGACACTGAATATGAGCAGCTGCTAGGCCGGGCAAAGGAACTGACCGCTGCGTTGAGCCAGTTGGAGACAGAAGTGGATGCCGGTCTCGTGCTACGGGCATTTATTCCCGCAAATGGCGCCATCTCAATCGTCGACGGTAATAATAAACGGCTCATCAATGTTCAATCATTGGTCGGGCTTGGACAAGTCGAAGGCCATGAGAATCCGAGCAATTCATATACGATCGGCCGATTCGAGGGAACGGAAGCGTTAACCATTTCGATGCCGATCATATGGCAGACAGGTGAAGTCGTTACGATGCAAATGACGCAATTGCTGACAAATGTTGAAGAAAATATGCGGGTGCTGAAGTATGTCTTGATCGGTGTTACGATATTTGCAATGATCCCGATCACTCTCTCGAGCATGACGCTCGGAAGGATTGTTACCCAGCCGATTGAAAAGCTCATAACGGCGATGAACAGAAGCCGGAAATCCGGGACATTTGAAAAGTTGACTGACGTCGTAAGCGGGAATGACGAACTCGCCCAAATGGAGCGGACATTCAATGAAATGATGGGACAATTGGAACAGAACTTCATGAAGCAGGAGCAGTTTGTCTCAAATGCATCTCATGAATTAAAAACGCCGTTGACCGTAATCGAAAGTTACTCCAAGTTGCTGGCAAGAAGGGGTTTCGAAAATCGGGAAGTCGTCGATGAGGCGTTGAGTGCTATTATTTCGGAGACGGGCAGGATGAAAGAGATGATTGAGCAAATGCTCGATTTGGCAAAGAGCAGCGGGTCCCAGGCGTTTGATTTCGCGCAAGTCGATTTGAGTTCGTTGCTCGTAGAGGTGGTCAAACCATTGAGACAAGCGTATGGAAGGGAAATCGTTGTCGAGGTAGACGGTCCAATGCCAGTCGAAACGGACGGAAAGTTTGTGAAGCAGCTATTGTTCATTCTCCTTGACAATGCGCTGAAATACAGTGAACGGGAAATTCACACTTCCGTCAAAGACTTGCAGGACGAAGTGGAAATCACCGTGAAGGATTATGGCAAAGGGATTCCGCCATCGGATCTGCCGCATATATTCGATCGTTTTTACCGGGTGGAGTCGGATCGGAGTCGAAAGACAGGTGGAACTGGGTTGGGGCTTTCCATTGCGAAGGAGATTGCCGAAGGACTTGGCGCAACGTTGACGATTGAAAGTGTCATTGATGTGGGGACAGTCATCCGGGTTTTCATTCCAAATAGGAAGGTTCTCAGTGAATTTTAATGTTGGAACAGTAAGATGTAGGAAAGGAGGGGTTTTTGCATGAACATATGGAAAAAACCTTGGTTCATTCCGATTATCTTGGCAATCGTCATTGTTGTCGCGGGACAGCTGTATACGACAGGAAAGCTGACGAAGGCGGAAATCTTGCCGAAGCAAGAAATCAGCTCCCAATTGGCGATGATCTACGATGGAGAAGTGAAAGATCTGCTGTTGGATGGATCTGTATATAAAGCGAAAGTTTCAAGAGCGGGGGCTGAATACGCCGCGGAGGTCGATGCCGGATCGGGCAAAGTCCTTTCGCTCATTCAGACAAAGGAAACTCATAATGTGAATGAAAGTATAGCATCGCCCGCCGATACGGATAAAGTGAATGGTGAATCGACGGAAGCTCCAAATCCGGATGTAAGCAAAGCACCGGCGCAATCCAAGCCGCAGAAAACTGTCCTCATCTCTGAGAAGAAGGCCGAAAAGATTGCATTATCCCAATTACCGGCCGGGATGATTGGCAAGGTCGATGACGTGGATTTTGTGAATTCCGCGGACGGTGGCTATTATTTAGTGCAGATCGATATCGATACGGCTGATGACATGGATGAAGTCACGTACCAAATCCATGCGATTTCAGGCAAAGTTCTGACCGTCACTTGGGATGATTGATTCTCATCAATTTCTAATATTCCTCTCAATGTCCTCTCATCTTCGCAATGTATGATGGAGATAGATGAAAAAAGGAGGAAAACAAATATGAAAAAATGGATGTTGATCCCTGCAGTTGCAGGAGTTTTAGCTATTGGCGGTGTTGCATTGGCGGAGGAATCTGTTCCAGCCGTCGGGAAGCAGTCAGACAAGATGATTTCGTTGCAGGATGCGAAAAAGGTCGCTACAGACAAAGTGAAGGGCGGCATTGTGACGGAAGCCGAGCTGGATGAAGACGATGGCCGGTACCATTATGAAGTCGATTTGAAAGAAGGAAAGTATGAGTACGATCTTGAGATAGACGCATACACGGGGAAAATCATTAAGTTTGAAAAAGAAATGGAAAACGAAAAAGTTGCTGAACCTGCAAAGGAAAAACAGGCTGTGAAACCGGACAGCAAGACGATGCTGACGGAAGAGCAAGCGATTGCGATTGCTAAGAAGCAAGCAAGCGGCGTTGTAACTGATTTCGAATTGGATGACAATGTATACGAAATCGAATTGAAAGACGGCAATATCGAATACGAACTCGAAATTGATGCCTTCACTGGTGACATCCTTTCATTCGAACAGGATGAAGACTGAGTAATTCGTCAAAAACATAAAAACAAAGCGGACAGCTGCCATACTGTCCGCATTTTTTATGTTTAGGCAGTCTGTCCCGGTTCTTTGTCTGTCACATCGAGTATGTCGAGCAGGAATACAAACACCGGGATCCCGATAATCAGCCCCCAGACGCCGAAGAAGTTCTGCGAGAAGATAAGAACGATGAACGTATAAAACACCGGTAAATCGGTTTTCGAAGACATCAGCTTCGGATTTAAAATATACGCTTCAATTGCATGGATGATCATGATGGCAATGAGCAAGTAAAAGACTGTCAAAAAGCCGCCGATCGTAAAGCCGATTAGAGAGAGTGGTATCAAAGAGATGATGACACCCGCTACCGGAATAAGTCCTAAGAAGAAGATCATGATCGTCAAGCCGATGATTTGCGGATAGCCAAGCACCATGAGGACAATGACCGTCAATACCGTATTGATAGATGCGATGATGAACTGCGCTTCGATCACTTTACCGAATGTCCTGGAAAATTTCTTGCCGAAAAATTCGATTTCGTAATAAAACGGAGCGATTTTGCTGTTCTTGAATTTATTCGTGAATTCAATCAACCGCGGTTTTTCAAGAAGGAAAAACAAGCTTAAAATGAGGGCGATGAGTACTTGTACGCTCGTTTTACTAATGTCTGTAAACGATTTTAGTAAAAATGAAAATCCGTTCTCTACATACCCTTTAATCTGGTCGCTGGAAATAATGGATTCAAGAAAAACAAGAAGTGGATTGTCATGTGATTGAATGGAGAAGCTCGTAATTTGTTTAATAAGCTGGCTGATTTCCATTGTGATAATAGGTAAATATTTGACGAGGCTGATAGTCAGCATACCGACAATTACTGTGTAGAGGACAATCACGGTCACTTTGTGATTGATTCGTAGACGTTTGACTGTAAAATCGACAAGCCGATTCATTAAGAACGAGAAAATAAAGGTGAGCAAAATTAAATTCATCATACTTCTTACGCTGAATAGAATGAGGATGATTAAAGCAAAAATAATGAACCGCTTGACTCCTTTTTTACGAAAAAAATCCGATATTGAATCCATATAGTACCTCGCATATCCAAATAATATGTAAATAATAAAACTATTACTAGTAGTATCCACTTGGGGGATAAAGAATACAAGCAGGAAGTCTTGGTAATCAAACCCCGTATGACTTCCCGACAACTGCCAATTCGGCATCTCCTACAAAAACATCTTTCGCTGCGTTCAAAATATCCGTTATGTCACCATGCAAAGGCAGATGTGTTAGCACGAGCCGCTTTGCGCGCGCCAGCTTCGCAAGTTTCCCTGCCTCGCTGCCCGCCATATGCCCCGGTGCTTTCCCAAGATGCTCCTCGTACAAATTCGCTTCGCTGATCAAAAGATCCGTTCCGCTTGCGAATTCCACAAGTTTGTCAGTCCATTCCGTATCTGCGGTCAATGTTACGGAACGGCCGTCCACTGTGAATTTCATAGCCAAACAATAGACGGGGTGGACCGTTTCGCAGAATGTCACTTCGAATGGTCCGATTTGGACAACATCCGTTTCCTTGATGGCGACGCCGATTGTCTGCTCTTTATGCGACAGTTTTGCGAAGTTCTCCCCATCTTGGTCATGCCCGTAAATCGGCAGCACACGCGATGGGTTTCCGAGATAATAATTGATGAGCCTGCTATATTGTAGACTGCCGATGTCCGCGATATGATCGGCATGATAATGACTGATTACGACCGCATCCAGCTTTTCCAATGGTACGTAATTTTGCACGGAAGCGAGCACGCCGCTTCCGCAGTCGACGAGGCAATGAAACCCGTCATGTTCAATCAAAAATGATGAAGTGGCGCCATTCGCTTTCGGATAACCGCCCCAAATCCCAACTGGAATTACTTTCATAGTTACTTACCTCCGTATAATCCGTATGTTTGCATTTATACCTATCAGGGGTATATCATAATAGTGTAATCAAAACTAAAGGAGAGATGAAAATGTCAAATACAGCTACAGTGTACACTACGAATACATGCCCATACTGCACAATGATGAAAAATTATTTGGATGAACAAAATATCCCATACCGTGAAGTGAATGTGCAAGAGGACGAAGAAGCAGGTCGGAAGCTCGTGGAAACAACTGGCCAAATGGGCGTTCCACAAACCGAATTGAACGGCAAATGGATTTTAGGCTTCGATACGGTTGCTGTACAGGAAGCATTGAAAGGGTAAGTAGTTTGAAAAAGCCCTTTCTCGCTTTCAAATCATGCGCCATCAAACCATCCGCGAAGCTGTTCCCGAGAATTTGCATCGGCCATATTGCGCTCTTCCTCACAGGGGTTTTCCTTGTGATCATGGAGCTGATGAACTAAATCTTACCCTTATGGACTCTTAGTAAGTCAATAAGGGTTTTTTTATTCCAACCAAACCAAATTCAATACCCGATAGTCTTAGTTAAAGATATTTAGATGTAAAGGTGAAAAAAGAAGATAAAGACCTATCTTAAGGTGCGTTGCTCCTTATTAGCATGAAATTAATCATACTTTTTCACTCGGAGGTGACAGATAAGCAATCATCAGAAGTGTATACATGAACGATGAAGCCTTTATGCCTATTCCTTATTATCCTGCTAGATGCCCCAAGCGCATGTGCCCTTTTTTGACAATAGAAAATTGAAATGGTAATCATATACATATAAGTGTAAGTAGCCTAGTAAACTTGCACGACGAAGTTGGAGGTAAACTCACCGTGAAAAAGTTATTACTAACTGCAATGGCTTCTTTATTTTTACTAGTTGCAGGATGCAATAGTGACGACAAGTCATTAAAGGATATTGAGGGATCTGCGGAGGAAGTGAATTCACCGGAGGGTGAGGAAGTTGGAGCAGAGGGGGCCAAGGATGTACCGGAGTTCCAACCAGCGCCTACCGAAGCAGTTGACATCATCGCTTCAGGAGTAGGAGAAAAGATGGAAGAAATCCAAGTGGCTGCAAAAGGGAAATTGACAAAAGTAGACTTTGCGGCGATGGATGATTTCCCGGTCGGAAATTTGACAGTTGAAGAGATGTTTAACGGCATTGTCGAATGGTATGCAATGGATTATTCAGGCGTCCATGATCCGCTCATTAACTTTGAACCGGACTACGGGGAATATGGAATTGATAAGAGAGAAACGAAGCAATTGAACATTTCAGTCTTGATTGACGCGAGTGGCAGCATGAAAGCCTATGTCGACGGCGAGCAAATGATGGCGCTGGCGAAGGATGCAGTAAAACGTTTCGGTGCAGGGCTTCCGGAAGAATCCATCGTTTCCCTTCGTGTTTATGGACATGAGGGAACGGGTTCGACTGCAGATAAAGGAATGTCCTGTGCAAGCAATGAGCTTTTTTACAGCCCGGATTTTTACGAGGAAAATTCATTTAATGAAGCTTTGTCCCAATTCGATGCTGCTGGATGGACGCCCCTTGCTGCGGCCATTAAAGCCGGCGGGGAAGATCTACGGGTAATGGCCTCTGCCACTACACAGAACATGATTTTTGTAGTCAGTGACGGCGTGGAAACATGCGGCGGAAATCCGGTGGAGGAAGCTAAGAAATTAGCGAATTTCGACCTGAAAGCCGAAGTGAACGTATTAGGTTTCAATTTAGATAGTGAAGGACAAAAGCAATTGAAGAAAGTAGCAGAAGAAGGCAACGGGAAATATGCCAACGTCAGATCGAGAGTCGACTTTCAAAAAACATTCCAATCAATGCTAGCCGAAGCGAATGCGGTCGTTCGCGAATTAAACCAAAAGGCAGTGCATGGAATCAATATTAACAATCATACGATACGCTTGAATGATCAAGTTCTTAAACTTCATTCCAACTACTTTGACTTCACTTCAGAAGAAAGCAGTAATTTAAGAATGGCTGTAAAAATACTGCGAGACAAGGATCTGATCGACAACGAGACGCAGTTCGCCTTGTCGGATCTAATTGATGAACGCCGTAAAACAATGCAAGAGTATGGCCAATCCATTAAGAAAGAGAAGCTCGAACTCATTGAAAATGCCCGACAGGAACTATTTGAAGCGATGAATGAGGGGTAATGATAATGAATTACTCAACCGCAAAATGGCTGATAGGCATACTGGGATCTATCGCTCTCGTGACAATCGTAACTGTTTATTTTTTTGACACAAATGGGGGCGTGCCTCCCCTTTTGGCCAATTTATTCAAACCTATTGTTTTTACTACACTCTTCCCAACTGCTTTGCTAATCTTTGGTCTTTTGATTGCACGGGGAAGGAAGGAAGAAAAGATTTCTACTAAAAGTCTCGGTCGATCTGCCGTTGTTATAGCGGCCATTTTCGCATTTCGATGGATGACGGGATATTTCAATTAATAGAAACGGATTGAAGCAATGCACCGATTAACGGGCATTGCTTTTCCTTTTTGAAGGTTAATTGTAGGCTCACGGTGATAAATTTATCTGAGTCGGTGATAAACCTAGCCCTTGCGAAAAAACTGCCATCAAAAGTGGTGAATAATGGCCAAGTGGTGATAAAGTCCATGCTAGTGGTGATAACCATGCTCTAAGCGGTGATAAAGTCGGCCCGAGCGGTGATAAACATGCTTTGAACGGTGATAAACACTTGTTAAGCGGTGATAACCGTCAAAAATCCCCCTTCACTCATCCCTCACTAGCAAAGCAATGTGGAACAGAACCGCATCGCGGAATCGGGTCGGGTCCAATGATGTCAGCTCCTTCACTTTTCGCAATCGATAGGTCAATGTGTGGCGATGGATGGCCAGAGCAGCTGCCGTTTCGCCGATCACTTGGTCGTGTTCGAAAAATGCTTCCAATGTTTCGATGAGCTGCTCATTCAATAAGGCAAGGATCCGCCTGGCAAAGCGTTCCTTCAATTGGGATGGGCAGCTCTTCAAGAGGGCGATCAGTTCGATGTCATCATAGTAGTAATGGATTAACTCATCCGAATGCCCGTACTGGATTGCGTATTTCGCTGTTTCATACGAATGGGAGATGCCTTCCAAGTTTTTGACAGGCAAACCGACGCCGATTTCGACGGAGGAGTCCTTTTGGAATAAAGAAAGGATTTTCTGCAGTTTCAACTCAAGCACGGACATTTTTACGTCGGATAGAACGATGAACAACTCATTCAACTGTGAGTGGCCGATCAGAGCTGTGTTTCTCTCGAACTGCTCTTCCATCGTTTCAATTAACCGCTGAGGAGATGCAGGCAAATTATTTGTTTGCACTAATAGCGTCAAATAAGGTCCGGTCATATTGAATTCCAATAAAGCAAGCCGGTCGATGACAATCGGTGAAAGCGGACCATTATCGATCAGCTCTTCGAATACGAGCTCCTTGATCTTCCGCTTCCATTCAGACTCCGATGTAATGAGTGCTTGGTGGACCATCATCTCGGTCGTCAATTGAACGAGCGTTGCGATGTCTCTTAATTCTTTCGGATTGCCCGTAATGCCGATGACGCCTATCAATCGGTCCTTATAATAGATGGGCATGTTCACGCCAGGCTTTGCCCCTTGCCAATCCGATGTATTCTCATCCTCTATCCAAAGCGGTCGTCTCGTTTTAGCGACATGTGCGGCCCCTTCATGGATGCGGTCGATGCGCTCTTTTTCCCCGGACGCCAAAATCATTCCATTCGTATCCATCACATTCAAATTCCTGTCCAACCTGAACATCGTCTGCTCCACGATTTCTTCTGCCAGTTTCTTCGTAATCAAAAAATCACCCCCATGTATAAAAACTATCTTCATTTTCATAGAAAACTTATACATCAAGTATAATGTATTTTGGTTTTCAAAACATATAATTAAATGAAAGCGTTTTAACTTAATCAGATTGGCATCCGATTAAGTTAAAGCCTCCGGCGGATGTCACGGATTTTTAAGTGTATTTATCGAGCGGGCTCGATAAAAATCCGGACGCAAATACGCCGAGGCGTATTTGATTTTACTATTATTGGAGGTGCTTCCCATGAAGGTGATTGTGGCACCTGATTCGTTTAAAGGAAGTTTGACAGCTATCGAAGCTGCAGAGGCGATTGCCGCCGGAATCCGGGACATCAACCCTGAGATCCAGACGGTTCTGCTACCGGCAGCGGACGGCGGAGAAGGCACGATGAGAAGTTTGGTCGATGCGACAAGAGGAAGATATGTCTCTATTACAGTTGAAGATCCGCTCGGCAGACCGATTTCCGCGACATATGGAATACTCGGGGACGGAGAGACGGTCGCAATTGAAATTGCTGAGGCTTCTGGATTAATGAGGCTGCAGGAACATGAAAAAAATCCGCATGTCGCATCAACTTACGGCACAGGTGAATTGATCGCCCATGCATTGGATAACGGTTACCGGAAATTCATTATCGGCCTCGGAGGAAGCGCAACGAATGACGGAGGGGCGGGAATTCTCCAAGCGCTTGGCTTGCGTTTGTTGAATCAAGAAGGGATTGAACTGCCGAAAGGGGGAGGCGGCCTTCAGCATATTTACTCGATAGACAGTGAGAACTGGGATGAACGCATTGCGAATAGTGAGTTCTTGATAGCAAGTGATGTGAAAAATCCATTTGTCGGAAGCGAGGGTGCCTCGGCTATTTTCGGTCCGCAGAAGGGGGCGACTCCGGCTGACGTGGACAGTCTTGACCGGAATTTGCGAAAATTCGCCGACGCGATTGAAACAAAAACGGGAATTGCCCTTCATTCAATGGAAGGTGCGGGTGCTGCCGGCGGGGCGGGAGGCGCATTCCAGGCGTTTTTCAATTGTGAAATGCGGCAGGGGATCGATGTCGTGCTCGATGCGATCGAATTTGAGCAGCAGGCGAAAGATGCGGATCTGATCATCACTGGCGAAGGGAAAACGGATTTACAAACGCTTTCCGGTAAAACGCCTTTCGGTATTGCTAAAGTGGCGCATCGGGAAGGGAAGCCGGTCATCCTCATTTCGGGTGCTGTGGATGAAGAGAGCCGCGATGCATTGACGCCGCTGTTTACGGAAGTCCATGCGATCATGGACGAAAATGTGTCCGTGGAAGATGCGATTGCGAATGCTTACGAACATTTGCGGAGGAAGACGAAAAAGGTAATGGAATTGATTATAGAAAAAGGGGTGTAGGGAATGTTAGTTGCAATGATAGTGTTGAGTGTTATCCTCATCGTTGTATTAACGGCGGTGTTCAAGGTCCATCCGTTCTTGTCATTGTTAGCGGGTGCGTTTTTCGTCGGCATCACGTCCGGCATGCCGCTGTTGACTGTCGTTGAGAACGTGAACGAAGGCTTCGGGGGATTGATGAAGGGAATTGGGCTCGTCATTGTGGCGGGTACGATCATCGGTGTCATTTTGGAGAAATCGGGAGCGGCGTATCGGATGGCGGAAGTTGTGTTGCGCCTGATCGGGGAGAAGCGTCCTCAATTGGCGATGTCCATTATCGGCTATATCGTTTCGATTCCAGTATTCTGTGATTCAGGATTCATTATTTTATCAAGCTTGAAGAAAGCATTGGCGAAGCGGGCGAAAGTGGCGATTGCTTCGATGGCGGTTGCGCTTGCGACGGGGCTCTATGCAACGCATACGTTAGTGCCGCCGACGCCTGGGCCGATTGCTGCGGCGGGCAACATCGGTGCGGAAGGTTATTTGGGCACGATTATTCTGATCGGTCTAATCGTCGCCATCCCGGCGGTTGTTGTTGGCTATTTATGGGCAGTGAAAGTCGGATCGAAAATTTCCGTGCCGGAAGATGTGGAAGATAACGGTCTCGATTATGATGAAATCGTTAAGTCGTTTGGCCAAATGCCATCAACGTTCAAAGCATTCCTACCGATTGTGTTGCCGATTGTCCTCATCGGTATCGGATCCGTCGCAAAATTGACGTTGGACGAGGGCGGTTTCAATAACTTCCTTCAGTTTTTAGGGGCTCCGTCTGTTGCGTTATTATTCGGTGTGTTGGCGGCATTCCTTCTATTGCCAAGCTGGAATGAAGAGACGTTGACGAAGTGGATTGGGGAAGGATTGAAGGAAGCGGCACCGATTTTGCTCATCACAGGAGCTGGCGGTGCGTTCGGGAAAGTCATTTCGAATTCGGGTGTCGCTGATTTGATCGGTGGAATGAATTTTGATGCACTAGCCGGCGGCGCATTCTTCCTTCTCGTTCCGTTCTTTATTGCAGCAGCATTGAAAACGGCGCAAGGTTCTTCCACTGCGTCCTTGGTCATCACTTCAACTTTGGTTGCCCCGCTGCTTCCGGCGATGGGAATCGAAGGTGCAATTCCATTGGCTTTAGTTGTCATGGCGGTCGGCGCAGGTGCAATGACGGTGAGCCACGTGAACGACAGCTTTTTCTGGGTCGTTACGGAGTTCAGCGGCATGAAAGTGACGGATGCGTATAAGGCGCAGACGATGGCGACTTTGTTGCAAGGTGTTACGACGATTGTTGTTACGATGGTTCTTTGGATGATATTAGTATGATAGATAGGCGCTGATTCCTTTTGGGAATCAGCGTTTTTGCATGGGGAATTGGTGGAATCGGTGGTAAAGTGCCGAAAATCGGTGGTAACCCCCTTAGAGTCGTGACAAACTTCGATAAGTGAGTGACAAGCCTAGTAAAACAATGGGCAAGTGGTGATAAACCCTCCGTGAGCGGTGATAAAGCTGTGCTGAGTGGTGATAAAGTGCTGATAAGCGGTGATAAACCATGTCTAAGCGGTGAAAAATGGCGAGTCGGTGGTAAACTCGTCCAAGTCGGTGGTAAAGCGCTGAGAGTCGGTGGTAAACCCTCGAGAGTCGGTGGTAAACCTCCTCAAGTCGGTGATAAACTCGCCAAAGTCGGTGATAACACAAACCAGGGCATATGCCCCTCCACACACTGCATATAGTAAACTGTTTATAGAGTTGTCCATTTGTGAAAATGATAAATATAAAACAATAGGAAAGGAGATGGACGAATGACTGAAATGGCGATGGATGTACGGGAGCTGCGGAATTGCTTCGGGCGGTTTGCGACGGGCGTGACGGTCGTGACATGTGCGCATGAGCAAGGGAAACATGGGTTGACGGCGAATTCCTTCACGTCGGTTTCGCTTGATCCGCCGCTTGTGCTTGTGTCGGTGGATCGGAGGACGAAGGCGTTGCCTTATTTGAAGGATAATCAATTCACGGTCAATATTTTACGTGACAACCAGCAGGACACGGCGATGCATTTTGCAGGAAAAACGCAAGATCCCGCACCATTCGAATGGGACGGCACGCGGATCAAAGAGTCGCTTGCCTATTTGGAATGTGAGCCGTGGGCGGAGTATGATGGCGGTGATCATGTCCTGTTTGTCGGCAAAGTGGTTCGGTTTAATTACGAAGATGGGGAACCTCTCGCCTTTTATAGCGGGAAGTTCACGAAAGTGGCACCTCATCGCTAATATGAATGGCTAGTTTTTCGGCAGCAACATTTGCCTGAAAGCTAGCCATTTTTAATGGAACCATTCTTTTCACTCACTTCGGCATTTTTCCTATGAGGCAGGCATACGTATAGGTGTAATGGGACAAGGAGGAGTGAATACATGCCAGTTGAACAGGAACAGAAGACGGTATTGCCTTTGACGGGCAAGGAGTATTTGGAAAGTTTGAAGGATGGACGGGAAATTTGGCTGCATGGCGAGAAGGTGAAGGATGTGACGACGCATCCGGCATTCCGGAATGCTGCTCGCTCGATCGCCCGATTGTATGATGCGCTGCATGATGAAAAGACGAAAGATGTTCTGACGGTTGAGACGGATACGGGGAATGGCGGCTTCACGCAGAAGTATTTCCGTGTGGACAAGAGTTCGCAAGACTTGCTGGAATCGCGCGACGCGATTGCGCAATGGGCAAGGCTGACGTACGGCCAGATGGGTAGATCGCCGGATTACAAAGCGGCATTCCTCGCAACGCTCGGCGCGGACCCGGATTACTATGGGAAATACGCGGACAATGCGCGCAGATGGTACAAAGAGGCGCAGGAGCGGAATTGGTTCTTCAACCATGCGATCATCAATCCGCCGGTGGACAGGCATAAACCGCTCGATGCAGTTGCCGACATTTTTGTAAGAGCTGTCGGGGAGACCGAGCAAGGCGTCATCGTTAGCGGGGCGAAGATGGTCGCAACGGGGTCTGCATTGACGAACTACAATTTCGTCGCCCATTACGGGGCTGCGCCGATTACGAAAGAGGAGTTCGCGCTCGTCTTCGTGGCGTCGATGGACACGCCGGGCGTGAAGCTTGTCAGCCGTGCTTCGTATGAGATGAATGCAGCTGTCATGGGAAGTCCGTTCGATTACCCATTGAGCAGCCGATTCGATGAAAACGACTCGGTCCTCATTTTCGACAACGCGCTCATCCCTTGGGAAAACATCATCATTTACAAAGACGTGGAGAAGGCGAACAGCTTCTTTGCGGATAGCGGGTTCTTGCACAGATTCACATTCCACGGCGTGACAAGGCTCGCTGTGAAGCTTGATTTCATGTCAGGTTTATTGCTGAAAGCCGTCAAGATGAACGGGTGCGACCAATTCCGCGGCGTCCAAGTGAATGTCGGCGAAGTGCTTGCTTGGAAGAACATGTTCTGGGCGCTTAGCGACGCGATGGCGTTGAACCCGGATGAAGGGAGGAATGGGACAAAGCTGCCGAACTTGAATTACGGCCTCGCTTACCGGATGTTCATGTCTGAAGGGTGGCCGCGAGTGAAGGAAATCATAGAGAACGTCGTTGCAGGAAGCCTGATCGCGCAGCCGTCCAGTGCAAAAGATTTCGCAAACCCTGAATTACGTCCGCTGTTGGATAAACTATACCGCGGCTCGTACGGCGTAGGGGCTGAGGAGAAAATCAAGCTCATCAAATTGCTATGGGATGCCATCGGGACTGAATATGGCGGAAGGCATGAACTGTATGAGCGCAATTACTCCGGCAACCACGAGAACATCCGGCTTGAAAACTTGGTCGTTGCCAATATGAGCGGGCAGGCGGACCAATTCGAGAAGTTCGCCGAGGAATGCTTGAACGACTATGACCTGAACGGCTGGACGAACGACACATGGGTCAATCCGGATGACGTGAGCTATTTTAAAGAATGACGAAGCGGATATACAGGGTAGAGCTCGGTGGCCGTTATTTGCAAATCGTTGATCACCCGGGCGAAAAGGGGACGATCATCGCGCTGCACGGACTGACCGGGACACATAAAAATATGCTTCATTTTGCTGAAGCCTTACAAGGCGATTATCGGTTCATCGCCTGCGATCTAAGGGGAAGGGGAGACAGCTCGGGGATGGATGACGTCCCCTCCATCTTCTCCCACGCGGAAGACGTCGAAGAATTGATTGCCGTCTTGGGAATAAAGGATCCGATTTTGCTTGGCCATTCAATGGGCGCTTTCATCTCCGCAATTGTGGCAAGCGAATTGCCGTCCGTGAAAGGGCTCATCTTGCTGGACGGCGCAGCGCGGATGTCGGGACGCCAACATGACATTGTCAGGCCGTCGCTCGGAAGGCTTCGGAAGACGTATGAATCGAAGCGGGCGTATGTCGAGGAGCTGAAGCAGCTGTACAAACGACTCGGCATCAAATGGACCGATGCCGTCCAGGAAATCGTGGAGTACGAAATCCATGGAACTGGCAACGGATGGATGCACAAGTCCGCGAATGAAAATATAGAAGAGGATTTCGCAAGCTTTGACTTTTTCAATCCGATCAAAGTGATGGGGAGAATCGCTTGCAAGACGCTGCTTATCCAGGCGGACGGGGGAATCGGGTCGTTCCCGCCGTTCTTCACGGATGCCGATTACGAAGAGACGAAAAAACATACCACGAAACTAACGACTTTCAATTCGGATTCCAATCATTACACGATGGTCTTTGAGAAACAGGAAGCTATTTTAGATGAAATCCGGAAGTTCCTGGATGGGGTGATCTTGGATGAGTGAAGGTTTGGCTTACTTCAAGGAAGTGTATGGCGCAGTACCGGAATGGGTTGTGAAAATGCATGAATACAGGCCGGACGCGCTGGATCATTACACGAGCTTGCGCAGCGCCATTATGGAGGACGGGCTTTTATCCCGGAAAGAAAAAGACCTTCTCCTTGTCGGAATCAATGCCGCAAGATGCTACGAACGGAGCATGGTCTACCATACGAAAGGTGCCATCGACGGAGGCGCCACCATTCCGGAGCTTATTGAGTACTTGCTTGTCGCGTACCGGCATGGCGGACTCGAGTCGATGCAAACCGGCATCAAAGCGGTTAAGTACGCACGTTCCTTGAATGGATTGCCGGAGGGGCAGGTGCCTTACGGTGTTTGTAACGAGCACATATTGAGCTATTTCATTTCCATCTTGGATGAAGAGGATGCATGGTTTGTATCAAATATATTGAAGGCGCCGGAGGAACTGTGTAACGATTTGCTGTTAGTAAGAGGAGTCGTCAGTGCGAAGATGAAATTCCTTTTAATGGTCGGCATCTATAGCTCCGGGCTCCAAGGAACGGAAGCGGGGAAATGGATGGAGAAGGCCCGGGCGAATGGGGCGACCGAAGGCGAGTTGGCGGAAGTCGGTCTCATCTGCCTGTTGACCGCGGGCATTCCGGCGTGGTTCGAGGTTAGCGACTCCTTGCGGGAAGGGGGCCACTGACATGGCCATCGTCTATGAACGGGCTGAAAATGCCCTTTCTGCAATTAAAAGCGGGATGACGATCATGGTAGGCGGATTCGGCCTCGTCGGTGCGCCTCTCACATTGATTGTAGGCCTAACGGAGAAAGATGTCGAAGGGCTCACGATCATCAGTAATAATCTCGGCGAAGCGGGTGAAGGGCTCGGCGTGCTGCTCCGTCAGCAGAAAATACGTAAAGCGATCGGCTCCTACTTTACGAGCAACCGGGAAGTCGGCGAAGCGTATCAGCGAGGGGAAATCGAACTGCAGCTACTGCCCCAAGGGACGCTTGCAGAAGCAATGCGTGCGGGCGGCGCGGGAATCGGCGGTTTCTATACGAAAACCGGTGTCGGAACGGAACTTGCGCGGGGAAAAGAAATACGGGAAATCAATGGGGAACCGTATGTTTTCGAGCAGGCATTGAAGGCAGATGTGGCGCTGATTCGCGCGCATAAGGCGGACACGCTCGGCAATCTTATCTATTATAAGACCGCCCGGAATTTCAACCCGGTCATGGCGACCGCCGCGGATCTCGTCATTGCGGAAGTGGATGAAATTGTCGCAGCAGGAGAGCTGTCCGCGGAAGAAATCGTCACGCCCCATCTATTCGTCGACAAGCTTCTCGTTGCCAAGAAAATCCTGACGAAGGAAGGTGTCGTCCATCGAAAACAATGTACAAGAGCTGATTGCGAGGCGTGCTGCAAATGAACTGAAAGGTCCTTCTGTCGTGAACTTGGGCATCGGTATCCCGACGCTCGTCGCGAAGTATATCGATGATGATCTCATCCACTTCCATACGGAAAACGGTTTGTTAGGCGTTACGGATGTGGAGGAAGAGGACCCGAACTTAGTGAACGCAGGGAAATTGCCGGTCGGCGAACGGGTCGGTGCTTCGTTTTTCAGCAGTGCAGAATCATTCGGAATGATCCGTGGCGGGCATGTTGATGTTGCGATCCTCGGCGCCCTTCAAGTCGATGAAACCGGACGCATCGCCAACTGGGCCATCCCGGGGAGAAGTATTATCGGGGTCGGCGGCGCGATGGATTTGCTTGTAGGTGCCAAAAAAGTGATCGTGACGACTTCCCATTTGACGAAAGACGGCAAAAGCAAGCTGATGAAAGCATGTACATTCCCCATCACGTCTACCCGCAGCGTCGATATGGTCATTACGGAATTGGCGGTATTCTCTGTCGTGAATGAACAGCTCATCCTGACAGAGCTCATGCCAGGCGTAACGATCGAGCAAGTCCGGGAAAGTACGGAAGCGTATTTCGTCGAGGGAGGGGTCGGACAATGAACATCCAAACGCTCGATGTCCTCATCGTCGACCTTCCGACAATCCGTCCGCATCAGCTTGCGATGCATACAATTGTCATGCAGACGATCATCCTCGTCCGCGTGACCGGGGAGGGTGGGCTGGAAGGCTGGGGGGAAGTCGCGACGATCGGCGGTGCTTCGTATTGTGCGGAAACGCCGGAAGCGATCAAAATGAATATCGAAAAGTATATAAAGCCTCTCGTCATCGGGCGGAATGCAGCCCATTTCGACTCGATTTCCCATACCGTCAACAAGCATGTCGTCGGCAATACGTTTGCGAAGGCATCGGTGGAAGCGGCAATCGTCGAGCTGGCAGCGAAGGCAAGGGGGATTCCCGTCCATGAATTGTTCGGCGGGCAGATCCACGCTTCATTGCCTGTCGCATGGACGCTTGCGAGCGGGGATACGCGAAGAGATATTGAAGAGGCGAAGGAAAGCTTGCATGCGAAAGGGCATAATATTTTCAAGTTGAAAATCGGCATGGGCGAACCGAAACGGAATGTCGCCCACGTTCTGAAGATCAAGGAAGCTGTCGGCGACGAGGCGAGCGTCCGGGTTGATGTCAATCAAGCATGGGACGAGACGACGGCGATGTATTGCATCGAAGCGTTGGAAGATGGCGGCATCGATTTGATTGAACAGCCGCTGCCTGCTTGGAATAAGGAAGGGATGGCACGCCTTACGACAAGGTTCAAGGTGCCGATTATGGCGGATGAATCCCTTAGTTCGCTTGAAGAGGTGTATCAAGTGGCGAAGTATCGTGCGGGGAATGTGTTTTCCATTAAGCCCGCAAACGTTGGCGGACTGACTGCGACGAAAAAGGTGGCGGCCATTGCGGAAGCGGCGGGCATTTCGCTGTACGGCGGAACGATGATTGAATCGTCGCTCGGCACAGCCATTTCCTCGCATCTCTATTCAACAATCCCTGAAATGAAGTATGGCACGGAGCTGTTCGGCCCGCTTTTATTCACAGATACGGTTACGGCAAATGCGATTTCTTATGAAGATTTTCGGTTAAAAGTCCCAAGCGGACCAGGCTATGGCATGGAGATGGATGTGGAGAAGATCTTCCATTACGCAAGGGAATACTAATAAAAACAATTATCGAAAGGATGAAGAGATGAATCAAAAAGTGGTGGATGTTTACAATGGAATGGTCGTTAAGTTTAAGGAATTAATTCGGGAGCATGAGCTCGATCATAATGATTACCAAGCGCTCGTCAATTGGGCGGACGAACTTGGACGTGCTGGTGAAATTCCACTTTTCATGGATGTGTTCTTCGAAACGCACGCCCTTCAGGAAATGTATAAAAACGTAGAAGGGACAGAGCCTACGATTCTCGGGCCGTTTTATCTTGAAAATGCGACGGAAATCGAAAATCCAGGCGTCATGCCGAAGCGAGACGATGAGAAAGGCGATGTGTTCTTCTTTAGCGGAACTGTAACGGATGTAGACGGCAACCCGCTGGCGAATACGAAAGTGGACATTTGGCAGGCGGATTCGAACGGGGAGTACTCAGGATTCGCGGAAGGGATTCCAGCCGAAAACTTGCGCGCGGTGCTGTTCACGGACGAGAACGGAAAGTTCGAAGTCCAAACGATCGTCCCGGGCGATTACTCGATTCCGACAGGCGGTCCGACAGGCAAGTTCCTGACATGGATTGACTCCCATCCATTCCGGCCGGCCCATCTCCACTTCCTCTTCAAGCCGCAAAACGGCGATCCGTTGATTTCCCAAGTATTCTTCGAAGGGAATCAATACTTGGACAACGACGTGGCCAATGGGGTGCGCGGAACGCTCATTACGAAATTGGAGAAGCATGATGGGGCGGAAAAAGGGTTGGAAACTGACTTCTACACAGCCCACTTAGATTTCAAGCTGCGCCTACAGGATAAGCCTGTTTATAGTTGATAGATTGTATGGGGATGCACACAGTGGGGGCTGTGTGCATGTTTTTTTGACGGGGCTATAGTCCTGAAATGCGCAAAACTAGTTCGAAACTGCTCATAACTCCTTCAAAGATGCGCATAACTCCTCCTGATTCGCGCATAACGTGCTCAAATTTGCGCAAAATCCACCCGTATTCAATCATAACTTTCGTCGAACGTCCTTGTTGATTGCTGAAAGGCATTTGGCGCGAGTTGGCATGTTGATACTAACGGTGTGTTGCCGCGATTGTAGTTACGCGGAATCATATTTCTTCCACAAATTGCCGCTGTCGCGCCAAATGCCTTTGACAAACTAAGATTTGCCCTTGTATTGGTGGAACAGTGATAAACATTGTCTAAGTGGTGATAAAGTGCCGCCAAGCGGTGATAATCTCCCCCTAAGCGGTGATAAACCCTGTCTGAGTGGTGATAACCAAATTTCTCATCCATCCGCATTCCTCTTTACACAGGAGGTACTATCCCAATTGGCGTCGAAATAGAATGGTAGCAAATGGAGAGGGGGAATTCTGAATGAAGTTCGTCATTCATTTCACGACAGGTAAGGCTTGGGAAGCAGGGAAGCCGTTTTGGGAGCAAGGGCTTGTTCCGCATCGGGAGTATGTCAGGGAAGCGGTTGCGAAAGGGATTTTGATTGCAGGTGGACCGTTCACGGATCATACTGGCGGAATGATTATACTTGAAGTGGATAGCCTGGCGGAGGCGCAGCACTTTGCTGAAAATGACCCCGCGGTGATTGCTGAGAAATTTGAAGCGACCATCTATCCTTGGAAGCCGTTGGAAGGAATCTTTAATCAATAGTCTGATTTTTATTGACAATCAGTTGTGCGATTTGCTACGCTTCATTTATAACCAAATGGTTATATGATTTGGAGGCTTAGAAATGACGGATATTTATCGGGCAATTGCAGATCCCACACGAAGAAAAATACTAACATTATTGTCGTTGCATGAATATACGCAGTCTGAATTGGTTAATCAATTCACCATTTCACAGCCAGCCTTAAAGAAGCACCTTGCGATTTTAGTCGAAGAAGATTTGGTGGCGGAAAGGAAAGAGGGGAGGTACCGAGTCTATCGTTTAAAACGGGACAATTTCAAGGACCAGTATGAAAAGCTTCAACAGGAGATCGGAAGCGTATTGGACAGCAAGTTGATGAAGTTGAAAACGTATTTGGAGGGAGAAAGCGATGGAGAAAGTCATTGATTCAGTGAAAAGGGAGATTTTTGTCAAGGCCTCTCCTGAAAAGGTATGGAAGGCGCTGACGATTCCTGAAGAACGGAATCGTTGGGAAACGAAGCATTGTGAGCTAGATATCCGTATTTGGGGGACGGTTAGTCTCGATTATGGCTGGGGAGTCAGCTATGTCGGCACAATTATTGAGCTTGAGGAGAACCGAAAGCTTGTCCTTGAAGGGGAGGACAAGGAACGGACTACTTGGACAATCACGCCGCAAGATGGCGGATCTGTCGTGGCAATTGTATATACAGGCATGTGGTCGGGTGATTTCGAAATGATGCAAGCGGATAATATGGCGTTTGGCACATATCAGTTTATGCGGAATTTGAAAAATGTTTATGAAGGAAATGAAGATTTGCGCTCACGCTTTTGGAGAAGCTGGATTGGCGTTCTGCATCGGACGAATCCAAGTGGCATTTCTGGGGCAAAAGTGGTCAAAATCCAGCCGAATACTCCTGCAGACGGGTTAGTTGAAGTTGGTGATGTTATCACTCATGTTAACAGCCTCGAAACTACATCTTATGATGATGTGGAAATCATCGTTTCAGAAACAAAGCCTAACAAAATGATTATGCTTACCGTAATTAGGGATGGCCGACAGCTTGAGTTGGAGCTGATGACTGTGCCTTATGGGCAAACGGTGAAGGGTGATTAATATGAAAGGGTGTGCCAACTGAAAAACTTGCATGCAGTCTTTATCGACCGTGATGGAACAATAGGCGGAACTGGACACTTCATCCACCCAAGAGATTTCACTCCCTATCCTTTTAGCAAAGAAGCTCTTGAACTATTGAAAGAAAACGGAATCAAGACATTCGCCTGCACAAACCAGCACCGGATCAGCAAAGGAGAGGCGAGCGTCGAAGACTTTTACGATGAATTCAAAGCGTTTGGTTTTGATGATGCATTCATATGCCCGCATGGCTCATCGGATGGGTGCGATTGCCATAAGCCAAGTCCCGGTCTACTTCGGAAAGCCGCGGAAAAGCATGGATTAGATCTATTAAAAACCGCGTTTATCGGCGATGTCGGGTCGACGGATATGTTAGCAGCGCATGCAGTCGGTGCGAAGAAAATTCTAGTTTTGACCGGGTGGGGTGAAAGTTCCCTAACGCATTACAGACATACATGGGCTAACATAGAGCCGGATTATATTGCAGTCAATCTGCTGGATGCAGTAAATTGGCTTATAAATATAGGAAGTATGAAAAACGCCTAGGCATAGGCGTTTTTGTGTGGAATATTGGTTAATGATATCGAAACCAGACAAACCATCCCTTTTCCTTATTTTTGGCTATAAATATTTGCCCTTGTGCTAAGTCAGCTCCAGGTGCTTTTGGAAAATGGAGGCGTACAAGCCATGACTTTTCAGCAATTTCTTTACCACAAAAGTTTTTTGCCATTCCAAAATAATCTTCTTCATCTTTATTACCAACTGTTTTGGGAAAAGGTTTGGCGGTTACTACATTCCACTCAGTATACATTCCAGGATATTCGTCTAAACCCGTTCCATAAGTTTTTGGTATTAGAGTATTTAACGCTTCAATTACCTCTTTTCTATCCTTGATTGATGTTTGCATTAATTCGCTTAACACAGGACATTCTTTAGGTTGCGCGTATCCTTGGGTTGAATGAATAAACAAAAAGGAAATAGTGATAATTGATGTAATTAATATTTTCATATGACTAAACCACCTCAACATTATCCTTCCCAACTATAAGAAAAAAATCAGTTATCGGTCGAGAAATTTAAGTGGAGAGGTTCATTGTATACTTTTGCTCCTTTTAGCAACGCTAACAGTGTAGAGGAGGTAATGATACAATGACTAAGAAACTTTACCAATTGATACTTGTTATCGTTATTTTACTTTCGAATAAAGGAATTTCTGCAGCCGAACAAAATTCACCTCCTTCTTTCGATGAATTATATAAAGAATTCGGATATACATCCATTGAACAGGCAGTTAACGAATTTGAAAACCATTTCCACTGTAAGGTGGAGCTGCCCGAAATGGTGCCACCTATTTCATTCACACATCAATTTGGAAGGTTCTATGAAGATAAACGCTACAAGACGAATGACAATCTTGGAATTATGTTTGTAAATGAAGATCAGAGAAGGAACATATTCAAAATTGATATTCGGCCAGTTCATAATAAGTTGATATTCGATGGCAAAGAGTATGTGCTTCAATATGGCGGAAAAGGCATCCATTTTGAATCGTTTAACTTTCAATTTTATGTCTTCGAAAAAAACAACTTGCAATACTTGCTAGGCGTCCATCAAGAAGCGACTGACGTGGAAATGCCCGACACGCTGGCGCGGATCGCTGATTCTGTGAAAGAAATTCAGGGTGAGAATGAATGTACGATATATTAAATGGCTGAACGTTAAGGGTTCTGATTTGATGTAAAAAACGTTGGGGTATAATTCACGTTTTTAAGCCATATCTGCTCTTGTCCGTCTAACGTATTTTTCACCCATACATCACCTGTAGTTTGCCCGTCCGTCTTCCGCAACCAAGTGAGGTAAGGTCCGACAACTTGAGGGTTTTCATCAATTTCATTCTTCCCTGGAAATGTAATTTGTTTTTGTTCTCCTGTTCTTATGTTTATAGAGTAAAGTGATGTGAACATCGTTGGGACAGGGCCTATTTTCCACTCTTTGTTCTCTAGTGCTCGCGCCACAATCACGGAATCCTTTGAGTACCATTCCAAATCAAGGTCTACAAATCCCTTAGGTGTATATTCTTTTTGTTCTTTAAGTATTGGGATTTCGGCAATCGTCATTTTCTTGTTTTCGACAAAAAACCTTCCCTCGCCGGATATATAAGCTAGTTCATTGGCGGAAGGCGCCCATTTGAACCAATCTTGAAATCCCAACATTTTCTCCACTGCTTGAAATTGTTTTCCTTTTGATGATAAAACACTTAATGTATTGCTATCCATGGACCAAGAGGCGGTAGGAATTACTAAAAAGCTAACCCATTTCCCGTCAGAACTCCACTTGAAATAATCGGCATTAACCCCAAACAAGTCAGGAATTTCAGTTTGAATCGTATAAAAAGGCTTCATTTTATCTTTATCAAGATTTGCATCTACCGGAATTCTATAAAGTGGGATAGGGCTCCATCCAGTAGAGAGTAGGTTGGACGATGCGGAAACGATAAATTCCTTACCGTTCGGAAACCATTCAAAGCCACTCACACCTAAAGAAACATTTTCAAATCCATACGGTCGGCCATTCTTCATTTTTGTCACCTTTAAAAGACCATGATCCGTGTAAGCTATCTGATTTTTATCCGGAGCCCATTTAAAGTCCGACGTGGCGGAATTAACATAGTTTTGGTAGATTTCTTTTTCCTTTGTGTCGTAAATGAATAAATCCGATTTCTCACCTTTCTCATCCCCTTCAATAAATCCAATGAAGCGACCGTCATAGGACCATTTAGGAGCATATACATAACGGTCCTTTGTAAGGTGTACCTCTTGCCCGTCCATTTTGATCCATAACTGATTATCACGGATAAATGCAGCTGTTAATGGGGCATCTGCACTTGCGATTGATGAAAAATGAAAACAGAGGAGAGTGACTAGTAATAAAATCCGCATTCTCACGTCCATTCCTCCTTGAAGATTTACATGATATTTTGCCCGCATTGCCAACAGCTATCCTATAATTAAAAAAGCGCGAATCCAGGGTATGGATATGCGCCAGTTATTTTGAGTCAAATTCAGTTTCTATCAATAAACATTTGGATTTCATTAGATATGATTGATGTATCCCATGGACTCCAAAAATAAGTTTCGCCATCAAACTGCATATAATATTTATACGCAATTGGCTCATCAGTATAAAAAATCATTTCATAAAAAATAGGATCTGCATTTCCTCTGTTTGGCTGGAAATTAGGATTTTCTTCGCTATTCACTAATAGTTGAAGGAAGCTATTAACATCTTCGTCCTTTGTCAACTTAGAAATCATTATATTGCCTGCTGGAGGATCAGTTTGGTAAATCTCAATCCTCTCGACTTTTTCAATTGGCATATCTTTGAAATTCCAATGGTATTCAATATCATTATCTCTTGAAAAATAAACTCGATATCCATTGATGGCGCGATCGTTCTTGACGGCTATTAAATGCGGATGATCCTTTATTTGAAAGATTTCAGTTCCCTTCTCATGGAAAGCAGCATCACCGTCTCTGATTTTGTAACTTGTATTTTTTACATTGTCCGCCACTTTAAATTTAACTGTGCCAACCTTGTCTCCAACAAAACTTTCGTCGGCTAAAACTCCGGAATGGATTCCGTCATATTCCTTTCCGTCAATATGGATAAAGTCAACCCAATCAATTACAACCTGACCACCAAAAGCTGATGGCCGGCAACCCGATACTACTAGCAAAATCGAAATGAAAATGAGCATACTCCATTTCTTCATTGACATCGCTCCCTTTATCCATCAGACGGAAATTCGGGTATTTCGTTACATCTATTACTAAACCGATTAACCCTTCTTTCTGCTCTTAATAATCAACGTAGTCGGCATCATCTTCGCCTTCTCATACGAATACCACCGATTCGCATGTCTTTCCCGATCCTCTTTCGTCAACGAAACATCCTCGACGACCTTCATGATTTCGAATCCACACTCAATTAATGTATTAATATATGTACTCACTTTATACTGCTGCATGATTGCGGGAGCATGCCAAGCTTCGTGTTCATAAGCGCCTTCCTCGTGATAGGACTTATTGAAATGAAGTTCTTCACCTACCAAGCTTGCGCGGCTATGCAATGGATGCTCCCAGCTGAAAACGAAAATGCCGCCCGGTTTTAAATAGTCATGTATATTTGTTATCGTTTGATGCAAATCGGTCGTCCAACCTAATGCATAAATGGAATAGACAATATCAAAATAGGCTAGAGGCAGCCCGGGATTTTCCTCCATTGGCGATTCAAATAAATGAACAGGCGCTTTGCTGCCCATCAGCAACTCTTTCGCTGTTTCAATTTGCGTCTTTGAAAGATCTACTCCCCATAGTTCCGTCGCACCCCTGGAATCCATATATTGCAAAGAATGCCCACTCCCGCAGCCAATATCCAATACCTTCATGCCAGCCACATTGCCAAGTAAATTTAAATCTTCTTCGCGAGGCGCAAGTGGTCCGTACTCAGGCAACGGATTCCGCCCGAAAAACCGCGGCGCCACCTCATCCCAACTTTTTTTATTCAATACTAATGATTCATTTCCCATGATCATCCCTCCATGGGAATATACATTCGACATTTAATCCTTCTTCTCCTTTATTTGAAATGAAGGTATTTACCCTTTGAAGGGAGAATTCATAAAAAGAATGGGGGAGATATTATGAATACATATGAAATTCGTAAGGCAACTGAAGAGGAAACTCAGACTGTAATTGCCTTGCTAAAAGAAGTTGCTGCTTGGCTGCAAAACAATGACATCAACCAATGGGGATTTTTATTGGAGGGTGGGGAAGATGACGAAATCCAGCAAGCGATAAAAGATAGCGCCACCTATGTCGCTTGTCAGAACGGTGAAATTGTAGCTACTTTTACGCTCTATTCACGGCAAAGTGACTGGGACCAGCATGTTTGGAGGCAGGAAGAAAATTCGGAGGTTCTCTATCTTCATAGATTGGCAGTTTGTCCACAATTTATGAAAAAGGGGATTGGCCACAAAATTTTGGGTTGGATAGATGAAAACTTCTATAAAACGATCAGGCTTGATTGTGTCGCACATAATCAAAAGTTATGTGCGTATTACGAAGAGAATGGGTTTACATTGATCGGAACGACGAAGGATGGGCATTGTAAATTTCAGAAGGTCAGCATTTAGCTAATTTTTTTCTTCGTTTATGAAATAAAAACCAAGCACCGAAAATTGCCCATGAACCGGTAGACTGGGATAAAGAAATATAAGACCCAGGGATATCAGTCAAAAACAAGAGAAGCGTCGCAATAATGATAGAAGGCACCATAATAATCACCCATGCCCGAACTACAGGATTCTTAAAGCTTAATTCAAACTCCATTGTCCATCCTCCTCTTCTTAACTTTTTAATTATTATAACAATTTTTGGCATACCATACAAGTAAGGATGGGTTATGACAACTAAAGGGGTGGATGGATTGTTCAAGACGATTATTTCTTCAATCTTTGTTGTTGTAATACTAATCGCTATGTTTTTCACATTTCGGGATGTCAATGAAGTAAATGGACTTGTTGAGAGTGAGAATAGCACCTTTGTTGAGGCAAAAGAGAATGATAAATCCGTTACTGTTTTTCATACTGCAGAAGAAATGACAATTGAAGAACTAGTGAAAAATTCAACGATTGTCGTAATGGCTGAAGTGAAGGAAATACTGCCTACCGTGGAAACGAACGATTTTGTTTCAAAGGAGGAAGCGGCGGAACTACGCGATATAGGATACAACATCGTTCATACAGACGTTGTATTAAAAGTGGTGAAATTCTTAGGTGAAAACAAGCCTGATTTTTGAAGAAATAGTTGTGCGCCGCGATGGGGGCAGATTAGATAACTTTGTAAAGATCGTAAAGCAAGAACATTTCACTGTAGGTGAGAAGGTGATGCTGTTTCAGTTGTATCAACCCGAACAAATGACGCAGGTGCCGGATGGTTTCGAAATAGAACAGTACTACATGTTTGCCTCTGGTTCGAAATTTGTAAGAAAGAAAAATGGGATTTATTATTCTGAGGACAATAGAAGAGTTAGTGAAAAGGAGGTTTATGATATTATCAAGAACTCTAAAAAAATGATAAATAGAGGTTAATTTATAACAGATTAGGCAAATGGAGTGGATGTTCATGAATTCAATTTCGATTATTGTCTTGTTATGTTCTTTGATTGTTTCCACGTACCTATGCCTTGCGATGCCTAGGAGATGGAGTAGGGCAAGGTTAGTCGTTTTTTCTTTCTTGCTAAATACAGTTATGTTGGGTTCGGCGTTTTTAATACTATATAAAATTGATGCCTATAATTTCCTTAAAAACGCTCAAGGTTTATTTGAAAGTTTAGGAATTATGGTTTTAATAATATTTATTCCAATTATTACGTGGGTGAATATGATTGCCATTCAAGTAAGAAACAGCGGCATAAAAAACGGACATAAGTAAATGAATGGAGGTGCGCTATGCGGAAAGTGGAAGTGATGCCTTTTTCCGAAAGATGGAGCATTGATTTTGAAAAGGAAGCGGCGGTATTGTGTGCGATATTTGGCTCCGAGATGATTGAAATCCACCATATCGGCAGCACGTCCGTACATGGGTTGTCCGCAAAACCGATCATTGACATTATGCCTGTCGTGAGTGATATTTCGCTAATGGATCAATATAACATAAGGATGGCGGTGATTGGCTACGAAGC
Source organism: Sporosarcina koreensis (assembly GCF_042655825.1). Lineage (NCBI taxonomy): Bacteria > Bacillati > Bacillota > Bacilli > Caryophanales > Caryophanaceae > Sporosarcina > Sporosarcina koreensis. The sequence goes on along the minus strand of NZ_JBHSNP010000029.1, from coordinate 373,325 downwards.
GAAGGGTGAGAATGGAATTGCGGGCCGCCGCTATTTTCAAAAAGGCGGGGACGAGCGGACGCACCATGTCCATATTTACGAGAGTGGCTCTCAGGAAATCGAGCGCCATCTTGCATTTCGGAACTTTCTTCGGGTGCATCCCAAGAGGGCGAAGGCATATGGGGATTTGAAAGAGAAGCTAGCACAGCAATTCCCTTATGATGTTGAAGCGTACATAAATGGAAAGGCCGAATTAGCGGCTCAAATTGAACGAGAAGCAATGGAATGGGATATGAACCAAAAACGGGGTTGAGAAAAAATGAAAATCTTCATCATGGGAATAGTCGCAAGCGGGAAAACGACGTACGCAAAGGAATTGTCGAAGCAAAAGGGTTTCCCCTTTGTTGAATTGGATGCGGTTGTTTATCATAACGTGGATGGAGTTCGGGTGAAGCGGCTGCCCGAAGAGCAAATGCAAATCGTTCACGAGATGAATGCCATGGGAAGCTGGATTGCGGAAGGCGTATATCGCCCGTCTTATCACCTCCTTTTGGACATGGCAGATATTATCATTTGGCTCGATCCACCTTTATGGAAAAGGAAATTCCGGATATTGAGCAGGCATGTGAAGCAAGTGATTGGGATGGAAGAATGTGCGTATGTGCCAGACTTTCAAATGCTCCGCAACATGTATAAATGGACGAAACAGTTTGAAGGGGAACGAGAAGGGCTGGACGGGATTCTTCAACCTTATTTGGATAAGTTAATCGTTGTACGGGATGATCCAGCGAGTAATTATGTAGTCAATGGAGCTATTTGTAATTTGAAAGAGAATGGCAGCTTGATTACTGAGAGTTTCAGCTGAAAAAATTTGTATGAAGCCGATGAATTAGGGAAAGCCATGTCTGAATTATCCACAGACATGGCTTTTTATGGTTATCCTTTGTATTTATCCCTCTCGGCCGTCTCCCGATGGTTCGGCGTCATCGGCTCACGCTTCGGCTGTAGATTACCGAGCTCCGCCAATTCCATCGAAATCTCTTCTTTTACTTCCTGACGATTTCCCGGTGTTTTCGGATTGGAATATAAATTGCTATGCGCGCCTTGTTTCATTACGAAAACCTCCCAAGTTATTTTGCATTTGCGTTCTTAATATGGTCTGGTTTGTTCGTTTTGATGTGCCTTTATTTTCTTTCAGCAACCTTCTTTAATTCCTTCGTCCAATTTCACGAATTTCCGAACTGAATATTCGTACTTTGGTGTAACTTATAGTTGAGACAAGAGTCTAATAACTAGGAGGTGTCGGTTTGGAAAGTTTAAGAAATACGATTTTTATTTCCTTTATCGCTTTGTTGTTATCATCTTGCAGCAACTTTACTTCTTCTAAAGGGTCACCTGGCAGTCCATTCAGTTCTCCAAAAGGATGTCCCGACGCAGAAATTGAATGGGTGGATATGCTCATGATTGGTGATATTAAATATGAAAACGATTTTACTGAGCCGGCGGATGCAACGATTGAAAAAGGTAGAGAACTAGGGAAGGTGAATTACAAAATGGCTGGTAGTGCATGCACTTATCACAAAGTGCAAAATGGTGATGCAACATTTTTGGAAGAAGGAACAATCATTTATGAAATTAAAGGCTATCCAACTTCCTTAATTGTCGTTGCCAATGATGTTGTATATGTAGCCAATAGGAATAAAAAGGCGAAAACGGCCGGAGAACTGTATCCTATGGATAAGTTGGTGAGGAATATCCATATTCAAAGTACCGAAGATGGCAGGAGATTGCATACATTTTCACCGTCTTCCAAAGATAAGTTTTTAGCCGCGTTTAATGAATTAAAACTAGAAGACGTGCAGTCATTAATTGATGAGGGCAAGTTAGATGGCAATCGAATATTTTTGGAGATTGAACTCAATAATGGCGTTTCATTTCGCCAGCTTTATTGGAGTGATACGAATACATTCCATAGTGGCGCCATTGGAAACGATGAAATAGAGGAAGTTATTAACGATGAAGTCTCCAATTTAGAAAATTAATCGCGATTTTTATTGGATTTATGTTCAATTTTAGACTTCAGGAGAAGTAGATCTTCCAAAAACAATTTATACAGATTCGGGCGGCGTCTGACGGCAAGCGGGTGGTAGGCGACAGCAGTTTGATATCCTTTTACGTCATGCCAGCTGCCGCGTAACCCCTTTACATCCACTTCGGTATTGTCGAAGACGGATTGGACGGCGACATTCCCAAGGCATAGAATGAGTTCGGGTTTTTGCTGCTGCAGCTGTTCATCTAAATGGCGGTGCATGCAGATTTCACGGGTCCGTTCTTTATCGTATTTTCGAATGGGCCTTCTTTTTAGGATATACGTTACGTAGATTTGTTCTTTATCCAAACCGACTTCATGAACGGCTTGCTGCAATGTCTGCCGTGTCCCGCAAACCATCGGATTTCCTTCGCGATCCTCACGTGCACCTGGATTATCGAGAATCACCATGATAGGCGCCTTCGGATTCCCTTCTCCCCACACCATCCGTGTTCCTTGTTTATACAGACCGCATTCCTCACAATTCACCTGGCTCGCCGGCGTCGGATCTTCGGGCCAACTTTCTGGGCAAAATGAAGTCATTTTTATCACCCTCCTAACGGATTAGAATACCCTTTACCGGGTAAATGATGCAGGTATTGTAAAAGGCGCTGGTTAGGCAATCAACCATAGGAAACTAACTGGGTAGGATGATTGAAGGAGGAAAAAATGGTTTGATATAGAATTCATCTATAGTAACATTCTTACAATTTGGGAATTAGTAAAGGGGATGTCCTTAATGGCGGAAGGTTTTTTCGAAGTCCAAGACGTACTTGAAAATTATAAAACAGCAGTTTACGAAAAAAATGTTGAAAAATTCTTATCCATGTATGCTTCTGAAATTCATATTTACGATTGTTGGGGGAACTGGGAGAGCAAGGGGATTTCTTCATGGAAGGAAAGCGTTTTAGAGTGGTTTAATGGATTGAGTGAAGATGGCGTTTTACTTGAAGTTGCCTTTAATAACCTAGTAGTTGAAGAGAATTCACATCTCGCATTTGTACATTGTGCTGTTATATATACTGCTTACCAAGAAGAATCTGGTGAGAAACTTCGTCAATTGACGAATCGGTTCACATATGGTCTGAAAAAAGTGAATGGATCTTGGATCATAGCTCATGAACATTCATCATTGCCTATAAATATAGAAACTGGTAAGGGGATTTTTAACTTGAAGTAAAAATTAAAACCAACGGCTGCTCTAGTTGAGTAAGACTTACTGCTGCCGAGGTAAGGGGGAAGACCATGTTATCGCAGGATTTGGCCGTTAGGAAAATTACTGCCAGTTTGAAAAAGGACCCGCTAGTGCAGGCAGTTTTTCTGAAAGGGTCAATGGGAAGAGGAGAGCATGACGAGTGTTCAGACGTCGACCTGTATTGCTTAGTTAATGAGGAGGGGAAGGAGGAATTCCTCGCGAACCGGGTAGGGCATTTGCGGGCGTATCGCGATATCATTCTAATGGATGATATTTTCATTGTCGCCCCTCAGATCATTGCGGTGTTTGACGATCTGTTGCATATTGATTTATTCACAGTGACGAAGGAATCGTTTGTTGGCGGCGACCATTTCCAGGTGCTGTTTGATCCGCATCGGTTGATGGAGGAATTGATGGAGACGCAAGGGCTGGCGCTGACGGAGGAAGAATATCGGGATGATGTCATGGATGTTGGGTGGTTTTTATTCCAATATTCCAAATCAGCGGCTAGGGGAAATGACATTTGGTCGGTTCGGATGTTGACGAATGTCGTGCATCATTTGGGAAGGGTTTTATTATTTCGATATGCGCCGGAACGCGCGAAGCTGGGGTTAAAAACGATTGAGCGGTCATTGCCGGAGTCCGTTGTATCGGAGTTGACGGAAATTCTGGAGTTCATTACACCCGGAAAGCATGCGCAGGCAGTGGGGCGAATTGGACGTTTGTTGGAGAGGGAGTATGACTGGATTCGGTTGCAGTGGAGTGAAGAAAGTCAGCAGATGAGGTTTTTGAGGAAAATGATTAACAAATATATAGCGGAGGGGGAAACGGTATGACGCAAGTTTGTGTGATTGGCATTCATGTACCGGATATGCAGGAGGCGATTGAATTTTACACGGGGGTATTGGGGTTTGAGGTAAATAAAGAATATGGGCCGAAGATTGTAACGCTTGTCCACGGGGAGTTGCCGATCGTGTTGGAGGAGTCGGAGAATGCGGGATATCATGTGGGTTCTTCAGGTGTTGTGTTGACGTTGAAAACGGATGATATCCATCAATCTTTAAGCAAGTTGAAAGAGAAAGGCGTGGAATTGATTATCGCCGAACCTGCGGACTGCCCGCCAGGAAAATATATCAGTTTCAAAGATCCATTCGGGAATGTTTGGGAGTATTTGCAGTTTGATTGAATAATTAGTTTTTTATTGGATGAATATGCTAAACTAGTAAATAACGGAATATTATTTAAGGAGTTGAGTCATATTCATCCATAAACTGAGAAAGGCGCCTCTATTGTTGGAGGGGCTGGAGGCGGCGATGAGGCGATTGCCGGGCCACCACGAAGCGACTCCTGTTTTGCGTTCAAAGCATGCGGCGGTACAAGCCGGATTTGGCGGCGAGCAGGAGTTGGACAAGGTGTTTGAGAGCTATGCTTTTTCAATGAAGCATGGCGTTTTTCACGATCTATCGTTGGCCTCCAGTACATATTTTCAAGTAGATACACTGTTTATCACCCCGTGGTACGCGGTTTTATTTGAAGTGAAGAACATCGCGGGCGAACTGACGGTGACGGAAAACCCGCCGCAATTGATCCGCGTGCTGGATTCAGGACAAGTGAGCGGATTCAAAAGCCCGATTGCCCAACTGGAAAACAACTGTGAACTGTTTCAAGACTGGCTGTACAGCCGAGATGCTTCATTGCCGGTATACGGTGCTGTTGTGCTGGCGTATGCCAAGCAACGCATCGAAGTTTTCGACACGAATATCCCTATTTTATTCCCAAGTGCGGTTCCCTCCTTCATCCGCAAACTCCCAACAACCTCCCCATTGTTGGATGACGAAACTTTCGCCGACCTTTTAGTACAGCTCAGCAGCTCCCATCGCGATTTCATCCCTTCTCCTGTTTGTGAAGCGTATTCGATTCGACGTAGCGACATCCGGACGGGTGTGATTTGTCCGGGGTGTGGGTTTGTTGGCATGGAGAAATATATGGGTGGGTGGCGCTGTTTAGCTTGTAACGGTGCAAGTCGGGACGCGCATAAGCAGGCTATCCGAGATTGGTTCCTTTTGTTTGGCGGTGGAATGCGGAATATGGATTGTCGGGAGTTTTTGAGAGTTAATCGGCAGCAGACTGCTCATCGGCTATTGGTGTCAATGGATTTAGAGTCGGAGGGGACTTATCGGGATCGAGTTTACACAATGGAACTTCACTCGGAACGCAAAAAGCGCACATGAATTGTGCGCTTTTTTGATGGTGAAATACCGAGTCGGTGGTAAACCTTCGAAAGTCGGTGGTAACGCCCCGAGAGTCGGTGGTAAAGTCGCCTAAGTCGGTGGTAAACTCCCACGAGTCGGTGGTAACTGAAATCCCTCCGGCGACTTGCTGAGTTTGACTTGCCAGATCGGTGATAACTCTCCAGAAGTCGGCAATAACCTACCGTGCAACCCCCTCAATTAACCCACTCTCCACCAAAAACTCCTCCGCAACCCTCTCCACCATCATCCCATCGTTGTCGACTTTGGCGTTCATTTTTTGCATTGCTTCTTCGTTGATTGCGCCTTCGAGCTGCCTTAAGACCGCTTCGATTTCAGGGTACTCTTTCAGCGTTTCTTTCCGTACGAGCGGGAGCGCGTGGTACGGAGGGAAGTAGGATTTGTCGTCTTCCAATACACGCAAGTCGAATTCCTGCAGCTGGCCGTCTGTCGTGTAGGAGTTGATGACGTCAACTTCGCCAGCATTGATCGAGCGGTACATGATGCCGTGGTCCATGCCTTTGACATTCTTGAACTTCAACCCGTATTCCTTCTGAAAGCCGGGCAATCCGTCCGGGCGGTCGATGAATTCGAAGACAGCGCCTAGCGTGAAGTCTTCCGAATACGCAGCGAAGTCGCTGAATGTGACGACGCCGAGTTCTTCCGCTTTTGATTCGTCTAGCGCGAGAGTGTACGTGTTGTTGAAGCCGAATGTGTTGAAGGCGATGATGCCGTCTTCACCGACGAGGTGTCTCGTCAATTCCAACGTCTCCTCTGCGTTCCCCGGCTCTTCGTGGTAATAGTTGACGACAATCGTCCCCGTATAATCGGGAACGACGTCGATATTGCCGTTCAACATCGCATTCCACACGACGTTCGAGCCGCCGAGGTTCTCTTTATAAATGACTTTGATATCTGTTTTATTCTCAATCAACTGTCCCATCACATGCGACAAAATAATGCTTTCCGTGTTGTTCCGGGAACCGAGGATCAGCGAATCCTTCTCAATGAAAATACAGCCTGATAGCATGCTTGCTACAACTGCAATGAGTAAAAAACCAAAGAATTTCTTCCTCATTCCGTCTTCAATCCTTTCGGCGTTGTCCAGCGCTCAACCGAACTGAAGAACACTTCGAGGATGATTGCAAGCAGTGCGGCTGGGATTGCACCGAGCAGGATCAATCCGTCAATTCCGCGCGTGATGCCGAGGAAAATGAAATCGCCAAGTCCGCCTGCGCCGATGAATGCGGCGAGGGTAGCGTTACCGACGTTAATGACAGCGGCTGTTCGGATTCCAGCCATGATGACGGGAATCGCGAGTGGCAGCTCCACTTTGAAAAGGATTTGAGCGCTCGTCATTCCCATTCCCTTAGCGGCTTCCCGCGTAGCCGGGTCGACTTCGGTGATTCCTGCGTACGTGTTTCGGGCAATCGGCAGCAGTGAGTAAAGGAATAGCGCTGCAATCGCTGTTTTCACGCCGATCCCGAAGATAGGAATCATGAAACCGAGCAACGCAAGGCTAGGAATCGTCTGCATGACGCCCGTACCGCCGAGCACAAGAGTCGTCAGTTGCGGAACCCGGGTGACAAGGATGCCGAGTGAAACGCCGAGAATGATGGCGATCAGCATTGAGAAGAACACAAGTTGGATATGGACGGATGTCGCTTCGAGAACTTCCCTCCAGCGCAACTGTGATTGTTCGGTCAATTGTTGCCAAATCGATAAATTATTCATATGGCAACCACCTCAACTTTCGTTTCCGTCCATTGGCTGGACAATGCGGATAGCAATGAACCGCGCGTGACAAGGCCGACAACCTTAGTCTTTTCATCCACGATCGGAATCAAGCCGAACGGCGATTCATCCATCATGATAATAGCGTCTCTTGCGGAAGCGGTATCTTCCAAGAAGTACCCGATCGGCTGCATGATTTCTGCGATGGTGCGGATATCGTTCACTTTCTTGATGACATCATAGGCGGACACGATGCCTAGCAATTCTTTTGATTCATCCACAATGATGAGATCTGTGATTTTCCTCTGGCGGATAAGTGAAATTGCCTTTTCAGGAGAACTTTGAGGAAGAGTCGTGACGACCGATTCGGACATAATGTCAATGACAGGCATCAGTTCAGGGTTTTGAATGATTCGATGCTTGCCAATGAACTCCTCGACAAAACCGTGGGCAGGTTCATGAAGTAATTTTTCTGGAGTGTCCAACTGAAGGAGCTTGCCGTCTTTCATAATGGCGATGCGGTCACCCATTTTGAGTGCCTCGTCCATGTCATGTGTAACAAAAATGATTGTCTTATTCAGTTTTTTTTGCAATGAAATGAGTTCGCCCTGCAACTGTTCCCTTGTAATCGGATCCAATGCGCTGAACGGTTCATCCATCAAGATGATTTCAGGATCGGATGCAAGTGCGCGGGCGATGCCGACACGCTGCTGCTGTCCGCCGGAAAGTTCTTTCGGGTAGCGGCTAGCGTAAATTTCAGGATCGAGTCCGACCAATTCCAGCAGTTCGGTTACCCGTGTTCTGATTTTATCAGGGCTCCAGCCGTTCAGCTCGGGCACGATGGCAATGTTTTTTTCAATCGTATAGTGCGGGAATAAACCGATCTGTTGGATCACATAGCCGATCCCTCTACGCAGCTCGGAAGCGACGTACGATTTGTTATCCTTTCCGTTTATCGAAATCTTCCCGCTTGTATGCGGTTGCATACGATTGATCATTTTCATCGTAGTCGATTTACCTGAACCACTCGGACCGATGAGAACGAGCAGCTCGCCTTCCGGAATCTCAAAGCTGACAGAATCAACAGCCTTGAACCCGTCTTCATACACTTTACTGACGTTTTCAAACTTAAGCATAAAATCCCCCTATGTTTTTTTACAAAACTGTACGCCGTTCGTTTTGGAATGAAAATATTAAACAACGGCTAAAAAAAAGAAGACATATATGCTGCCTGAACAAGCCAGGTGCGATGTCTTATGTAAACAGTATAACACACTTCGGAGATGGAAGTATTGCAAATCTGGAAATTCGGTAGGTTATTAGTATAAGAAATTAATAGTCGGTAAGGTCTAGGTGGTCGCTGTTTGTTAAAAATTAGTGAAGCAGTGATAAACCATGCAGAGTCGCTGATTAAGCGTTGAAAGTCGGTGATAAACTCGCCTGAATTGGTGATAAAGTGCCGAGAGTCGATGATAATGGAAAACACCTATGGAAATGAGTCTTTAATCCTACTATGCGTCCTGGGATTTAGCGAGGCAAATCGATTAAAAATGCCGAATCGGTGGTAAAGCGGTGAGATTCGGTGGTAAAGTGCCAAGAATCGGTGGTAAACGCCGAACCGCTAGAGGAAGTGTCCGATTTCAACGGAAATGGATTATAATACTAACTAACGAAAGGGTGTGCAGCGGATGGATATGAATATTTTCATAGTGGAGGATGATCAAGCGATCTTCGATTCCCTGAAAGAGCGGCTTGGGCAGTGGTCGCTTCATGTATCGGGGCCGTCAAACTTCCATGATGTGATGGGGGCATTTGTTGAAGCGAAGCCGCATCTAGTCATCCTCGATATTCAACTGCCCGCCTACGACGGATTCCACTGGTGCCGGGAGATACGGGCAGTTTCAAAAGTGCCGATCATCTTCTTGTCGTCGCGCGATCATCCGATGGACATGGTGATGGCGATGAATATGGGAGCAGATGATTATATTCAGAAGCCGTTCCATACGGACGTGCTGCTGGCGAAAATTCAGGCGACGCTTCGGCGCACGTATGCGTACACGGATGAGGCGGCAGATGTGCTTGAGTGGAACGGCGCGATGATCGATATGAAGCGAGGCGTCATCCGAGCGAAAGGCAATGAAGTGGAATTGACAAAAAATGAGTTTTTCATTTTAGCTGTGCTTGTCCAAGCGAAAGACGAAATCGTGTCACGCGACGAGCTGATCCGCAAATTATGGGATGATGAGCGATTCGTCAACGACAACACGCTGACGGTCAATGTGACGCGGCTGCGCCAAAAGCTTGCGGACATCGGACTTGGTGACGCGATTCACACAAAAAAAGGCATGGGGTATATGGCGGTCAGCCTGTAGGGGGGATTCGATGTTCATGGCATATCTGAGAGACATGAAAAGCTGGATACTGTTGTTCATCGGTTCAATTGTATTGACGGACTTATTGGTTTTAATTGATAAGGGACTGGCAATGAGGACGGGATCTCTTATCTACCTCAACCTGCTGCTCATGGCGCTCTTCATTTCATTCCTCTTATGGCGCTTCAAAAAAGAGACGCAATACATGAGAGGGCTCCAGCATCAAGCGGAGGACCGTTCACGGGATTGGCAGGAAGGACTGCCGGAACCGCTTTTCAATCGAGACGAAACAATCAACGATCTGCTGCAGCAAGTTGCACAAGATCATTTGAAGAAGTTGTCGGAAATGAATGCCGCCAACCTTATGGAAAGCGATTATACCGCGGCTTGGGTGCACGAAGTGAAGGCGCCGCTCACATCGATGAAAATGACGATCGATGCGAATCGGCAAGATCCGGCCATCCGGAAAGTCGAGTCCGATTGGCTCCGTGTCCATTTACTCATCGACCGGCAGCTATATATTTCACGTTTGCCGTCGCTCAATACGGATTATGTATTGGAGAAAATTGAAGTGCAGCAGCTCATCACACCGGAAATCCGCGAGCTTCGATCTTGGTGCATCGAGAAAAATATCGCGGTTGAACTCGAAGGCGAGGAGAGGGAAGTACTCACGGACAGCAAATGGTGTCGCTTCATCATCCGCCAATTGTTGACGAACGCTGTGAAATACAGTCCGGACGGGGGCACCATCTGCATTAAGGCAGTCCATACAACGGAGGGACATCCGGTTTTATCCATCAAAGACGCAGGTCCGGGAATCCCGTCTCACGATTTGCCCCGTATTTTCGACAAAGGGTTCACCGGGGGCACGGGAAGGCTTCATAATGCGGCGACGGGACTCGGTTTGTATCTTGCCCAACAAGTGGCTAAGAAAATCGGGATTTCCCTGTCGGCGCAATCTGGAATGAACGAAGGAACGACGATGAACATGACGTTTTCAACCGAAAATGAATTCGACGCAACCCGAACGTGACAATAATGTCACATTGGCCGGCCTGTTTGTCATCTGAATCGCACGACGGGAAAAAGTCCGCCCGATACAATTAAGGTACAGCAAACAGGGAGGGGACAATGATGGAACAACATAAAACAGTTTTACACGCACGGAATGTCCGCAAATCGTTCGGGACTCGCGGCAATGTGCAACAAGTATTGAAAGGAATCGACCTACGTGTGATGGAAGGGGAGTTCGTCGGGATCATGGGCGCATCGGGTGCCGGGAAAACGACGCTGTTGAATGTCCTCGCGACGATCGACCGTACGACGGAAGGGTCGATTCTCATTGGAGATGCTGATATTTCGAAGATGAAGGACAGGGAACTATCCGCATTCAGGCGCGATAAATTAGGGTTCATCTTCCAAGATTATAATCTCCTCGATACATTGACAGTGAAGGAGAATATCCTGTTGCCGGTGTCGCTCGGCAAAATGAAAAAGCGGGTGGCGGAAGACCAATTCAAATCAATCGCAGATATTTTAGGCATCAAGGAATTGGCGGATAAATATCCACACGAAATCTCCGGCGGTCAAAAACAGCGGACGTCTGCAGCGCGGGCGCTCATTAACAAGCCGTCGATGGTGTTCGCGGATGAACCGACAGGCGCGCTTGACTCGAAATCGGCGTCATCCTTGCTCGGGACTTTGGAAGACGTCAATAAACAACGTGGCGTCACGATCATGATGGTGACGCATGACCCCGTCGCATCGAGCTATTGCAGCCGGGTTGTCTTCCTGAAAGACGGCAACATCTACTCGGAGCTGTACCGCGGCGACAAAACGAGACAGGCCTTCTTCCAGGAAATCCTGAATGTGCAAGGTGTCCTCGGGGGTGACAGCGTTGACGCTCTTTGACCTTGTCATCCGCAGCATGCGGAAAAACATCAAGCATTACTATCTCTACTTTTTCGCGCTTATTTTAAGCGTCGTCCTGTATTTCGTTTTTGCGACTTTGCAGCATGACCCGTCGGTTGTGGCGCGATCAGGCGGCAGCATGGGTGCGGCGTTCAAAGTGGCAGGAATTCTATTATTATTCATCGCAGGAATTTTCGTTGTCTATGCGAATGCGATTTTCTTGAAAAGAAGGAGCCGTGAAATCGGGCTCTATCAATTGATTGGCCTGACGAAAGGTTCTGTCTCGCGTTTGTTGATCATCGAAAACGCTTTGCTAAGCGCAGGAGCTTTGGCGATCGGGATTGGCGCGGGAATTCTTGTATCACGCGTGTTTTTATTGTTGTTAATGAAGCTCATCGGATTCGACGGTTTTATTGAAGTGACGTTCTCGACGGCGGCAGTCATCCAGACGGTCATTGTATTCCTTGGAATTACGATTCTTACATCGATGCAAATGCTCGTTGCGGTCTACCGCAATACGTTGCTTGGATTATTCAATGCAGAGAAAACCGGCGAGCATCCGAAGAAGCCGAAAGCATTCAGATCAACCTTTCTAGCAATTTTAGGGATGGCACTCATCGCATTCGGTTACTGGTTATCCGGACGGATGTTGAATGCCTGGCTGCTCATCAATATGATCGTCGTTTTGGCTTCAACAATCCTCGGTACGTATTTATTGTTCCGCGTCGCGATCAGCTGGGTGCTTTATCAAATCCGCAAAAGAAAGCAAGGCCATCTCGGACTGTATAACAGCTTGTCGCTTGCGCCGATCATGCATCGGATGAAGGGGAATGCGAATTCATTGACGATCATTACAGTATTGTCCGCAATGACGCTGACAATGTTGGCGGGCGTGTACTCCCTTTATTATTCAACGGAAAAGGAAGTCCGCCTGATTTATCCGTTTGATTTTTCATTTGATGATTTTTGGTATGAAGACGGTCAAGGCTCTGCAGAGAAATTCATCGGCGAACTGGATAAGCAAGAGATTACGTATACGTCTGCAACAGTTGAAACGCTGGAAGTGGACGGGGAATTTGAAGGTGGCAGTGTATCGGAATTGATGTCCAATTCGTTTGGGGCAAAAATAATAAGCGACAAACAATTGCAGCAAGCGGGAGTGGATATTCAAATTCCCCATTCCGATGCCGCGTACCTTTATGATGCGAGTATCTATTGGTTGTTGAAAACGATGGAAGTTCCATTCAATGTCAAATTATCGAATGCAGAAATAGAATCTGACATGAAAGTTGTGAAAGTGAACGAAGGAAATGCATTGAATTCTGCAGCGGCGACTCAACTTATTGTAAAAGATGAATTTTATCAAGAATTAAAAGCTCTATTTCTGAATGATGAAAATGAGTGGCGCATTTTAAACACCTACGCCATCGATGTGTTGGAACGAGATCAGCTTGCCGAAGCTTCCGCGATTTTCAAGCGAATGAATGAGGAAGATGAACAGCACGGATTTGATTACTATTCCCAATACGCTTCGGGCATGGAGAATAATGGCCTATTCATTTTCATCTCCGGTTTCTTGGGGCTCGTGTTCCTCATTTCGACAGGCAGCATTTTATACTTTAAGCAAATGACGGAAGCGGAGCAGGAGAAAAGCAGCTATGCAACGTTGCGCCAACTGGGCTTCACCGTGCAGGACATTATGCGCGGCATCGTCCGTAAGCAAGTATTCGTCTTCGGCTTGCCGTTGCTGATTGGCTTGCTGCACTCGATTTTTGCGATAAAAGCGGCATCCTTCATGTTCATGTCCGACATTACATTGCCCGCATCCATCGCCATGGGCATCTATGCGTTGATTTATCTCGTGTTCGCATTTTTGACGGTCGGATATTATCGGAAGACGGTGAAGGCTGCGCTTTGATTGGCGAAAAGCCTGTGAAAAATGACGATTCGGTGGTAAAGTGCTGAGAGTCGGTGGTAAACTCGCCCTAATCGGTGGTAAAGTGCCGAGAATCGGTGGTAAACTCGCCCGAATCGGTGGTAAAGTGCCCAAAGTCGGTGGTAAACCGCCCTAAGTCGGTGATAACCAATCCAAGCAATCGAGCCCATGCCGACTCGGTTGCTTTTCTTCTTGAAGCAGGTGATTTCCAAGGATGAAAAGGGTAGAGAGTTGGAGACTCGTGAATTGGAAGGAGTGTTTTTGATGCGTGTATTGGAGTGGCTCGTCGGGCCGGCGAATGATTTTATTTGGACTTATATATTGATTGGTCTTCTACTTGTCATCGGTCTTTATTTTACTCTTCGGACGAAGTTTGTCCAAATTCGCCTTTTCGGGGAGATGTTCCGTCTCATCTTCGAGAAGAAGGAGGGCGACCATGGAGTTTCGGCGTTTCAGGCGTTCACAATCAGTGCTGCTTCGCGGGTCGGAACGGGAAATGTCACCGGCGTGGCGCTTGCCATTGGAATTGGCGGGCCGGGCGCCGTTTTCTGGATGTGGGTGATCGCCGTCATCGGCATGGCGACGGCGTTCGTGGAAAGCGCGCTAGCACAAGTGTATAAAGTGCGGGACAGCGATACATTCCGCGGAGGGCCGGCATATTACATGGAGAAGGCGCTAGGCCTTCGGAAGCTCGGAATCGTTTTCGCGATTCTCCTGACGATGTGTTTTGGATTCATTTTCAACTCGGTCCAATCGAACACGATCAGTCAATCGTTCAATGATGTTTTCAATATTCCTTATTGGGCAGTCGGTTTGATACTCGTCATTTTGACGGCGGTCATCATTTTCGGCGGTGTGAAGCGGATCGTGAAAGTGACGCAAGCGATTGTTCCGATCATGGCAACGTTTTATATTCTTATCGCTTTATTTGTCGTCATCATAAATATTACGGAAGTGCCCGCTATGATTGCCTTGATTTTCGAGCATGCTTTCGGCATTAAGGAAATGGCTGGAGGTGGTGTCGGGGCAGCTATGATGCAGGGGATCCGGCGTGGTTTATTCTCGAATGAGGCTGGGATGGGGAGTGTGCCGAACGCTGCTGCAACGGCGAGTGCCACGCACCCGGCGAAGCAAGGTCTTGTTCAAAGCCTTGGCGTTTTTTTCGATACGATCATCATTTGTTCAGCGACCGCATTCATCATTATTCTTGCGGGCCTATATGACAAAGGAGAGGAGAGCGGCATTTTGCTGACGCAGTCCTCCATGGCCGTTCATGTCGGTTCTTGGGCGCCCTATTTTGTCGCAATCGCAATCTTGTTCTTCGCGTTTAGCTCGATCATCGGGAATTACTATTACGGTGAAACGAACATCGAGTTCATCAATGCGCATAAGTCGTGGATGACGTTTTACCGAATTGCGGTTCTTGTAATGGTCATGTTCGGTGCAATGGCAAAAGTGGATATCGTCTGGAGCATGGCGGACTTGTTCATGGGCCTTATGGCAATCATAAATCTTCTCGTCATCCTTCTTCTCGGAAAAGTCGCTTTCCACGTGTTGGATGATTATACGAAGCAGCGGAAACAAGGGAAGAATCCCGTGTTTAAAGCGGATCCTAGTTTGAAAGGTGCCGAATGTTGGAAGGATAAATGAATTGAAAGCAATCGTCCCGCCAGTGAATGGTGGAACGATTGCTTTTTACTTTGTACTTACATCTCTTCAGGCGCTCTCATGCCAAGCAGGCGCAATGATTCTTTCAATACGATGATGACACATTCGGTTAGCGCAGTTCGGTATGCCTTGTTTGCGGAGTCGGACAAGACTTGCACATTCCCATAAAACGAGTTAAACGCTTGGGCGAGGTCAACCGCGTATTTTGCGATGACGGAAGGATCCAATTCGTCGTTCGCGCGCTTGACTGCTTGCGGGAATTGGCTCAGCAGTTTGACGATATCCCATTCGTGATCGTTCACTTCGTTAATCGCGAACTCGTCGGTTGCTCCCGCTTTCCGCACGATGGAGTTCGCTCGCGCATGCGCATATTGGACATATGGACCCGTTTCGCCTTCTGTCTGAAGCATTGTTTCAAGATCGAATTCGATGTCATGCTTCCGATGCTGTTTCAAGTCGCTGAAAAGGATGGCGCCGACTCCGACAGCTTCTGCCACTTCGGATTGATTGGCAAGCGCCGGATTCTTCTCCTGAATGTTTTTCTGTGCGAGTGCAATCGCTTCTTTCAAGACTTCCTCAAGCAGGACAATCTTGCCTTTCCGCGTCGACATCTTCTTGCCGCCTTGCAAGATGAGCCCGAATGGTACGTGAACGATGTCGTTCGCCCATTCATGGCCCATTTTGTTGAGCACTTTCTTTACTTGTGTGAAGTGGAGGCTTTGTTCATTCCCGACGACGTAAATGGATTTGACGAAGTCGTACTTGTTTTTTCGATCGATGGCAGCAGCCAAATCACGTGTTGCGTACAACGTCGCTCCATCCGATTTTTTAATCAAACAAGGAGGCATGCCGTCTTCCATTTCCACGACCATGGCACCGTCCGATTCGACCAATAGCCCCTTGTCTTCGAGTTCTTGCACGACCGGTTCCATTTTGTCGTTGTAATACGCCTCTCCGTTATAGGAATCAAAGGAGACGCCGAGCAAATCATAAATCCTTTGGAATTCTTTCAATGACTCGGTTTTGAACCATTCCCACAGAGCGAGTGCGTCGGCATCGCCGTCCTCAAGTACTTTGAATGCGGCGCGTCCTTCATCGTTCAAGGAAGGATCCGCCTCTGCTTCTTCGTGAAAACGGATGTACAGATTCAGTAATGTCTTGATGGGCTCTTTACGGACATCTTCCTCGTTGCCCCATTTCCGGTACGCGGTGAGCAACTTCCCGAATTGCGTGCCCCAATCACCGATGTAGTTGATTTTCACCGGCTGGTAGCCATTTCCCTCGAGCAATAAAGCGATGGAATTCCCGATGACTGTTGAGCGCAGATGCCCCATCGAAAACGGTTTTGCGATATTTGGCGAGGATAGATCGATTGTCACCACTCCGCCGTTGCCTTCATTGGATGATCCGTATGCGGCGGATTGCTTAAGGATTGTTTGAAGGAGCGAATCGGCGATAACTTCCCGATCCATGAAAAGATTGACGTACCCATTCACGGCTTCTGCTTTGCGGATCAACGGGTGCTTAACGGAACTCGCAATTTCTTCCGCGATGGCAACGGGGGATTTCCGCAAGACTTTTGCGAACGGAAAACAAGGCAATGCAAAATCGCCTAATTTTGAATTGGCCGGCCGCTCCAGCATATGCTCCTCCAATTGGATTGGGCTGACTGTCTGTAAAGCTTGTAAAATATCGTTTTTCATTTATATGAACCCCTTTTCAGGAAAAATAAAAAGCCTTCAATCTCAATAAATGAGACGAAAGCTTGTTCCGCGGTACCACTCAAATTGCCCCTGTCATGTATGGATAGAGGCCCCTTTCTCCTAACGGCGAGTCACCGGCTTCTCCTACTTCATTCAGAAAAGCATCTCCGAAGTGCGCTTCATGAATCCACCCCGCCAGGCTCCCACCAACCCCGGCTCGCTACAGAAGTTCCGACCCATTACTCTCTTCGTCATCGATATTGTAGTTGAATGTATCAAATTGGAGGCTAGGTGTCAATAGGGAATTGTCGAAACTTTTACACGACTCATTCGTCTAACTTAATAAGCGGGAGGTATCGGAATGAAAAATATCTTATCAACTTTGTTTATCGCTGCTTTATTGTTGGGAGGATGTGGAACGGATGCATCACCGAAAAATGCTGCGGTTGAAGATGGCGAGTGGCCAACGTTGAAAAAAGTGAGTGGACGTGAAATCATTGCCGAACTGCAGCAAACCGTTGAAGAGACGCCTAAACGGGACGAGAGGGCGACTATAGAAACGCCCCCTGGGGTTGAGGAGCCTTCGAAAGAAACGGTGGAAGATCTAAATGTCAAAGCAATTGAAGGGCTCGCTGTCTTCGAGGCGGTGGAAAAAGTTTACGGCGAGGGTGGGATTCATCATGAAGGCGTCATCTTCAATGAATATCAAACGGGAGGTGCTGATCAATCCGGCGTGTGGATCGGGATCAAGGAGCCGGATGAACGTGTTCAACAATTACTTGATCTATTACAGCCACAAGTGGATGCAGGCGAAATTCTAGCGGAAGCGATTTATATCTTCCGTAGCCCTCATACGGAAAAGGAACTTTATGATCAACAGGAGGAAGTTGCGGAAGTATTGAAAGGCATCGAATCGGAGCTGGGATCTTTCAACCTTTACGTCAATGTCAAAACAGGTGATATTGATGTCACCCATGATTTCCTGAAACCGGAGCAACAAGAGGAGTTGCGGAATTTATTCGCCGACTATACGATCAATTTCGAGCAAGATGGAAGGATGGTCGCGGAGCCGGGGGAATCAACCCTTATTGCTCCTGAACAAACATACACGGATACTCCGGTGAGTGAAGGTGGATTCGTATTGGCCGCCGGCGATGGAAAAATTTTTGTAGCAGGCGGAACTGAAGACCCTGTCTTTTACAAATTCCCGGAAGCCGACAAATTGAAAGTCGGCCAGCGTGTGAATGTGGAAGCATCAGGAATGATTTCGAAATCGTATCCTGGACATGGAACTGCAAAGTTTGTGGAAGTTTTGCCGGACTATAAGCCGGCGAATGCAAAGCTTTCCGAGTCACAAGCTGTAGCGAAAGCAATGGACATAGCCGGTGAGAAATTGTCGAATGGCTTTGTTCTGATCGAGGAAGTTACGTTTGATGAAAATGAAAAGAAGTGGGTATTCAAGTTTTGGCCGGATGACGGGGAAGGGACGTTGGAAGTTGAGGATCAATAGAAGTTTGAGAAACCGTCACTTGTTGGCGGTTTTTTTAAAGGGGAAAAGTGTACGAACGGTGATAAATGCTGCTTGAGTGGTGATAAACCTCGGATGAGCGGTGATAATGGTTGTCTAAGCGGTGAAAAACTCCTTCTAATTGGTGGTAAAGTGTGCCTGAACGGTGATAAACGATTTTGGAACAAAAAATGCGTAACGTTAACTAGGGTTGCCCGTCTAATTTATTGACTGGGAGGTTTTGGAATGAAATATAGAATGTCTTTGATAACGGTAAGTGCTGTTTTATTGCTAGGAGGATGTGGAACGGCTGGCTCGGGTGCAACCCTGAAAAATGGTGCGGTTGAGGAGAGCGGATGGAAGACGTTGAAAAAAGTGAGTGGACGCGAAGTCATTGCTGAATTGAAGCAAACAGTTAAAGAATCGCCTAAACGGGACAAGGCAGCTGCTGCACAAACGGAAAGCTATGAATACAAAGAGGGATTATACGGAGAACCGAATCCAGAATTGGCGGAGGATATGGCGGTGCAGGCAATCGAGGGACCGATCGCAATAGAGGCGATGGAGAAGGTCTATGGCGGCCACGAAAGTTTCGAAAACGAAGGCATCCTCTTTTTTGAAAATCAAATGAGTGGTGCGGAGCAATCCGGCATTTGGATCGGCGTGAAGGAGCCGGATGAGCGTGTGCAAAAGTTGCTTGATGAGCTGCAACCGAAAGTGGATGCAGGCGAAATCCTAGCGGAGCCGATCTATATTTTCCGTAGCCCGCATACACAAAAGGAACTGCATGAACAACAGGATGAAGTCGGACTAGCGCTGAAAGGGATGAGATCGGAACGGGGGTCATATGGATTATCGGTTAATACAATTACTGGAGTCGTGGAAATCAGCCATGACTTTCTGAAACCAGCGCAGCAAAAGGAACTGGAGGGAATGTTCCCGGACAACAAGTTCCATTTTGAACAAGATGGCAGAATAGTTGCGGAGCCTGGTGAATCCAGCATCATCATGCCTGAAGAGACATTCACGGATACTCCGGTGACGGAAGGCGGATTCATATTGTCCGCTGGTGAAGGGAAGATTTTTGTTGCGGGCGGAACAGAAGGTGCTGTTTATTATGAGTTTCCTGAAGCAGATAAGCTGCAAATAGGGCAACGTGTCAAAGTGGAGGCATCCGGAGGGATAATGTTATCCCTTCCAGGCCAGGGGAAGGCGAAGTTTGTGGAGGTATTGCCGGATTATAAACCGGCTGGTGCAACGCTTTCCGAATCGCAGGCTGTGGCGAAGGCCATCGAAATGACCGATGGGAAAACAACATTTGGCTTCTTGGTTATTCAAGAAATTACTTTTGATGAGAAAGAAACGAAGTGGATTTTAAAGATAATGCAAGATGACAAGGAAGCAACGCTGGAAGTTGCAGATCAATAAATTGGGGGCAACCGTCACTTCTGGCGGTTGTTTTTTATGGTGGAAAAGTGGCGAACGGTGATAAAGGCTGCTTGAGCGGTGATAAACCTCGGCTGAGTGGTGATAACGGTTGTCTAAGCGGTGATAAACTCCTTCTAATCGGTGATAAAGTGTGCCTGAGCGGTGATAAACGTTTTTGGAACTGAAAATTACTACGAGAAGCGCAGAAATTCATTCAAAAACCCCTCAAATTGTAGTCAATCGGTGATAAATTCACTAGAGTCGGTGGTAAAGTGCTCCGAATCGGTGGTAAACACTGGCGAATCGGTGGTAACCGCCCGAGAGTCGGTGGTAAACCCGCCTGAGTCGGTGGTAACCATTTTACGCTGCAATAAAAACTCCCCCGGTTTCCATCCAACTGCCATGGGTATGCTATGGATGAAGGAGAGGATTGATTTGTCGAAAAGATTAGTGTCTGCCATACAGGAGCACGCCTTCACGTTGAATGATCAAGCGCTTGATACAGTTATGGACGCAATTGGGGATGCCCGGATTGTCATGTTAGGGGAAGCGACGCATGGGACCTCGGAATTCTACAAAATCCGCGCCGCCATATCCAAACGGCTCATTCAGGAAAAGGGGTTCACAATCATTGCTGTGGAGGGCGATTGGCCATCTGCGCAGGTGGTCAATCGTTATGTGAAAGAGTTTGATGAAAAGGGGAAGTCCGCAAGGCAAGTACTGGAACAATCTTTCAATCGCTGGCCGACGTGGATGTGGGCGAATGAAGAAGTTGGGGAGCTTGTCGAATGGCTAAAACGTGAAAATGATGGAAAGGATGCAGCTGACAAAACCGGATTTTACGGCATCGACATGTATAGCTTGTACGAATCGATCGATGAATTGCTTCGGTTTCTCCAGGAAAACCCGCAGTTTAAGGCAGATTTGGAGTTGGCGAAAAAGGCATTCTCCTGTTTCGAGCCGTATAACCGGATGCCAGAGCATTATGCCCTGTCGACCGCCCATTTCACGGACGAATGCATTCGTGAGGTGACGAACTTGCTGACAACAATCCGCAGTCATGAAGACCTTTATTCGAACGAGCAGGAGAAGGACTTGAATATGACGATGAATGCGTTAGTCGCGAAAAATGCCGAATCGTATTATCGCGCCATGATGCAGGACGACGCTATTTCGTGGAATATCCGTGATATGCATATGGTGGAGGCGATCGGAGAGATTTTGAACTATCACGGTGACGAAACGAAAATCATTATTTGGGAGCACAACACCCATGTCGGCGATGCGTCGGAAACAACGATGGCCGACCACGATATGACCAACGTCGGTCAGCTCGTCCGGGAGAAATATGGTAGGACGGACACGTTTGCCATTGGCTTTGGGACGTATGAAGGGACCGTCATTGCCGGTGAAAGCTGGGGGGAGCCTTATGAAGTGATGGATGTTCCTCCAGCTAAGTTCAATTCATGGGAAGGGCAGATGCATGCAGCGGCGGCCGAGGATCAAGTGATTTTATTTACTGAGGAGAACCGTCATTTATTCAATGAATGGATCGGACATCGCGCCATCGGGGTCGTTTATAATCCGGAGTTTGAAGCTTATGGGAATTATGTGTCATCAAGAGTTGGCAGCCGATATGATGGATTTATTTTTGTGGATCAAACCAATGCGTTGAAGCCCTTCAACAAATAAGAGCCATGCATCGTTTGCACGGCTCTTACCTTCAAAGTATGGCATTTGCGATGATTTTATCAAGTTTGCGGATATCTACTTTTTTATTTAAATTGAGTTTGAGTTTTCCAGCCTTGGTCCATAGTTCGATTTCTGCGTTGAAATCGATGCGGCCCGCATTTTCAGTGGAATACATATTGATCGAATTGAACGGGATTGTGTAGATTTCCACCTTTTTACCTGTAAGACCTTGCTTGTCTGCGATGATGAATCGTTTATTCGTAACGACAGCAACGTCGCGAATTGTTTTATACGCAACCTCAGCCACTTCACCGTCAATGAGCAATTCCTTGATTTCCTCGGGGACTGGAACTTCCTCCATAAACGTCCAAGTCATCAGTGCAGTTAAATCAGCCATCGGAAACCCTCCTTCTTTTTAATAATTATCATCACATATGCGAGATAAGAAGTATAGGTGGAAATTGAATTATGGAAAAATATCTTTCTACCTATTTACGATTGAAACACAACATGTTAGGGTAATAGATGTACATAAGGCACAATATATAGTATTGAACGATGGAATGGTACCGTTATCGGTTTAAAAGGGAATCCGCAAATCGGAGCTGTCCCCGCAACTGTAAACGCAGACGACCGTCTCAAAAACCACTGCAGCATGATGCCGCGGGAAGGGGAGATGGAAGGAGGAAGCGTTAGCCAGTAGACCTGCCGTCCATCGTCAAGCGACACTTTCTTCGGGGGTTGAGAGGTGGAAGCGAGCGGGTTTTTGCTTTCATTTTTCAGGCGATCCCGATCTGTTTCCTAATCAAAATCCATGAGCGATGACTCTACCGAAAAAGGTGGAATCATCGCTTTTTTCATTGCGAAGCTAACCTAAAGGAGATGGATTGAATGACGATTATCACTGAAACGACAAGCATTATGGACAAGCTGCAAGCCGAATTCGGAGCGGACAAGCTGGAGCTACTTTTGAAGGCGAGTGAACGGTGGAAGGAGCGGCATCCTGAAGGGACTGACTCTGACTGGTCGAAAGCGATGATTCTGGAGGCGCTTAGCAATATTGATGAGGCATCTGCCTACTGGACATTTGTTGCTGCGCGGATTTACCTGCAGGAAATTTATTCCTGCCAGGAAAACATAAGGGGCGCAAAAGCATATACGGATTTTGCCGACAACGTAGAGCGACTCGTTAAGAAAGGCTTGTATACATCTGTTTTGATTGAAAAATATTCGCATGAGGAATTGGAAAAGCTGGGAACAATCCTTGAGCCGGAGCGGGACAAGCTTTTCACTTACATAGGATTGAAAACGCTCGTAGACCGTTACGTTGCGGTTGATTTCAATAAACAGCCGGTCGAGCTCCCACAGGAACGTTGGCTCATCATTGCGATGACGCTTATGCAAAATGAAACCGAGAACCGTCTCGACAAGGTGGCAGAGGCGTATTGGGCGATGAGCAACCTGTACATGACTGTCGCGACGCCGACGCTCGCGAACGCAGGAAAGCCGCATGGACAGCTGTCGAGCTGCTTCATCGATACGGTCAATGATTCGCTTCAAGGCATTTATGACAGTAATACCGACATTGCGAATCTATCGAAATACGGCGGCGGTATCGGTGTTTACATGGGCAAGGTCCGTTCCCGCGGGTCTTCCATCCGCGGTTTCAAAGGCGCTTCAAGCGGCGTTCTTCCGTGGGTTAAGCAGCTGAACAACACAGCCGTCAGCGTTGATCAGCTCGGCCAACGCCAAGGGGCGATCGCGGTTTACCTTGACGTATGGCATAAAGATATTTTTACATTTCTCGACCTAAAACTGAACAATGGCGACGATCGTTTGCGTGCACATGATATTTTCACGGGCGTCTGCTTGCCGGATATTTTCATGGAGCAAGTCGAAGCCCGCGGTGACTGGCATTTATTCGATCCGCATGAAGTGCGAACGGTGATGGGGTATTCGCTTGAGGATCATTATGATGAAACGAAGGGGTCCGGTTCGTTCCGTGAGAAGTACGAGGAATGCGTCAACAATCCTGAATTGACGAAGGAAACCGTGCCGGCGATTGAAATTATGAAGCGCATAATGCGCAGCCAGCTTGAAACGGGGACGCCGTTCATGTTTTATCGCGACGAAGTGAACCGGGCGAATTCGAATAAGCATCGGGGCATGGTGTATTCGAGTAATCTTTGTACAGAAATAGCGCAAAATCAGAGCCCGACCGAATTCGAATCCGTCACGCTTGAAGATGATATCGTCGTGACTCGCTCGAAGCCAGGTGATTTTGTCGTTTGCAACTTGTCGTCCGTGAATCTTGGACGTGCCGTTACAGCGGATGTATTGGAACGACTCATCACGATCCAAGTTCGTATGCTCGACAATGTCATTGATTTGAATAAAATACCGGTCGTCCAAGCGCAACGGACGAATGCAAGATACCGAGGCATTGGACTCGGAACGTTTGGCTGGCATCATCTACTCGCTTTGAAAACTATCCAATGGGAGTCGGAGGAAGCGGTCAATTATGCAGATAAACTGTATGAGAGAATTGCCTATTTGACGATCAAGGCTTCAATGGAATTGGCGAGCGAAAAAGGGGCTTACCCTTTATTCGAAGGATCGGATTGGCAGAACGGGGATTATTTCGAACAACGGGGTTATGACTCGAAAGAATGGCGTGAACTGCGGATCGACGTAGCGACGAACGGCATCCGGAACGGCTATTTGATGGCGGTCGCGCCGAACAGCTCGACATCGGTCATCGCGGGGTCGACGGCTTCCATCGACCCGATTTTCAAGCCGTTCTATCATGAGGAAAAGAAAGACTACAAGCTGCCGGTCATTGCGCCGGATCTCGATCACAACACGTATGACGTGTACCGCCGCTCCGCGTATATCGTCGATCAGCGCTGGTCGATCAAGCAAAATGCAGCAAGGCAGCGCCATATCGACCAGGCGATTTCGTTCAATGTCTACGTGCCGAATAATATCCGCGCATCGGTCCTCCTTGATATGCATGTGCAGGCGTGGAAATCGGGCATGAAAACGACGTATTACATGCGGTCAACCGCGTCGGATATTGAGGAGTGCGAATGGTGTCATTCCTGATCGCTTATGCTTCGTGGAGCGGCAATACGGAGGAAGTGGCGGAAATTGTGGAGGAGACGCTGCTTTCTGAAGGGATGGACGTGGCAGTGCATCGGATCGGAATTGGTCCAATGCCTGATCCGCGGCAGTTTGCAGCGCTGGTCCTCGGTTCATTCACTTGGGATAAGGGGGCCACACCCGAAGAAGTGAAGGATTTCGTCGCGGACATCGGCTACAAACCGAGGAATGTGTATGTTTTCGGAACAGGAGATACGCAGTTTGGAGGGGAGGATCTTTTTTGCCATGCCGCTGTCAAACTGGCACGGTTTTATGAATCTGCAATTGCCCCTCTTAAAATCGAGCAAAGCCCCCGCGGCACGCAAGAGAAGAAAGTCATTGAATGGTCGAAAGGAGTAGTTCAACATTGGCAACACTTACACGCGTTAAAGTATTGAATCCGGCTCAACCGAATAAATCAACGGCTATTTTCGGGGGGGAAGCGAGCGGTATCTTAAATTGGAACGACCTTGCCCACCCCCATTTCTACACATTGCGACAAAGGATCCGTTCCCTATTTTGGACGGCGAATGAAGTCGATATGACGCAGGATGTGAAGCAATTTCCGAACTTGACGAAAGCGGAGCAGGAAGCATTCCTCAAAATCATCGGATTGCTCGCGACATTGGATGGACCTCAAACGGTCATTGCCATGAAAATTGCAGACTTCGCAACCGATCCTTCGGTGAAATCAATCATGGCGACAATCGCCGATCAGGAAAGCGAGCATAATCACAGCTATGCGTACGTCCTTTCCTCTGTCACGACGCTGGACAAGCAGATGGCTTCATTTGAAATGGGCCGCACCGATGTAGTGCTCATGAAGCGGAACGAGCGGATCGTCGACATCTATAATGAATTCGCAGAGAGCCCGACGATTGAAACGGTGCTGAAAGCGATGGTGTACACGACTCTATTGGAAGGCTTATTCTTTTATAGCGGTTTCGCATTCTTTTATAATCTCGCACGCCATCAGAAAATGGTCGGTACATCGACGATGATATCGTACATCAATCGTGACGAATTGCAGCACGGCAAGGCAATCAGCGACATTTTCCGTGCAACGCTTGCCGAAAATCCACAGTATAATACCGAAGCGTTTACAGAATGGATTTACGATCAATTCCGTCACTCTGTCGAACATGAAATCATTTGGAGCCGCTACGTGTTAGGGGAGATTGATGGCATCGACTTGGATGAGATGGCGGGCTACGTAAAATACCGCGCGAATAAAATGTTGCGCATGCTTGGGCTAAGCGAAATTTACCCCGAGTTCACGGACAACCCGATGAAATGGATCCGTGCATACGTCGACAACTTCGATGACACGAAAACGGATTTCTTCGAGCAGACATCGAGGCAATACGTGAAGACGAGTGATTTGAATGGGTTTGATGATTTATAAAACGAAAAGAACGCTGGCTATTCGAAGTGGCCATGCGTTCTTTTTATCATTTATTCCCCGTTAATCGTTCGCTTGTATTCACTACATCGCCTGCGATCCGCTTGTTGAACGTTTTTCGCCAACTTGTCGATAATTCATCCAACTGAAGAATTTTCCGTGCGCCGTCCAAGTCATCTTTCGTGTGGTGCATAAGTCGATTCGCTTCGGATACAGTAATGGCGAGTTCAGGACGCGCGATATGCTCCAACTTATCGGAAGGGGAGACCATTCCTTCCTTCAATACTCGGAAATAAAACCCCGTAAAACCTGTATCCTGCACGAGAACCGGCATGTCTTTCCGGTCATGAACAAGTGACAATTTAAAGCAAGGCTGCCGCGGCTGGCTCACTTGTACGACCGCTTCACCGATTTGGAATGAATCCCCGATGCAAACTTCATCCTCAATCAATCCCCGCAACGTCAAGTTTTCGCCGAATGCACCTGCATCCAGCGGCTTTCCTAACTCCTTTTCCCAATAAAGATAATGCTCGTACGGATAGACGCATACCGCTTTATCCACTCCACCGTGGTTGACAAGATCGCCTTGCCCGTCGCCGTCAAAATTTGCTTTGGATAAAAATACAGGTTCCGTTACCGGCTGTTTGCAAATACCGGTCAAAACTTCTTTATTCCCGAACTGTCTTTCTTTCGGTTTTCCGACATTCAATGATTGGATTTCGATGTTCTGCACGTTTCATTCACCCCTATGGCATTCTATATAATTATAAGTATATATCAATTAAGAAATGAGTGAAGGACACGAATTATCAACATTCCTTTTTCATCGTCTCGATCATCGATTGCAGCAATTTCCGCTCCGACTCTCCCCGCAAATAGAGCGGATGCCATTTGCCGAGCGCATCCTTGGCGTTGTTCAGATGCTCGAAGGCTCCCGGAAAATCACCGTTGATGTATGAAAGAAGGGCATCACGTTTCAAATCCATTATTGCATCCGATTTCCCGATCTTTCGGAGCTCCTCTTCAATCAACGGGTAATCCTTCAGTTGTTCATTAAAGAAAAGGGCCGTGGCAAAGGTGATATCGGCACAATCAGCGTAATAATCAAAAGCGGCGGTTTCCCTAGTGAAGGCGGAGGTCCGTCCGATATCGAGCACTTTTTCCGGCTTCTCTGGCAAGTAGTAATATCCTATTGTAGGCAGAAGGCTTTTCGCAGTTGGATCCTCGGAACTTAATAGCCTTTCCATTTGTCTAATCAAATCCGCGTTCCATTTGTTAACTTCCGTCGTTTTCATTCCCTCAGTTAAAGCTGAATAGGCTGTCACTATGACAGATTCCTCTAGGGGGACCGTCCGAAGCCTATGGATGACCAAACCATCGGTCATTGCACTTTTAGCCATGTTAGGTTGTAAGTTCGTGATGCCGACAAGCAAGTTCGCCAAACCGAATAGGATGCAGAACGGGTGATGCCAAATTCCGAATGCGTTCCCGATCATCAATACGCCGGTAACGATATTGATCAACGGGCCACCGTATATATAACGGACCAGCTTGTCCCGCATCATGTCCTGTTCCAAATGCTTAGGAAAATACATCATCGCCCGACCTAGATAACCGAGGGCGGATCGGGCAATATGGAAATGATGCTTTCCCTCGTGCCTTTCGATGACGAAGGGACCGACACTCATATTGAGCAGTCGCATCCCTTGAAGCCGACCGGCAAGGAGGTGCCCCAATTCGTGGAGTAATATGGTCAGCGGAAAGCTGACGATGATGCTCGCAGTGATGGTTAGCAAAGTGCGCATCGACCAAGGCTCCGGGAATAGGATGAAGTACAGGACGGCGGAAAACCCGATGCATCCTCCTAGTAAAAACGAAATCATTTTTTTCAAAAATGCCACCTCAAATCAAGCGAAAAACATTTTATAGGCAGCGATGACAATCGCCCCCACACAGATTCCAATAAAAAACCTAAGTGCTTGCTTCATTTCAATCCACCATCCTTTTGCGGTAGATGACAACCGTCAGTATGATGGATGCAATGACCCATCCCAAAATGATCGCCAATTCGACAAGAACATCCGCGAAACCAGCACCTGTTTCCACTTTTGTCGCCAATTCAATTAATTGGATATTTGGCAAGTATGTCGCTGCTTTCAAAATCGGGTATTTTTCCACAGAATGTGTAAGGAAAGAACCGAATGAAAAGATGATGAATACGGGCATAACAAGGACCGATGCTTCCATTACCGACTTAGAATAAAGACCTAGCAGCGTCCCTAATGCAATATAAAAGAATGACGATAAAACGACTGCTATTGCAATGATCGCGATATTTGCAGGCTTATATTCCGCCAAGTATCCAGTGAAAAAGACGACAATCATTGTGAAAACGAACGTCAGTAAACTCTTTCCACCAAGAATTTCAGCTGTAGTCGCTGGAGAAAGCATAAGCCCGCGTAACGTGTTTTTTTCTTTTTCTTCAGCAATCAAACAACATTGGACAAATGAGGCTACCATTGCAAATGCCATATTGATAAGCATGTAATGGGATTCGAGCGAATCAACACCGATTCTACCGTAAAAAGCGCCTAAAATAATGGGGGTGAAAATTATTGAAGATACCGCGAAATTCCTTGAAAAGTCCTTAAAGTCCTTCTGCAAAATTGCATTCATGCGCTTTAATGAAATCATGTCAATTTCCTCCCTGTCACTTGTACAAAAATATCCCCTAAAGTCGGCTCGTTCGAATGGATTGTTACGACTCGATTCGTATTCATATACTCAAATAACTGAGCTGCTCCTTCAGAACCTGCAGGCAAGATCACTTTTTCCTCATTCAATAACTCCACAGTAATTGTCGAATCAGAATAACTCTTCTTCAACCGGCCAGGTGTATCCAGCAATTGGATTTTTCCTTTATTCAAAAATGCGATTCTGTCGCATAATGTTTCGGCTTCATACATATCATGCGTCGTCAAAAATATCGTTGTACCTTTCTCGTTGAGTGCCCGAAGCCCTTCATGTATATGAAGTGAATTCATCGGGTCGAGTGCGGACGTCGGCTCATCAAGGAAAAGCAATTCTGGTTCATGAAGTAAAGCCCTCGCGAGGGTCACCCGCTGAGCCATCCCTTTGGATAAAGAAGAAACTTTTTTCGACTTCTCCTGTTTCAAATTAACCGTGGAGAGCACTTCGTCAATTTTCGTATAAGGAACATCATAAAGATTGCAATAGAGCTTCAAATTATCGTAGATTGTGAGTCGTCCATATAATCCACTATTATCAGTCAACACTCCGAAACGCTTGCGGTACTCCGATTTCTTGAGCTGCGAAACGGATTCCCCGAAAACGTTTGCCGTCCCACTTGTAGGTGTTAATTGACCGGTCAGAATTTTGATCGTCGTTGTTTTACCCGATCCACTCGGTCCTAGGAAACCGAAAATTTCCCCCTTCTTTACATGGAAGTCGACACTTTCAAGTGCTGTTTGATTCGCAAAGACTTTTGCTAAGCTGCTCACTTCAATAATATTTTCCATTTCCATCCCCCTCTGTTGGATTTCGTGCATTTCGTATTCGCATCTCCAGAATAGGGGAAAGTGGAATAGGCAGCATCATATTCTGGATGAAAAGAGCATCGTAGAGGGTGAATAGCGCAAAATCACAGGTGAATGAACCTTTTTATAAAGTGGATTTCCTTTTCTCTTTCATGAACGGTGCATTTCCGGGGCCGAATCGTCAAATTGCGTCAAGATATTTCCGAGGAAATAATACAATTTTCTACAAACTTATAGTCCAAGCATCTCTTTCAGCTCCACCATCTTTGTTTTCGATAAAGGAATTGTCGATTTTTCGGCATCATCCAAAACAAGGCTATAACTATTTCTCGTCCAAGTGATAACCTCCCGCACCTTCTGCAAATTCACGATATACGACCGGTGGCAGCGGAAGAAGCCGAACGGAAGCAAACGTGTTTCCAATTCATTCAATGTGGAAGGGGAAGGGAAAGATTCCCCCTTAATATGTAAAAAGGATTGTCCGTCATTACTTTCAATATAGTCGATCTCCGGTGGCTCAAATAAGACGATTTTTTCATTGACCTTCGTTGGAATCTTTTCGAATCGGACAGGCGAGATGGAATCAGCGATAGAATGTGAGCTTTCACTGTCTTTTTGTGATTCCTCTTCTGCCTCTATTTGAACGGTATGTAGACCATTTTCATCCAAACGGAAGATCTGGTCGGCGGCTGTGAAGGCGCTTTCCATATTTCCCGTTAACATAAATGCGCTGCGGCCATCTTGTTTCAGCTGTTGTAGCACGGAAAGGAAAATCCGTTTTGATTCCAAATCAAGATTTTGATCAGGTTCTTCAAAAATATTGATTGTTGCATCCTGCATAAGTAGGCAGGCGAGCTGAACACGTTTTCTTTCCGAATAGGACAACTGCTTAATTTTCACGCATCGTTTTGAATCCAATTGAACTGTCTGAATAACGTCCTGGACAGAATCAGTTGAAAAATATAGCTGCTTTGTGAAATGAATCATTTCTTCTATCGATAACCGTTCATATAAGCCATCTTGAAGAAAATAGAATCCGATTTTCAAATTGTTTTCTGAGATGTTGCTATTACCAATCCGGATTTCTCCATTCGAGAGCTTTGATTTTTCAAGCAGCAGCCCGATAAGCTGCTCGCGGACATTGACACTCGAATAGACAGCAACGACTTTCCCGGCGTCGACAGACAAGTCAAAAGGAGGAAAGACGACGGAATCGTGAATCCGCTTTTCCGCGTTAATAAATTGAAGAGACACACAACAACCCCCGTTTAATAGTCTATTTATTAAGAGTAGTATACCAGTTATTTGAAAGGGGAATGAAATCTCTATTGAAATGTGTCTATTTGTGGAAGAATATGGGCAAGCGGTGATAAAAGCTGTGTAAGCGGTGATAAAGTCTGGCTAAGCGGTGATAAACCCCGTGTGAACGGTGATAAAGTGTGCGCGAACGGTGATAACCGATGTTGAAGCTGTGATAAAGAGCTGAAAGTGGGAGCGTAAACATGGAGTCGGTGGTAAAGTCGCCCGAATCGGTGGTAAGCCCCTGAAAATCGGTGGTAAAGTTGCCCGAATCGGTGGTAAACCCTTGAGAATCGGTGGTAAAGTCGTCCGAATCGGTGGTAACCCCCGAGCCCCCGGTGATCCCCCCCTCCAACGACATTTTGAACAATTTATGACATCGCGAAAACTGAGCTATGCATCACATCCGGCGGGCATCCGCTCCACTATGATGATAGGACGGAAGGGAAATAGGCAATTCCCTAATATCGCTTCCGAAGCACATTCTTTATGATGAAAAACGAAAATAATAATTGGGAGGAATTCATTATGTCTTCACTTACCATCGATACACGCGTCTCGGATATTGTTACAGCGTTGCCGCAAAGCGCCGATTTGTTCAGGAATCTGCGCATCGATTATTGCTGTGGCGGGAAGATCCCTTTGAAGGAAGCCGCGGAGCAGCGGAACTTGAATCCAGAGGAAGTGTTAAGCAGCATCCATTCAATAGAAGAGAAACAGGAAAACCGCATGAGCATGGATCCTTCTTCATTCGGGGAGAAGACATTGGTCGCTTATATCAAGGAAAAATACCATGATGGTTTGCGCGACGAACTTCCGATGCTAGCGCCTTATATTACGAAGGTTGCGCGCGTCCATGGTGAGAACTACCCGCATTTGCTGCGTGTGCAGGAAATTTTCAAGACGTTGCGTGCAGAACTGCTCGACCATACCGATGATGAAGATCAAAATGTTTTCCCTATTATTCTTGAATTCTTAACGAATCCTACGCCTGAATTGAAAGAACAATTGAAGCCTCTCGTATCCGAATTGGAAGCGGAACATGACAATGCGGGGCGCCTGCTTTACGAGCTTAGGGAAATCACTGATAACTTTACGCCGCCGGAAGAAGCTTGCGGGACATATCGGCTCGTTTATGCTCGACTAGAGCAGCTTGAAAAAGAGACGTTCGAACATGTCCATCTTGAGAATAACGTCTTGTTTGAGCGGATTGCAAAGGCGTTATAGTTTTTCTGTTTTGGTTAATCTGTAATACGTGGGGTATATGGAAAAATAGTTAGGTAGAATTCCCTTATTTGTACGTCATTTTTTTATAGAAGGAATGAAATCATCTCTTCAGACTGGAAGCGGTTATATGACAGCCGCTCCATTGAATTATATCGGTAGGAGCTATATCCTGAATAGAAGGTCATCTAGTAGAGTAGGAAATAGATAAACGATTTTCCGTGGGGAGCATTGGCTATGAAAGAACGGGTGGGTTTTGATTTTCAACAAGAAATAGAGTGTTTGAAAGGGTTGTTCGGCTTCGATTACATCGGCATTGCGCTCGTCCAATCGCCAGAACGCCGATTTGAATTGAGATGGATGTATGTGGCAGGGAATCGGAGCGAGCGCTATCGACGCCTGAAATTGCAATCGGGAAAAGGATTGGCAGGGCTCGTCTTCAAGACAGGCAAGCCTATGTTTGTCGGGGATGTGGATGAAGAATGGAGCGCTGACAATCTGTTCAACTATCCAATTATCGTTACGGAAGGGCTCAAAAGCTTCGGAGCAATCCCTCTCTATAAATACAACCGGGTTAACGGCGTCTTGCTCGTTGGGTACAGGACGGGCGGGAGACTGACCGGTGAACAGTTCGAGCAATTCAAGCAGGAAATCGGGACTGAGTTCGGTCCATTTTATAATAAGGAGATGGTGAATGATGAGTCGGGCCGGTAATGTGCATTTGTCGGATCTATTAATGAAACTATATGGTAATTCCGATGAAGCCATCTTCTTTTTTGACCGTCAAGGGAAGACGCTGGCAATGAATACGGCTGCGGAAGAGATTATTGAAAAGGATGTCTTCGAGCAGATGATGGCGGGCAGCGCCGGAGCGATCTGCAAAGCGTGCAAAGGCTTTACGAGCTCGGACGAATCTTTGACGTGCGTCTCGTGCTATATGGCTAATCCAGACGAGGACATCAGCTCCTTCCAAGTGTATTTCGATACGAAAGGGAGGGGGATCATCCCTTATTCCGGCAGCATCCAGACCATCGATGAAGAGACGGGAATCCGAGTCTTCATGCTAAGGGACTTGACTCAGCAATACAAGACGCAAGAGGAACTGAATCAGAAGCAGCTGATGAAACGGGTAATCAAAGCTCAGGAGGATGAGCGGAAACGCCTTTCCCGTGAACTCCACGACAGCGTGGCGCAGGAAATGCTCAGTTCATTAGTCGATTTGCGTGTCTTGAAGTATATGACCATCGAAGAGGAAGTTTTGAAGAAAGTGCAGCAGACGGAAGGCTCGCTCATGCGTTTACTGGATGATATCCGCCATCTATCCGTTGAACTGCGTCCTGCCACTCTCGATGATCTCGGATTGGAGGCGGCTTTCCGCACCCATTTCAAATGGGTGGAGAAGAATTATGGGCTCGTCATCCATTTCCATCCAGAACTTGAATCGAAACGGTATGAAGGTGAGATTGAGACGGTCGTCTATCGCATATGCCAGGAAGCGGTGTTCAACGCGTTGAAATATGCGGAAGTCGATGAAATGGTCGTTCGCTTGTATGAAGCTGACGGCTTGTTGAATTTATGGGTCGTGGATGAAGGAAGAGGGTTCGAGTTGAAAAACACGGACCCGAAAGGCACGGGCCTTGGCATCTACGGGATGAAGGAGCGGGCGGAACTCGTGGACGGACGCCTTCATATCCGTTCCGAAATGGGGAAAGGGACCGTCATTCGGCTGGAAATCCCAGTTGCAGAAGGAGGGGTTGAAGATTGAAGATCATCATTGCCGATGATCATGCGGTCGTCCGCAGCGGTTTCATGCACATATTGAACTTTCAAAACGATATGGAAGTAGTAGCGACGGCGGCAGACGGATTGGAAGCGTATGAACTAGTGGCGAAGCATCGTCCTGACATTTTGCTCATGGATTTGAGCATGCCCCCTGGGGAGAGCGGGTTGATCGCTACAGGGAAGATCAAAGAGGACTTTCCCGAAACGAAAGTCATCATCCTGACGATGTACGATGACGAGGAATACTTATTTCACGTATTGAAGAACGGGGCGTCAGGTTATGTATTGAAAAACTCCCCCGACGAGGAACTGCTAACAGCAATACGGACGGTGTACGACGGAGGTACGTATATCCATCCTTCCATGGCGACATCCCTCGTCCGGCAATTCGTGACAAAGGACGTCGGTGAAGTGGAGACGGATCCTTATAAAATTTTGTCGAGAAGGGAAATTGAAATCCTTCCACTCGTTGCAAAAGGATACGGGAATAAAGAAATTGCGGAAATGCTTTATATTTCCGTCAAGACAGTTGAAGCGCACAAAGCGAAGATCATGGAAAAGCTAAATTTGAAAAGCAGGCCGGAACTTGTCGAATATGCATTACGAAAGAAGTTCCTCAATTTCTAATGGAACGGCAGGGGAATAATTCCATCTTGACTGCATGCATTGCGGTCTAGTCACCAATCCGAATGATATAGTTTTGTCGGTAAATACTGCATTTGCACAATTTACAGTCTATACTGAAGGAGAAGTGATCGGCAGCCCTATGCTTCATTTCTGAGTCGAAGGCGGCCTGCCGGAGCTAGATGTAAAAAAAGTAAGGGTGTGAAGGGGAAGTGGGAACGAGATATTCGCGTCAAACGCTTTTCAAGCCGATCGGCGAAGAAGGGCAGGAACGATTGAAAAATGCACACGTCATCGTCATCGGCTGCGGGGCGCTCGGATCCCCCGTCTCCGAGACGCTTGTCCGAGCGGGAGTCGGCAAACTGACGATTGCGGATCGTGATTACGTCGAAATGTCCAACTTGCAAAGGCAGCAGTTATTCACCGAACAAGACGCGTTGGACGGTGTGCCGAAAGTCGTCGCCGCAGAACGACGGCTAAAAGAGATCCGACAGGACATCGAAATACATACAGTGCTCGACCATGTGGACGGCCCGCTTCTTGAACAGCTCGCGGAAAACGCCGATTTGATCATGGACGCGACGGACAACTTTGAAACGCGACTTCTCATGAATGATGTCGCCTGGAAGAAGGGGATCCCTTGGATTCACGGCGCATGCGTCGGCAGTTCGGGCACTGTTTTTCCGTTCGTCCCGGGTCGGTCGGCTTGTTTCCGTTGTTTGCTGCCGGTCCTCCCGTCGGTCAATGAAACATGCGATACGGCTGGTATTATTGCACCAGCCGTCCAGATCGTTGCGGCGAGGCAGTCCGCGGAAGCGTTGAAATGGCTGACAGGCAACCATGACGCGATGATGACAAAGCTCCTGCACTTTGACGTCTGGAATAATACTCAGGCAGAAGCGGGCATTTCACGGATTCGGAAAGCGAATTGTGAAACTTGTGGAGAGTCGCCTACATATCCTTCATTGCATCAACCCGAAGGTACGCATTACGCTGTCCTTTGCGGGAGGGAAACCGTCCAGATTGTTCCGGACGGTGGCAGGACATTGTCTGTGGCAGACGGCGTGCGAGTGGCGGAGCGGTTGGGTACGGAATATCGGACGACGCCATTTTTCGTGGAATTCCATGCGGAAGGGTATCGCTGTGTTTTATTCCAAAACGGCCGGCTGCTCATCCATGGATTGAAGGATATGAAACAAGGGCGGAAGCTGTATCATCAATTTTTTGGGTGATAGGAAGTGGATCGGGTGTCGAATCTTACGGACAAGGACAAGAAGAAATCGATCGCGATTGCTGTTTTGACGGTGAGCGATACGCGGGATAAGGATACGGATAAAAGCGGAGGAACGATCATCCGGATGGCGGAGGAAGCGGGCCACATAATCGCGGATTATCGGATCTCGAAAGATAATCCTGCGGAGATTTCCGGTAATGTAGAGGAGTGGATCGGCAATTCTGCGGTTGAGGCAATCATCATTACGGGCGGCTCGGGAATCGGCTACCGCGATGTGACGATTGAAACGGTAAAGCCGTATTTCACGAAGACGATTGATGGGTTCGGCGAGCTGTTCAGGTTTTTGAGCTATACGGAAGATGTGGGCTCGAAGGCGTTGTTGAGCCGTGCAACTGCGGGGTCGATTGATGAAAAGGTGTTGTTCGCATTGCCGGGATCGTCGAAAGCGGTGAAACTGGCGATGGAAAAACTGATCCTTCCGGAGCTTCATCATATCGTGCACGAACTGACGAAGCATCGAAAGTGATCAGTAGCTCGCGAAGTCGCTCGAAAGGTTCCTACAATAGTTATCGATCATTTCTGGCAAGTTATCGGTCATTGTCACAAATTTATCGGTCACTTCCAGATAGTTATCGGTCAATTTCACAATTTTATCGATCACTTCTAATGAGTTATCGTCATTTCATGACTTTTTACCTGTTATTAGTCCGTTCAAAGTCACCATTTTTCCCGCCGGTTTTTTTCAGCAGCATCGTCGGACCGATGACCATCTCTTTGCCGGCCGCTTTGCACATATCGTAAATCGTGAGGGCGGCTGCAGAAGCGGCGGTTAAGGCTTCCATTTCGACGCCGGTGAGACCCTTCGTCTTCACTTCGGCTTCGATGAGCACTTCATAATGGCTCTTTGCCTCGTCGATCCGCCATTCGAATCGGACATCTACGCCGGTAAGGGCAAGTGGGTGACACATTGGAATGATGGAAGATGTGTTTTTCGCAGCCATGACTGCAGCGACTTGTGCGACAGCGAATACATCGCCTTTTTTATTCATTCCTTCCGTAATTTGCGAGTGGATCAATTCATTCACAACAATCGATGAAGCAGCGACCGCGGTTCTTGTCGTCACCGACTTGTCGGAGACGTCGACCATCTTGGCGCGCCCCTGCTCGTTGAAATGCGTCAATTCGGACATTGGATTCAATCCCTTCAAACATAGTGCATTTAGTATAGCAGAAGACAGGAGAGGAAACGCAATGGTGGAAATGAGAAGACCGATTCCTGTGGCGGAGGCTGTCAGGCTAGTCATGGAGCACGCAGCGCCTTTGGGAACGGAAATGGTCGACCTTGAGCAAGCCTACGGAAGAGTGCTTGCCGAGCCGATTATCGCAAAACACGATGTACCTCCTTTTGACCGATCACCTTATGATGGATTTGCAATCCGGTCGCTCGATTCTGAAGGAGCATCTGGCGAAAACCGGGTTCCCTTCTCAGTCATCGGGGAAATCGGTGCCGGTTACGTCGGAGACAAGCCGATCGGTGAAAAGGAAGCATATCGGATCATGACGGGCGCGCAAATTCCGGAAAACGCGGATGCGGTTGTCATGCTCGAACAGACGGTGGAAACGGACGGCGGATTCACGCTGCGGAAGCCGTTTGAAGCGGGAGAAAATATCTCCTATAAGGGTGAGGATGCCCGGGAAGGAGAGCTCCTGATTGAGGCGGGGTCGCTCATCCACCCGGGGACGGTTGCATTGCTCGCGACATTCGGCTATGCGGAAGTGAAGGTGGCAAAACGGCCGGTCGCCGGGATTTTATCGACAGGTACGGAATTGCTCGATGTTGCGGATGAACTTGAGCCGGGCAAAATCCGGAATTCGAACGGCCCGATGATCCGCGCCCAATTGAAGCGGATGGGCATCGACTATAAGTCGTACGGGATGGCGGTGGACGATTTGGACGCTTGCACGTCGATTGTCGAGAAGGCGATTGCAGAAACCGACCTTCTTATTACAACGGGCGGCGTTTCTGTCGGAGACTATGATTATTTGCCAGCCATTTACGAACGGCTCGGCGCGAAGGTTTTATTCAACAAAGTGGCGATGCGCCCCGGAAGTGTGACGACTGTCGCGGTTCTTGGGAATAAATACTTGTTCGGTCTATCGGGCAATCCATCCGCCTGCTTCACAGGGTTCGAACTGTTTACAAGGCCGGCGATCCTTGCGATGATGGGGGGAACAGCCCCTTATATGCCAAGGATGACGGCGAAATTGGGCGAGGACTTTACAAAGCCGAATCCGTTTACGCGTTTCATCCGCGCCACTTGGACATTCACCGAGGGCAGGATTGAAGCGGTGCCTGCGGGTTTTAATAAATCAAATGCAGTCTCGTCGATTGCCCGTGGGAATTGCCTGATCGTACTGCCGAGCGGAACGAGAGGCTATGCTGAAGGGGATGAAGTCGATATCCTGTTGGTCGGCAGCGAGCAAGGCATTAGTGAGTGGACATTGTGAAAACACTTCATGTCGTCGGCTATAAAAACAGCGGCAAAACGACATTGGTTGCCAGATGGGTCCGTTTATTGAAGGAGAAAGGTTTGTCGGTTGCCGTGCTGAAGCATCATGGGCATGGCGGGCAGCCGGATATGAGCGATGTCACAACAGATACTGCGCAGTTTCTGGCAAACGGAGCCGATTCGACGCTCGTAGCTGGAGGCGGAGCAGTTCAGTTCATTTGGAATGAAGAGCCGGGCTTCGCCAAGCTTAAAGAAATGGCTTCGACCGGAAAACCGGATGTGTTATTGATCGAAGGGTTTAAGAAGGAATATGGAGATAAAGTAATCCTGCTTCGCGATCGGGAAGACTGGGATTCGCTTCAAAATTTGCAAGGTCGTCAGCTGGTGATCGGATGTCCGGAAATTTCGACGGATTGTCCCCATATTCATTCGCGTGAGCAAGCGGCGCAGATTGACGAATGGTTTGTGGAGTGGATCGGAAGGGGAGATGGCAATGAAACAGTATGAAATCGTGGAAACACCGATAGAGGTTCAAAAATATATGGATTATGTGCTGCATCCTTCGGCGGGCGCCGTCACGGTTTTCACCGGGAATGTGCGGGAATGGACGCACGGCGTGAAGACGCTGTATCTATCGTACGAAGCGTATGTCCCGATGGCGGAAAAGAAAATGGCGGAGATCGGTGCGGAAATGGAAGCGAAATGGCCAGGTGTACGCGTCGCAATCGCACACCGGATCGGCGAACTGCAAATTTCGGACATCGCCGTCGTCATCGCCGTATCTTCGCCACACCGGAAAGCGGCTTATGAAGCGAATGAATACGCGATCGACCGGATTAAAGAAGTCGTGCCTATCTGGAAGAAGGAAATTTGGGAAGACGGCGAAGAATGGATCGGTGCACAGAAGAAATATCCTGAAAAAGGGGTTGGACTGACATGATCAAAGTGAATTATTTCGCGCGGCTTCGTGAAGTGACAGGAAAAGGGGAGGAGACGATTGACCGCGATTCGATGACAGTGGCGGAACTGCTGAACTGGGCGGAGGAGTCCTATCCGGGATTCGGTTCGGACAATGTCCAAGTGGCGGTGAATGAAGAATATGCTTTGAAAGACGATGTCATCGAGTCGGGTGATGTTTGTGCTTTCATTCCACCAGTGAGCGGTGGCTGATGAAGACGGCAGGGATTGTGCTTGCCGGTGGCTTGTCGAGCCGGTTCGGTTCCCCGAAGGCGTTTGCCGAATGGGAGAATCGGTATTTCTATGAATTGTCATTGGATGCATTGTCCCCGTATTGCGAAGAAAGCATTATTGTGACGCGTCCCGAATTGGTGGAGCGCTTTCCTGGTGATTTGAATGTTACGACAGATATTGAGCCGTTTATGGGCCAAGGCCCGATCGCAGGGATTTTATCCGGGATGGAGAAATTGCACGCTGAACGCTATATCGTACTGCCTTGTGATATGCCTTTTATGACAGCTGATGTAATAGGTCGTTTGCTCGAATGCCATAGTTCCGGGGTGACCGCTGTCGTTTTGGACGGAAAACTTCATCCGCTCGTATCCGTGTGGGATGCGGCTGCACTTCCGGATTTACATGAAGCGCTTGAAAACGGGAAGCGGCGGGTGATGGACGTTCAGGAGAAACACGGAGTTCGGTGGATAGAAGGCGAATTGCTGACGGAAGACGAAGCCTGCCGGATATTTATGAATGCGAACACTCTGGATATCCTGGAAGGGAGTTGACGAGAATGAATCCGATTCTAGATAAATTAGGCCGCCCGATCCGGGACTTGCGGATTTCGGTGACGGACCGCTGTAATTTCCGGTGCACATACTGCATGCCGAAGGAGATTTTCGGGGACGATTATGTGTTTTTGCCAAAAAACGAGCTGCTGTCGTTTGAGGAAATGGAGCGATTCGCGAAGCTATTTGCGTCTCTCGGCGTGAAAAAGCTGCGGCTGACCGGCGGCGAGCCGCTAATGCGACGGGAGCTTCCGGATTTGATTGCGAAGCTGACGAAGATTGAAGGAATTGAGGATATCGGGCTGACGACGAACGGTGTACTGCTCGGGCAATATGCGCAGCCGCTGTACGACGCGGGCCTTCGTCGCTTGAATATGAGCCTTGATGCGATGGATCCGGAGCTGTTCGGGAAAATGAACGGCCGCGGCATCAAGCCGGAGCTTATTTTGAAAAATATCGATCGCGCAAGGGACATCGGCTTCACGATCAAAATGAATATGGTCGTGCAAAAAGGTGTGAATGAAAGTGAAATTCTCCCGATGGCGGCGTACTTCAAGGAACGCGGCATCACATTGCGGTTCATCGAGTTCATGGATGTCGGCAATGATAACGGATGGAGTTTCGAGAAGGTCGTGACGAAGAAAGAGATCTATGAAATGCTTCACGCGGAGTACGAGATGGAGCCTGCTGAAGAGGACTACTACGGCGAAGTGGCGAAGCGTTACCGGTATTTGGACAACGGTGCGGAAGTCGGTTTCATCACATCGGTTTCGGAATCGTTCTGCTCGACATGTACGAGGGCAAGGCTGTCTTCTGATGGAAAGCTGTATACTTGCTTGTTCGCTTCGGATGGATTCGATTTACGGGAATTAATCCGCAGCGGCATGTCGGATGAAGAGCTTCTTGATGCGATAACGGGTGTTTGGGAACGCCGAGCAGACCGCTATTCTGACGAGCGGACGGAACAGACAGTGAAAAATAGGAAGAAGATTGATATGAGTTATATTGGTGGCTGATTGACGGGTGCTTCGCGAGTGGGCGGGGCACTTTTTGTTTGTTTTGGACATAGTTCGAAGGTCATGAAATGACGATAACTTTGTGAAAATGACCGATAAGTCGGCTGAAGTGACCGATAAAAGCAGGCAAGTGACCGATAAAAGCAGGCAAGTGACCGATAAATGTCGGCAACTGACCGATAACTCCGCCCAACTGACCGATAACTTTATGCAAGGCGAAAAAAGAACCGACTGAATTGTGCTAAAATAAATAAAAAGAGAAACGGGAGGGGCTGGAATGAAACCGACTGTGTTTATTACAAGAAAGCTGCCAGAGGAAATCATCGCGCCGCTTAAAGAGAAGTTCACTGTCCGGATGTGGGATTCGGAAGACGTCGCGGTGACCGATTACGTATTGCGGGAAGAGATCGCGCAAGTCGATGCGCTTTGTACGATGCTTTCCGATACAATTGACCGGGACATGTTGGAAAGCGCAACGAATTTGAAAGTGATTTCGAATATGGCGGTCGGCTTCAACAATATCGATACGGAAGCGGCGAAGGAGAAGGGCATCGTCGTGACGAACACGCCCGATGTGTTGACGGAAACAACCGCGGATCTTGCGTTCGGATTACTCCTCGCTACTGCTCGCCGCTTCAATTCAGCGGAGAAGGAATTGCGGCAAGGCGGGTGGCTTTCGTGGACGCCGATGGGTTTCACCGGGATGGATGTGCACGGGACATCAGTCGGCATCATCGGCATGGGCCGGATCGGCGAGGCGTTTGCGCGGAGGGCGAAAGGGTTCAACATGCATGTGCTCTACCATAACCGCAGCCGGAAATCCGATGCAGAAAAAGAATACCAAGCCGAATTCGCCGAATTGGACGATCTATTAAAACGCGCTGACCATGTGGTAATCCTCGTCCCATTCACGGAAGAGACGAAAGGAATGATCGGCGAACGTGAACTCGCACTCATGAAGAAAACGGCAACCCTCATCAGCGTGTCACGCGGAGGCATCGTCGATGAAGTGGCTCTCTATGACGCGTTGAAAAACGAAACGATTTTCGCTGCTGGATTGGACGTCTATGAAACCGAGCCGGTCCCCGTCCGTCATCCATTGCTCACATTGCCGAACGTCACGGCGGTTCCGCATATTGGAAGTGCAAGCGTTAAGAC
Source organism: Sporosarcina koreensis (assembly GCF_042655825.1). Lineage (NCBI taxonomy): Bacteria > Bacillati > Bacillota > Bacilli > Caryophanales > Caryophanaceae > Sporosarcina > Sporosarcina koreensis. The sequence goes on along the minus strand of NZ_JBHSNP010000029.1, from coordinate 331,173 downwards.
GCGCCATGCGATGATGCAATTGAATGTAGAAGCAATCACCGATGTGCTTGAAGGGAAAGAGCCGGAAAACCGCGTCGTCTGAATAAAAAAGCCCGCCGGTCATGCAATGGCGGGCAACTTCCTATCATTTATTCATCAAACTCACAATCGCTTCATTCACAAAATAAGCACCAAGCTTCACAGTCCGTCCGCCTTCATCCAAAGTAGGATTCACTTCGCAAATATCGAAGGAACGCGTTCTTTCATGACCCGCAACTTTTCGGATAATGGCGCGTACAGTGGATGGCTCCAGCCCGAATGGAGAAGGGGCGCTGACGCCGGGTGCGAATGCCGCGTTCAAGACATCTGTACATAAAGTGAGCATCACCGAGTCATGCTGACCAATGAAATCATCCAATGCAGCCATCAAATCATCTAGATGCCCAGGAATCATTTCGTCTTCATGCACGTATGTAACACCTAGCAAATCTGCCCGATCGAACAGCTCCTGCGTGTTTCCGTACCGCTGGATGCCGGCAACGAAATAGCGGGCTTTCGGATCCTGCTCCAAAATCTGTCTGAACATCGTGCCGGAAGAGGGCTGCTCGTCATACGGGCGCAAATCGAAATGTGCATCGATGTTGACGATGCCGAGCGTTGCGTCCTTGCCGATAAATTCGCGGACACCGAGATAATGCCCGTATAGCGTTTCGTGCCCGCCGCCGAGAATGATCGGCGCCACGCCTTTCGAAAGGATTGCCGTCACCGCTTTGCCGAGTTGCTGTTGAGCGGACTCCAAGTCTTCGCCGTCGCACGCAATATTGCCGACATCGGATAGGCGAGCAGTTTCCGGGAATCGCCAAGGAAGGTTCGCAAGTCCGCTGCGCAAAGCATTCGGAGCTTCAGCAGCACCCAAACGGCCTTTATTCCGCCGGACGCCTTCCTCGCATTCGAACCCGATGATGGCGCATCCGCCAGAAGCTTGCTCAATATCGGCCAGTTGTTCAACGACTTGATGATAGCGGAAACTCACACGGTCTTCCGTATCATCAGTCCGGCCGGTCCAAATAGATTCATTGACTTTATTCAAAGCACTCATCCTTTCTGAAATGAAAGACTTCTTGCCATCAGTATAAAGGCAGTTTCAAATAAATCAAATCCCGAAAATAGGTGATCGCATGAAAATTCGACTGCTCATCAAAGACCCGCTCGAAGCGCAAGGGCTGAAATGGCTGCTCACATCACAATGGAATGACGTGGAAGTCGACATTGCAGAGAGCGCGGACGCCTCAACGGATGCGTACCTCTACATCATCGACATGAACTACATCATGACAGCGGAATTTGAGCTGCCGCCGCACGCCATCTGGCTCGGCATCTCCTCCGAAAGGACATTCCAAACGGTCTACAAAGCGCTTTCCCTAAAGGCGGAAGACATCCTCTTCCGGCCGTTCCAGCCCGACCGGCTTGTCAAACAAGTCCAGCAAATCCGCTTCCGCTGGCGGAATGAAAAGACGCAGCTGAAAGGCCCCGTCCAACAAAGGGAAGCAATCGTCACATACGAGGATTTCCTTATCGGGGAGACAAAGGCGGAAACCCCAGTGCTTTTTAGTTTAATCGCGCCATCACGGTTGGAGGAGCTCGACCATCTTGTCCGCGAACTCGAAATGCATGATTTTCCGCTCCACTATGACATCTTCCCGTTTTCGGATTTTGTGCTCGTCGTCCATCAGCTGAAAGATCTGCACGTCCTACAAGAGGCATATTCAATCTTTTTCGCACAGTGGAAGCGCCAATCGGACGCCTTGCTGACGGTTTATTTGCATGCGGATGAAAGCCGGGGCCGTACGTACCGGGAACTTTATAAGAAAATGCGCAAGTATCACGAACGTATCTTTTATGACGGCTACGATATTTTGACGATCGAGCAGGAGGGCTTTCATTGGCGGGATATGGATCCGTTTTTATCGCCGCTTGAGCAGCGGAAATGGGTAGAAATGCTCGAGAAGCGGCAAGTGGCGGCGATCAGGGAGTGGATGGAGCAGGATTTCCTGACGCTCGAATCCCCATTCCCCGACCCTGAAATGGTCCGCGTCCGGCTGACGAGCATCCTAGCGCAAATCCGACGTTATATGACAGCGAAATCATTGAAGTCGCAGGCAGTGGAGCACGCCTATCATTTACTATTCGAAACGGTGATCCGTGAACCGGTCATGTACCATATCATCCGGTCCTTCCTGGCATTCATTGCGGAGCTGCTCCAAAGTACCGAAGGGATCGCGGAAGGAAAAAGATCGCTAGCCGATAAAGTGCAGGAACGGATTGCGGCTAATTATTGGGACGCCTCCTGGAACTTGGAGGCATGTGCGGAAGAGTTGAGAATTCATAAAAGTACGTTGAGTAGGAAATATGCAGCGGAAGCGGGAGAGTCTTTCAGCGTGGCATTGCTGAGAACCCGCATCGAAGAAGCGAAGCGCCTGTTGAAAGAGACGGATTTGCCAATTGCCGAAGTTTCCAAGTCCGCGGGCTTTACCCATTCGACGTATTTCAGCCGGCGATTCAAAGAGGAAACGGGCATGACGCCTTATCAGTTTAGGATGAGGCAGAGAGTGATTGAAAGAAAAGCAGTGAAGGATACAGCTTTTCTTTAACATTTTAAAAACGTAAAAAATGCAGGGGATAATGTCCGAGGAGTCGATTGAAAGCTTTTGCGTAGATTTGTTTTTTTAGATAGGGGAAAGGGTGGTGCAAATTGCGAATACAAGAACTGATTGGCATCGCAAGAGAGTATTTTATGTTAGTGATGGTTGCTATTGTGTTTTTAGGGATTGTGTTTGTTTTTGGATACTTCATTGTCTATAAAAAGCTTTTTAAAGGAAAGAAAAGGATTCGACCGCAACAACTGCTAATCGGCGGACTGTTGGTCGGATATGTAGTGATGGTGATCGGTGTCACCTTTTTGAATAGGGGAGGAAGTTATCCAGGCAGGATAGATTTAACACTCTTCAGTTCTTACAAAGAAGCTTGGTATCGTTTCGGCGTGAGACATTGGCAATTCGTCATTTTGAATATCGTGATGTTTGTACCTTTCGGCTTCCTTCTGCCGTTATGGCAGAAGCGATTCCGACGCGCGACATTCACCATCGGTGCGGCGCTCTTATTTACACTTTCCATCGAGACATTCCAGCTCCTGACAGGGTATGGCATGTTTGAAGCGGATGATCTATTCAATAACCTGCTTGGAGCAGTGATCGGCTACGGAATGGTAATGGGCCTTCTGACAGTGAAAAGCAAGGGGGTCAAGAAGCTGCTTATTTACTTTTCGCCCCTTTTGGCAACTTGCATGGCTTTTGGGGTCATCTTTACATGCTATCATTTCAAGGAGTTCGGAAACCTTGCCATTGTACCTGTACATAAGGCGGACATGCGCCAGGCTGCGATTTCACTCGAGGTGAAACTGAACGACAAGGAAATCGTCATGCCGGTTTATAATGCGCCAAGCTATACGAATGCTGAGGCGGATAATTTCGTGAAACGCTTTTTCGAAAATCTGGACTTGGATACCACCAATATGGAAATCATCGATTATCCGGAAGTCGGTATCTACTGGCTTAGAAGTGATCGTTCCCATAACATTTGGTTCGATTATTTGGATGGAAGCTATCAATACACGGATTTTTCTAGCCATGATGAAGGAAAAGAGCCAATCGACACGGATGAAGAAACGTTAAAAGAAAATCTGACGGCGTTCGGGATCGTTATTCCGGGAGAAGCTGAATTCCGAAAACTCGACGTAGGTACATATGAATGGGTAATGAATATGAGAGAAACGGGAGATCAGCTAGTGAACGGTTCCCTCACCGCCGTATTTTACAACGATCAAACGATCAAGAGTATTGAGAATCATTTAGTTACCTATGAGAAGGTGCGCGATGTGCAGATGAAGAGTGAAAAAGATGCGTATAATGAGGTTTTGGTAGGCGGGTTTCTGCAAGCCATGGATGATAGACAGATTGAAAATGTAAAGATCGATCACGTGGAAACAGGCTATTATTTGGATTCAAAAGGTTTTTATCAGCCAATATATGTCTTCCATGGTGCAGTGAATGGAATGGAAAGGACGATTGACATTCCTGGCATATAATGAGGTGTTACAAAAGTGTAACCATCAATATAGCAAGTAAAAAAGCACAGACGTAATGAGCTGTGCGTTTTTACTTGCATTTTCTATTGTCAATCTGTGTTTAAAGCATACGTTAATTTTGCTCCAGTTTGATTTGCTATTAGCGTTTTTCTTCACTGGCTTTTGTTTAAAATTTCTTCCGGAAAAAAGGAGTCTTTTTCAATGCCACGCATAGCGGGATGGCGATCAGCAGACCGACGATGTTCTGAATGAGGTCACCCGGAATCGATGCGAACGGTTGGATCCAGTTGCCGAACATGATGCCTTGGCCAACAAAGTAGACTGCCAGCATGACAGGAATGGATGCGATGGCACCTAAGATGTTGAGCCCTATATGATCTCCTTGATGCCCTTTTGACCAAGCGATCCTACCGACGATATAGCCTTGCAGAGCACGGGCGACGATTGTCGTAGGCGCCCAAATTGCCCAGCCGCCGAAAATATCGAACAAGCCCATTCCAATGGCGCCGGCAAGTGCCCCTTTTTTCGGTCCGAAAAGGATCGATACGATGAAAAGGGCAGCAGTGCCTAGGTGGATCAAGCCCCCTTGGCCGATTGGGAGTTTGATGTTGATGAATACAGTTGACACTAGGACGAGTGTCGATAGAACGGCAGTAAGCACCAAATCGAATGTTTTTGCCCGTGTTGCAGAATGAGTGCTTCGTTGTATATTTTGCATAGGCGTTTTCCCTTCCTCGCTTCATAGTTTTTTGATTAACTCAATAGTACTAAAGAGCTGACCATCACAAAAGTGCCAGATTGGTAAAAACGGTAGAGGTCAGATTAAATTGTCGTCCGTGTATTCTTGCCTCTTTCTTCTTGTGGTACGATGTAGAAAAGCAAGTATCGACGAGTTAGGTGGGAATTTGAATGAAGAAAGTTGCGGTCATCCAAGATATGTCGTCCTTCGGAAAATGCTCGCTCACGGCGGCAATTCCGGTCTTGTCCGTCATGGGCGTACAGGCAGTGCCGCTGCCTACTGCCATTTTGACGTCGCAGACAGAGTATCCAAGCTATTATTGTGAGGATCTAACGTCGAAGATGAATCATTTTACGGACGAGTGGAGCAAGCTGGGCGCTGCTTTTGACGGCATTCATACGGGATTCGTGACAGGAAAAGAGCAGATTGAAAATATCTTTTCGTTTTTAGATACGTTTTATAAAGAAGGTACAACGTTGCTTGTCGATCCGGTCATGGGTGATCGGGGAGAGATGTATGAAGCTTTGTCGGATGAATTGGTCGGCTATATGAAGGAACTGGCGAAGCTTGCGGATATCATTGCGCCAAACGTAACGGAGTGCTGTTTACTGACGGGCTTGCCGTATGAAAAATTGCATGGCTATCAGTCAAACGAGGATTATTTATCTGCAATCGAAGAGGCGGGACGCATGTTGCAGTCGGCCACTGACGCTAAAGTCATCATTACCGGATTGAACCCGCCGGCTATTTCGAAAACAAGATATGTAGGTAATATGTATATCGATGAGAATCGCTCGTTTCACAGTCTCCAGGAGTATAATGGCATGAGCTATTCCGGAACGGGTGATTTATTTGCATCGGTCATCATGGGCGGCATGATGCGCGGTCAAGATGTTGCCGAGACGATGAAGCTGGCGGAGGAATTCTTATCTGCCGCCATCGAAGCGACGGCGAAAGAACAAATCCCAAGCGTGGCGGGTGTGAACTTTGAATCGTTTTTGCGGATGTTGCTATAAACAAGTAAAGCGAGCATTTTCTTGAATGAATCAAGTGAATGCTCGCTATTTATTAATAAACATCAACAAAGTGAATAAATAAACACCTATCGCATCAAGAAAGTATAAGATTGCAATTAATTCATTAACAAATGACTGAAATTTCCCTATAGAATGATAGTAACGAAAGGGAGGTCATCAGAAAATGAAAGCGGATACAGTAGAGAAGGTAGTTCAATATACAGGCACGGAATTGAATACGAAGGGATGGCAGCAGGAGGCGGCGCTTCGGATGCTCATGAACAATTTGCATCCCGATGTGGCGGAGCATCCTGAGAAGCTCGTCGTTTATGGGGGAATCGGGAAGGCTGCGCGTAACTGGGAGAGCTTTGACGCCATCGTCCGTTCGTTGAAAGAACTTGAGAATGATGAAACATTATTGATCCAATCGGGTAAGCCGGTTGCGATTTTCAAATCACATACAGATGCGCCTCGCGTATTGATTGCCAACTCGAATATCGTTCCGGCATATGCCAATTGGGATACGTTCCATGAGCTCGACAAAAAGGGCTTGATGATGTACGGGCAAATGACGGCGGGCAGCTGGATTTATATCGGGTCGCAAGGGATCGTGCAAGGGACGTATGAAACGTTTGCAGAGCTTGCGAAGCAGCATTTCGGGGAGTCATTGAAAGGGACGATCACGTTGACGGCTGGTCTCGGCGGCATGGGCGGCGCGCAGCCATTGGCGGTCACGATGGCAGGGGGCGTCTGCATCGGCATCGAAGTCGATGAAACGCGGATCGATCGCCGCATTGATACACGTTATACAGATGTGAAGACAGATTCTCTTGATGAAGCGATCCGTCTTGCTGAAGAGGCGAAGGCGGAAGGGAAGGCATTGTCAATCGGTCTTCTTGGTAACGCCGCAGACATTTTGCCAGAAATGATTGCACGCGGATTCAATCCGGACGTATTGACGGACCAGACATCTGCGCATGACCCGTTGAACGGTTATATCCCGTCCGGTTTGAGCCTTGAAGAAGCGGCAGAGCTCCGAGCTGCGGATCCGGACGAGTATGTAAAACGTTCGAAAGCATCGATGGCGAAGCATGTTGCCGCGATGATCGAGATGATGGATAAAGGCGCCATCACATTCGACTACGGGAACAACATCCGTCAAGTGGCGAAGGATGAAGGCGTTGAACGGGCATTTGATTTCCCTGGATTCGTTCCGGCATATATCCGTCCGCAGTTCTGCGAAGGGAAAGGACCTTTCCGCTGGGTGGCGCTTTCAGGCGATCCGGAAGATATCCGGAAAACGGACGAAGTCATTTTGCGTGAATTCAGCTATAATACGCATCTTTGCAATTGGATCAGAATGGCGCAGGAGAAAATTCAATTCCAAGGGCTGCCTTCACGGATTTGCTGGTTAGGGTATGGCGAACGTGCACGTTTCGGGAAGATCATCAATGATATGGTCGCGAGCGGTGAATTAAGTGCGCCAATCGTCATCGGACGCGATCACCTCGATTCAGGTTCAGTTGCATCTCCGAACCGTGAAACGGAAGCGATGAAGGATGGCTCGGATGTCGTTTCGGACTGGCCGATCCTGAATGCGATGATCAACGCGGTCGGTGGGGCGACTTGGGTATCTGTCCACCACGGCGGTGGTGTCGGAATGGGCTATTCGCAACACGCGGGCATGGTCATCGTCGCTGACGGAACGAAGGAAGCGGAAGCGCGACTTGAACGTGTGTTGACGTCGGATCCTGGAATGGGTATCGCCCGCCACGTCGACGCGGGTTATGATCTCGCTATTCAAACAGCGAAGGAAAAAGGGGTTAACATCCCAATGATGGAAGGTGGAAATCTTTGAAACCAATTTGGATCAAACATGCAGCACAACTAGCGACAATCGCGGGTGAGAATAAGCCGCGTAAGCGCAAGGAAATGTCCGAACTTGGCATCATTGAAGACGGCAGTGTGTGGATTGAAGATGGGATCATCACAGCCATCGGGACGACCGAGGAGTTGGAGCGTCAATTCGGCGACCGTGCGTCCGAAGCGGACATCATCGATGCGACGGGACGTCTCGTGACACCTGGGCTTGTCGATCCACATACACATGTTGTTTATGGGGGCAGCCGCGAGCGTGAATTTGAAATGAGGCTTGAAGGCGCGACATATATGGAAATCATGAATGCGGGCGGAGGCATCCACGCGACGACGCGGATGACGCGTGAAGCGACGGAAGATGAATTGGTGGAGCAATCTTCACGCAGGCTCGATTCATTCCTTAAGCACGGCGTCACGACTGTCGAGGGGAAGAGTGGATATGGCCTTGACCTCGAGACGGAGCTGAAGCAGCTGCGGGCGACGAAGCGGTTGAATGAAACCCATCCGATCGACCTCGTGCCGACATTCATGGGGGCGCATGCTGTTCCGCAAGAATATAAAGGGAATGAAGACGGATATATTGATAGGATTATCAATGAAATGCTTCCTGTCGTGGCAGAAGAGAAGCTTGCAGTGTTCAATGATGTGTTTTGCGAAGTCGGTGTTTTTACTCCGGAACAGTCTGAACGCATTTTAGAAGCAGGCAAAAAGCTCGGCTTGATTCCGAAAATCCATGCGGATGAAATTGAGTCGTATGGGGGGGCAGAACTAGCTGCGAAAGTCGGCGCCATTTCGGCGGAGCATCTGTTGAAGGCTTCTGACGAAGGGATCAAGCAGATGGCGGAAGCGGGAGTGATCGCTTGTTTATTGCCGGCAACTGCTTTGTACTTACGCGAGGATGCTGCGAAAGGGCGCCAGATGGTCGATGAAGGCGTAGCAGTCGCCATTTCAACGGACTGCAATCCGGGCTCGTCACCGACGACTTCGATGCCGCTCGTCATGAATTTGGCGTGCATCTCGATGCGTTTGACGCCTGCGGAAGCGCTTGTCGCGGCAACGATGAATGCCGCTTGCGCCATCCGGATGGAGGATAAAGTCGGATCGCTTGAAGTGGGCAAGCAAGGGGACGTCGTCATGTGGAATGTTTCGAACTACCAGGAGCTGCAGTATTTATTCGGCGTGAATCATGTCGATAAAGTTTGGAAAAAGGGAGAACAGGTCGTAGGATAAGGCCTTGCCGTGAATGAAAACATGCAGAATTTCATTCACGGCTTTCTTTCCATTGGATTTGACAGAATATTGGGGGAAGGGTGAAAAAGTTATGGAACAAGTAGGGGAAAAAACACGTTCGAATCCAGGTATGTGGAAGTTTTTCGTTTTCAGCGCAATTGGGGCATTCATGTTTTTTGTTCCGGTCACAATCGGTGAGAAGAATTCGATCATGCTGGATCATATTGTCACTTGGATACAAACGCATTTTGGAGGGGCATTGCCATACGTTGCATTAGTCGTCATTCTTGCGGGGGCGGTTTATCCATTCATTTCAGGCGTGTGGAAGAAATCAACGGTCGATATGGTCTTTTCGTTTTTCAAAGTAATCGGCTTAGTCGTCGGTATCATGCTCGTCTTCAATATCGGACCCGCATGGCTGTTTGAGCCAAGCATGGGGCCATTCCTGTTGAATAAACTAGTCATTCCCGTAGGATTATTAGTTCCGATCGGGGCGGTATTCCTTGCACTATTAGTTGGATATGGATTATTGGAATTTGTCGGAGTCCTATTGCAGCCGGTCATGCGTCCTGTGTGGAAAACGCCGGGCAGGTCTGCGATTGATGCCGTCGCTTCATTCGTGGGATCGTATTCATTGGGGCTGTTGATTACAAACCGTGTGTATAAAGAAGGGAAATATACAGCGAAGGAAGCTGCCATCATTGCGACAGGATTCTCGACAGTTTCCGCAACATTCATGGTTGTTGTTGCGAAGACGCTCGACTTAATGAGCATGTGGAATTTGTATTTCTGGGTGACGCTGGTCGTCACATTTATCGTTACGGCAATCACTGTCCACTTATGGCCGCTGCGTTCGATTAAAAACGAGTATTATGAAGGCTCGACGCCGCAACCGGAATTGAAGCCGGAAGGGAAGCGCATCGCGGCAGCCTGGAGCGAAGCGATGGACACGGTTTCGAAAGCTCCGTCGTTTGCACAAAACATTGCGGCTAACGTAAAGGATGGACTATTGATGGCGATGGCAATCCTGCCTTCTATCTTGTCCATCGGTCTGTTGGGGCTTGTGTTGGCTGAATTCACGCCCGTATTCGACTGGCTCGGATACATCTTCTATCCATTCACATGGGCGCTGCAATTGCCGGAGCCGATGCTTGTCGCAAAAGCGAGCGCACTTGGCATCGCGGAAATGTTCCTGCCGGCGTTGCTCGTTGTGGAATCGGCATTGGTCGTCAAATTTGTCATTGCGGTCGTATCGGTTTCGTCGATCATCTTCTTCTCGGCAGTCGTGCCGTGCATCGTTTCAACGGAAATTCCGATTTCCATTCCGCAACTTATCGCGATTTGGGTGCAACGTGTCATCTTGACTATCATTATTGTGACACCGATTGCGTATTTATTGCTATAGATTGTGTAGAAACACCCGGGGAGCCCCGGGTGTTTTTCTTATCGGTCATTTCCCGGGGTTTATCGGTCATCTGGAGCGAGTTATCGGTCACTTTCTAGAAGTTATCGGTCAGTTGGAGCGAGTTATCGATCAATTTCACAAAGTTATCGTCATTTCGGGACTTTCGGCCCCCGCGAAAGTAGGGCGATACGACATCCCCTCGCTAGCTTCCTATTGAAAGCGATGTTTAAAATGGAAACGAGAACTTATCGAGGCTGAAAGAGAAGTTCGAGCGCAAAATAAAAACCGGGACGCCGCGGCATTCCGGTTTTCCTCTTTTATTTTCCACCCAACATATTAAACAATCCACCTGCGATACTGCCTTCGTCACGTGATCCGCCGCCTGGCATCTGCGGCGCTGCTGCGAAGACGCGGCTTGCGAGCCTTGAGAATGGCAAGGATTGGATCCAGACTTTGCCCGGCCCTCTCAACGTCGCGAAGAACAATCCTTCGCCGCCGAACAGCGCCGTTTTAACGCCTTTTACCATTTCGATATTATAGTCGACGTCACGCGTCATGGCGACGAGACAGCCTGTGTCGACACGCAATGTTTCGCCCGGGGAAAGAGTCTTCTCGATAATCGTTCCTCCCGCATGTACGAATGCCATGCCATCCCCTTCAAGCTTTTGCATGATGAAGCCTTCGCCCCCGAAAAAGCCGACGCCGATTTTCCTTTGGAACTCGATTCCGACGGAAACACCTTTTGCTGCCGCTAAAAACGCATCCTTCTGGCAAATGATCTTGCCGTTAAGTTGACTTAAATCCATCGGAATGATTTTCCCTGGATATGGAGCTGCGAAGGAGGCGTGCTTTTTGCCGGATCCTTCGTTCGTGAATGTTGTCATGAAAAGACTTTCACCGGTCAACAGACGTTTCCCTGCCCCCATTAATTTACCCATGAATCCGCTGCCGGAATTTCCTGAGCCATCCCCAAAAATCGTCTCCATTTCAATCCCGTCTTCCATCATCATCAATGATCCTGCTTCAGCGACAACAGTCTCGCCCGGATCCAATTCCACCTCTACAAATTGCATATCATCTCCGTACAATTTGAAGTCGATTTCGTGATTGTTCATAAAATGCCCCCTAAAAGTTTAGTTGCTGATTAATTGTACGGCGAGCGAACCCTAAAGTTTCACGAATTTGTTTTATTCGAGTCGATGTATTTCCATAGTAGGAATAAGATTTCATTCACACGATCAGCTAGCATCGTGCTATTGCTAGCTTCGCGGAATGAACGGCTGACCGCCTCCAAGAGGGAAACTCTCGGCTTTTCGGACTGCAATTCAGCGAGTAGGAAGTCTGCATATTCCACACAGTTCATAAACTGTTCCTGTTCCAATTTCTTTTTCAGCTCAAGTAGATCCTCCTGAAGTTTTCCTTTCAGATCTCCAGCAGGAACTTCTAATGATGAAATGAAATGTTTTTCTAACAGGACGTCCTTCTGTTCAATCATATCGGACATGAGGGCGTCCATCCGCCGGAACGTGAAGTGGACTAGTTTTTCAATGTCGGGGTCCTTGGATGAGCCGGCTTTCCAGAAATGGTTCAGTTGCTGGATCATCCCGAGCGTCATGACGGAGCAATCGAAGGCATGGGGCTCCGCTTCCTCTCCATAGACGTCGACAAGGCGTCCGGCAATCCATTTCAACTCGCTAAGATGGTAAGCTTTCACGAAATTCCGCAGTTCTTCATCATTGGAATAAAAAACCGCTTCGTAAATTGGTAGCAGATTCAATTCCCGGTTCACTTGCATCCGGACCAGAATCTGCCCGGCTAATAGATCCTTATCCTTTTTATCGCGGCCGACCAACAATTCGCGCCGACGGATGACCGACTCGTTATGTGCGTCTTCCAATATGGCCATGAGGCATTCGTTCTTGGAAGTGAAGTAATTATAAAACGTCCCTTTGGAGATTTTTGCTTCTTCCAAGATATCTTGCACAGACGTGGCTGTGAATCCTTTATCGATAAATAGTTTTTTCGCAATGAGCATCACCTGGCGTTTGCGCTCGTTCATTTATATCACCTTGCATTTTCAGATTTAGACTGTGTGTACAAATTGATTTTATCAGACGGAACGCTATAATGACAGCGTTGAATACTTTTTTATTCCATTTTGAAATTTTTTACTTGCTCATTTTGTACTGAGGGTATAAACTATTAAATTGTGTAAGGAAAGTTGAATGGAGGAATTCTATTGGAAATGGATATAAAGAAGATGCACGAAAAGCCTCCTTATGGAATGATAGCGATTTTATTCTTCGGGGCGTTCGTCGCGATTTTGAACAATACATTATTGAATATTGCTTTGCCGGTCATCATGAATGAATTTCAAGTGAAACCGTCGGCTGTCCAGTGGCTGACGACCGGTTATATGCTTGTGAACGGGATCATGATTCCGGCAAGTGCGTTCTTTGTCCAGAAATTTACGAACCGCAGATTGTTTTTGACGGCGATGACGTTATTTACGATCGGAACGGCTCTTGCCGTCTTTGCGCCGACGTTCGGATTACTCGTTATGGCACGTATGATCCAGGCATCGGGTTCAGCTTTGATGATGCCGTTATTGATGAACGTCATGCTTGTCGCTTTCCCTATTGAGAAAAGGGGATCCGCGATGGGAATGTTCGGGCTTGTCATGTTCACGGCGCCTGCAATCGGGCCGACATTGTCGGGATGGATCGTGGAACACTATTCTTGGCGGACGCTTTTTGAAATCGTCTTGCCGTTCGCGATTCTGACGATTGTATTTGCGCTTTGGAAATTGAAAAACATTACGCCGAATACTTCGGTGAAGCTGGATGTCTTCTCCCTCGTTTTATCGAGCATCGGTTTCGGCGGTCTTCTATATGGATTCAGTTCGGCAGGGGATAAAGGATGGGGTGCTCCAGTCGTTTATGGAACAATCGCAATCGGGGCAATTGCACTGATCGTGTTCATCCTGCGCCAATTGCGGATGGAAGATCCGATGCTGGACTTCAAGATTTATAAATACCCGATGTTCGCTCTTGCATCAGTCATTTCGATTGTTTTGTCGGTGGCAATGTTCTCGGGAATGATCCTGACACCACTTTACGTTCAGCAAGTACGCGGCATTTCGCCGTTTGAAGCAGGGATCTTGATGCTTCCGGGCGCGGTGCTCATGGGAATCATGTCGCCGATCACCGGTAAGCTGTTCGATAAATACGGTGCGCGGGTCCTAGCGATCACCGGGCTTACAATCACAGTCATTACGACGTTTTATTTAAGTAGACTTGAATTGCATTCAGGGTATTACTACTTGATGGCGCTGTACACAATCCGGATGTTCGGAATGTCGATGGTCATGATGCCGATCATGACGAATGGCTTGAACCAATTGCCGATGAAATCGAACCCGCACGGCACAGCAATGAACAATACATTGCAGCAAGTGTCCGGGGCGATCGGCTCCGCGATTTTGCTTACGATCATGACGAAGCGCATGGAGAAATCGGGGGAATCCCTCTTTAAAGATGCAGCGGCAAGCGGGAATATACCTGCAGATAAAGCTGGAATGGCAGAGTTGCAGCATACAATCGGCTTGGAAGCGATGCTGGACGGCATCAACTACTCCTTCTTGATTGCGACGTTCATTGCGTTAGCTGCTTTGATCCTCACTCTTTTCGTGAAAAGAGTCCGCCCTCCAAAATATGAGGAAATGAAATCACCGGCAACGGATGATTCGATAAAAGCGAAGACGGTGCAGGGATAGTCCCCTGCGCCGTCTTTTGGTATAATTAAGAGGAAAGGTGTGAGCGGAATGATTGGAAGGAATGATCCCTGCCCATGCGGAAGCGGAAAGAAATATAAAAGATGCTGTGCTTCGAAGACCGGGATTTCAAATGAGCAACTGGTTGATGAAGAGCTGAGGCGGATCATCTCCGGCTATTTCGAAAACGGAATCAGCCTTCCCGCTGAATTTGCCGAGTACGACCGATATGAAAGGCAATGGCGATCCGGTCTTGGCAGATTTATCAGCGGCAAGGAAATCGGACGGGTGACAGGGGAATATTATTTGTTCATTGCGCGGCGCGACTTATGGAGGAGCCGTGTACTGAAAGAGTTGGATGGCACAGTACGGTCGGATACGCGTCGGCTGTTGCAGCATTGGAATGACCCTATCGTTTTACTGGCAAAAGTGAAAGGTTTTACTGAAGATACGGTGACGGTGGAACAGATTTTGGATAAAGATACGTACATACTTCCATTATCCCCTCGTAATGAATTGAAGGAAGGGGATATCTTTTTCGGCATCGCCTTGTATGATGATCGGAAACCTTCAACGAATGCCTATTTGATCAACGGCTTATACCGTGTATCTGATCAGTCCGGTTCGATGCAGCGGAATATCGTTGAATTGGCCGAATCGAGCGGATTCACGAACAGCTTTGATTTCTATAATGAACATATGCTGGATGTTTATAAAACATTGCTATCGCGCGTCCGCGAATCTGATTCCGAGGAGGTGGCCGTACCGGATATTGAAACATCTCTAACGGAACCTCAACGCGAAGTGCTCGAAATTGCATTTGCGAAACTGGATGATTTTCAAATTGAGGAATCTATGAAAAATAGGTTGAAAAACGACTTTGAAATGTTTTGCCTAAAAGAGGAGCCGATCATCCGGAAGCCGGAAGTTCTCGCGGCCTCCCTCTTCAAAACGGCCCACGAAATCGGAATGCTCGGAGATGTTCAGTTTACACAAACGGATGCTGCTAAATTGTTTGGCGTTTCCGTATCGGCCATGATGAAAAATGTCGATACATTGACGTCCTACGTGGCGGAAGTAGTTCAAAAATGAAAAATCCCGTACAGGTGATATCCTGTACGGGATTTTATTTTTTATTCAGAGAAGAAGGAATTTGGAAGGATAATGTCGAAATAGATAGACTGTAAGCGGTTGCAAATAGTTCGTGTTGGAAAGGGGAAATGAAGACATGCAATTGAACAACTTTATCGGAGGGTCTTGGCAGGAAAGCGGGGGTGCGAAATATACGGCTGTCACGAATCCGGCGAATGGGGAAGAGCTGGCGCAAGTGCGCTTATCGACTAGTGAAGATGTGGATCTGGCTGTGAAGGCCGCGAAGGAAGCGCAGAAAAAATGGGCGCTCGTTCCGGCACCGAAGCGGGCGGATTACTTATATGCAATCGGCAATCTCATGAAGGAACGAAAAGAGCATTTGGCCCAAGTGTTGACGAAGGAAATGGGGAAAGTCATCGAGGAAGGCCGCGGCGAGGTGCAGGAAGGGATCGACATGGCATTCTATATGGCCGGCGAAGGGCGCAGGCTGTTCGGGGAAACGGTTCCTTCCGAGCTGCAGGATAAATTCGCGATGAGCGTCCGCGCACCGATCGGGGTCGTAGGTTTGATCACGCCGTGGAACTTCCCTGTGGCAATTGCGACATGGAAGTCATTCCCGGCGATTGTGGCAGGAAACACATTCGTTTGGAAACCAGCAACGGAAACACCGATGATGGCGTATGAAATGGCGAAGATTTTCGAGGAAGTCGGACTTCCTGCAGGTGTCGCCAATATCGTATTCGGATCGGGCTCTGAAGTCGGAACAGCGATGATTGAGCACCCTGATGTCCGTGTCATTTCATTCACGGGATCGACGGAAACAGGGCGCCATGTCGCTGAAACGGGCGGGCGCCATCTGAAGAAAGTGTCGCTTGAAATGGGCGGGAAAAATGCGGTCATCGTCATGGATGACGCGGATATTGACCTAGCCGTGGAAGGGATTCTTTGGAGCGCGTTCGGAACGGCGGGCCAACGATGTACAGCATGCAGCCGGGTCATCGTGCATAAAGATGTTAAGGAAGAATTGGAAACGAAATTATTGGCGTCGATGGAGCATTTGACGATCGGGGACGGCTTGGACGAGTCCGTGAAAATCGGGCCGGTCATCAACGGGAAGGCGCTGGAGAAAATTCAAAGCTACGTGGAAATCGGAAAAGAGGAAGGCGCGAAGCTGTTGGCAGGGGGAAGTGTGCTGACAGACGGCGACTTTGCGAAGGGCCATTATTTCGAACCGACGTTGTTCACTGACGTGAAATGGGATAGCCGTCTGGCGCAGGAGGAAATCTTCGGCCCGGTCGTATCTCTAATTGAAGTCGGCAGCCTGGACGAAGCAATCGAAGTGAACAATAGCGTCATTTACGGCCTGTCCAGTTCCATCTTCTCGAAAGATGTGAATAAAGTGTTCCGTGCACAACGGGATCTCGACACGGGAATCGTCTACGTGAACGCCGGAACGACCGGCGCGGAAATTCACCTTCCATTCGGGGGGACAAAGGGAACGGGCAATGGCCACCGGGATTCCGGAGTGGCGGCGCTTGACGTGTTCACAGAGTGGAAGAGCATTTACGTCGACTTCAGTGGGAAATTGCAACGGGCACAAATCGACACGGAATAAAGTAAAACTTCAATCAGTGGCGTTTTTCCACTGATTGTTAGTTGAACCAATCGGGCATTTACTGGCTGTTGACCCCTCGCAGAGGGTCTTAAAGCCAGTTAATGCGGGATAATTCGGGATTAAAGGGGATGTTCACATGAAAGTGGTTGTATTAGGCGCAGGCTTAATGGGGAAAGAAGCAGTTCGGGATCTAGTGAAAAGCGATGACGTGACGAAAGTGTATTTGGCGGACTTGAATTTAAGAGCGGCAGAGGATTTTGCGGAACAGCTCATGTCCGACAAATTGGATCTTTTGCAGCTCGATGCGACAAATGACCTTCAGTTGCAAGAAGTGATGGCGCTTGGGGATGTCGTCATCAATGCGCTGTTCTATACATTCAATGAAAAGGTAGCGAGAATCGCGGTGGAAATCGGAGTTCATTCCATCGACCTCGGCGGACATATCGGCGGTGCGACGGACGCTGTATTGGAATTGGCGGAAAAAGCGTCAGCGAAAGGTGTCACGATCATTCCGGACCTCGGGGTGGCGCCTGGAATGATCAACATCCTGTCAGGCTACGGCGCAAGCAAGCTCGACAAAGTGGATAGCATCAAGCTTTACGTAGGCGGAATTCCTGTGAAGCCTGAGCCTCCGCTAAATTACAACGTTGTGTTTTCATTGGAAGGCGTTTTCGACCACTATACAGACCCGTCCCACGTCATCCGTAACGGGCAGCTGCTTGAGGTCCCTTCATTATCCGAAGTGGAATCGATACATTTCGATGAATTCGGCGAGCTGGAGGCATTCCATACGTCAGGCGGCACATCGACGTTGACGAAGACATTCCCGAACGTGCAAACGCTGGAATATAAGACGATCCGGTATAAAGGGCATGCCGAGAAGTTCCAATTGCTTGTCGATCTCGGTTTATTGTCACGCGACAACGAAGTGACAGTAGGGGATAAGCGTGTAAAAGTGCGCGATGTTATGCGTGAACAGCTTTCGCCGCAACTGCGATTGGGTGAGAAGTCCGACGCTGTGCTCCTTCGCGTCATTGTGAGCGGCGAAGCGCATGGGATGCCGGCGACATACGAATATAACTTGGTGACGAAAAAGGATCTGTCGGTAAATGAAACGGCGATGGCTCGGGCGACAGCGAATACGATTTCAATTGTTGCGCAAATGATCGGAAACGGCACCATTACGAAACGCGGCGTCCATCCACCGGAGAATATTGTGCCGGGCGCAGAATACATTGAAGAAATGAAAAAACGCGGCGTTGTTATCGAAGAAACAGTTAAAACACAAGAAGCTCACGTTTAATAGACAGTGAGGGAAAGGGGTTGGGGAAGTGGATTTCGGATTTACGGAAGAACAGCAGATGTTGCGCAAGACTGCGCGTCAATTTGTAGATGAAGAGATTATGCCGCATATCCAGCGATGGGATGCGGAGGGCGGGTTTGATCCATCGATATGGAAAAAGCTTGCGGACTTAGGATTTATGGGCGTCTGTGTGCCTGAACAATACGGAGGCAGCGGGATGGACTACAACTCGCTCGCCATCCTTTGTGAAGAGCTTGAGCGTGGAGACACGGCATTCCGGACGGCGGTTTCCGTCCATATCGGCTTGAACTCCATGACACTCATGCAATGGGCAACGGAAGAGCAGAAGCAAAAGTTTTTGGTGCCGCAAGCGAAGGGCGAGAAAATCGGCGCATTCGGTCTGACCGAACCAGGAGCAGGCTCCGACGTCGCGGCGATGGCGACAACTGCAGTGCGTGATGGGGATGAATATGTCATCAATGGGCAAAAGACGTGGATTTCCCTATGCGACGTGGCAGATCATTTCCTTGTGTTCGCATATACGGATAAGTCGAAGAAGCACCATGGCATCAGCGCATTCATCGTCGAACGCACAACGCCGGGCTTTTCATCGAAAGCGATCAAAGGGAAATACGGCATCCGGGCAGGCAATACGGGGGAACTCTTCTTTGAAGACATGCGTATCCCGGCTGCGAATTTATTGGGTCAGGAAGGCGAAGGATTTAAGATTGCCATGTCCGCTCTCGACAACGGACGCTTTACTGTCGCAGCTGGAGCGGTCGGCTTGATCATGGGCTGCCTCGAGGAAAGCGTGAAGTATTGCCACGAGCGCGAAACATTCGGCAAGCCGATTGGAAAGCACCAGCTTGTCCAGCAAATGATCGCCAACATGGAAGCTGGCTACCAAATGAGCCGCCTCCTCGTCTACCGTGCGGGCGAATTGAAGAATAAAGGATTACGCAACACACGCGAAACGTCTCTTGCAAAATGGCAAGCATGCGATTTCGCGAATAAAGCCGCAGACGACGCCTTCCAAATCCACGGCGCGTACGGCTATTCAGACGAATATCCGGTCGCACGCTTCCTGCGCAACTCGAAAGCGCCGGTCATTTATGAAGGAACGCGTGAAATCCATACAATCATGCAGGCGGAGTATGTATTAGGCTACCGTGAGGATAAAAAGTTGAGCCATATGCTGCCGGAATGGCCGTTTGACTGAATAAGAGATTGAAAACGCCAAGAGCTTTGTGCTCTCGGCGTTTTTGAGTGGGGAGCCTGCGGTTTATGATCACTCATTAGGTTCTCCAAGCGGGCTAGTGAGATAATTGATCTAGGGCAAAGGTCACAAAATGAGCATAACTAGGAAGAAAACGCGCATAACTCACTCCAAGCCGCGCATAACCTGTCAGAAGTCGCGCAAAACAACCCGCAATTCGCACATATTTCCCTGAAAGTTGAGCAAAACTTTTTGCCGCGCCTATTCAATTAGTAGGAAATATAAAATGCCAAGAGAAATTGTACCTCTTGGCATATTCATTCCTTAAAAATATTTTTCAAATCAATTTCTAACTCTGGGAAAATCTCCACAGTCAACAAATCATCTTTCCCAAGGATTTTAGATTGTACAAAGGAAGCTCCCTCAAGGGAATATACTTCAACCGTCATATTATACGGATCGACAATCCAATACTCTTTGACACCGGCTCTCTCATAATTATTATATTTAACCAAACGGTCATTTCTCGCAGTCGATGGTGATAATACTTCAACAATTAAGTCGGGTGCGCCGCAAATATTTTTATCGCCGATTTTATCAGAATCGCAAACGACAAGGATATCAGGTTGCACCCAATCCAGAATTGTGTCTGGCGCCGACTCCTTACTGGCGAATAAACAAACATCCATTGGAGCTGAAAATGCAGAGCAATCCTTTCCACGTAAAAACATCTTTAGCTCGGCAAACAATTCACCTAAGATATCCTGATGTTTTGGCGTCGGAGAAGGCGACATGCTAATAATTTCCCCGTCGATCGCTTCCGAATTGAAATCATTGTCCCATTCTAAATAATCGGCATAGCTATACGTTTTCTTTCCTTTAGGGAATACCATCTAACCACCCCGTTATGGAAATTTGATTATTATGATTATAGCACAAATTATATGGTGATCGCATAGGCGGGAATTGTAACTTTCCCGGTTATATTCAGTCTAATGAACAAAGGATGGTGTTCATCATGAAACGAAAAATTGTTGCCACTCTCATTGGACTGAGCCTATTGTTGCCCGTCGCGGGCTGTGGCACAAGTGCCAATCAAAGCAGTCTTCAAATTGCTGAAGGAGTTGAATTCGGAAAGATGGATTATGAAAAGATTGTTGAACCGAATAATGAGTTGGGATTTATATTATTGGATCAAATCGAAACGGATGACAACGGAAATCTATTCATTTCACCAACAAGTCTTCTCATGGCATTGGCAATGGTGTATAACGGAGCGGATGGGGTGACGAAGGAAGAAATCGCACAAGCTTTGCAAATGGAAGGCATAGACCCGATGGATTTGAATAAAGCAAATGCATCCCTCATGACGATGTTGAATAAAGAAAACAACGCAATTCAACTGCAAGTTGCCAACTCCATTTGGCTGAACAATCAATATAAGTTCCAAGACGAATTCGCTAATCAATCAAAGGAATATTTCAATGCGCAAATTGAGGAAATCGACATCACTAGTAATGATTCGCCGAAACGGATCAATGACTGGGTGGAGAAGGCGACAAATGGAAAAATCGATAAAATGGTCGATGCGCCGTTAGACGACGATCTTGTAGCCATGCTGTTGAACGCTATTTATTTCAAAGGAGATTGGAAATATCCATTTGATAAGAAGGATACAGAAAATCGGAACTTTCGTTTGATGGCCGGAACCGAAAAAGCAGTGCCTTTCATGAACTTGCAGGAAAAATTAGCTTACACGGCGAACAGTGAATTCCAGGCCATTCAACTGCCATATGCGGATGGTGAAATGAGCATGATAGTCGTCTTGCCGAATGAAGGTGTTGACCTAGACGAATTTCACAGCACTTTAACGAGCGAGAAGTGGGAAGAAATCAAATCCGACATGAATCGTACACGCGGAACGATTCTTCTTCCGAAATTCAAAATGTCATATGAAACGGAACTGAATGATGCACTGGAAGCCCTTGGCATGTCAAGTGCATTCGAGGAAGGCGCTAACTTCCGCAAGATGATTGAAGAGGATGCCCCACTTTTCATTAGTAAAGTGAAGCAAAAAACATATATCGATGTGAATGAGGAGGGAACGGAAGCGGCTGCGGTGACAGGCGTGCAAATGGATGCCGGTTCCGCCCCGCCGGACGACCCGTTTGTCATGGATGTGAACCGCCCGTTTTTCTTTGCGATTACGGACGATGAAACCGGAGCCATCCTGTTCATGGGGCTTATCGCAAATCCTGAAATGTAGAAAAATTCAATTGTGAAAACGAAACATTCGTGCTACACTATTTTTACTATTAATCGGACGGAGGTGAGGGATGATGTTGGACACTGTGAATGCACGTGAAGTTTTATTGGAATATTTAGCCACTTCATGTGCGATTACTCATGAAATTGCGCTCAACGGGATACGTATGCCCTTTTTTAGACAATTTCAGTAATCACACAGCTGTTTAGCACATCATTCCTTGCAATACTTTTAGGGGGAAGGCTGCTTAAACGCAGTCTTTTTTTGTGCTTTCCTAAGCTGTTAAATCAGAGAGGAAGCGGAAAACCATGATTTGTACAATCCAACAAGTGAGCAAAATGTTAGGTGGCAACACCATATTTGAAAATCTATCATTGGAAATCAAAACAGGTGACAAGCTAGGCGTCGTCGGACGGAATGGAAGCGGGAAAACGACGTTATTCAAACTCATCGCGGCTGTCGAGCAACCGGATGCTGGACGCATTCATTTCAAAAAAGGAACGAAGATCGGTTATTTATCGCAAATTCCTTCATTCGATGAGCCGGTGACGGGATATGACGTACTCCGAAGTGCGTTCAAGGAACTGCGAGCCATTCAGCAGCAGCTTTCCGAAATGGAAATGCAATTATCGAATCCGGATTTAGAGGATATGGATCGCCTGCTCCACCAATACGGCCAATTGCAGGATGAATTCGTCCGGCGTGACGGGTATGCGATGGATTCGGAAATCGAAAAGATCATCAACGGTCTTCAATTACGGGCGTTTGTCGAGCAGGAATTCAGCGAGATGAGCGGCGGGGAACAGACGAAGATCATGTTAGGCAAACTTCTGCTCACCCAACCAGACTTGCTTCTGTTGGATGAACCGACGAACCACTTGGATTTATTCGCGGTCGAATGGCTGGAAGCCTATTTGATGGACTATACGGGAACAGTCGTTATCATTTCGCACGACCGCTATTTTCTCGATAATGTCGTGAAGCGGATTGCGGATCTTGAAGACGGGGAGCTGCATCAGTATATCGGCAATTACAGTTCATTTGTTCAAGAAAAGGAAGAGCGGCTACTGCGTGAATTCCAGGACTATGAAGAGCAGCAGAAAAAGATCAAGAAGATGAAAGAAGCGATCAAGCGGCTGCGGATATGGGCGAATGAAGCGAATCCGCCAAATGCGGGCCTTCACCGGCAAGCGACGAATATGGAGCGGGCGCTGGAACGGATGGAGAAGCTGAGGAAGCCATTGATTGATCCGCGGAAAATGGCATTGTCCTTTGAGGCGGCTCCGAGAAGCGGCAAGGAAGTCGTCATCATGAAGGACGCTGCGAAATCATTCGGTTCAAATGAATTATTGCGCGGCGCCGATCTGCAAGTGTATTGGAAAGACCGTGCCGCGATTGTCGGACGGAATGGAAGCGGCAAATCGACGGTGCTGAAAATGCTACTTGGCGAGCTTGACCCTGACGATGGGGTATGCAAATTGGGGAGCAATGTTAAAGTCGGCTTCCTTTCACAGCATTTTGCCATCGAGGATCCGAAAGCCCGCCTGCTGGATGTCTTCCGGAAAGAGGTCAGCGTCGAGGAGGGCGAAGCGAGGCATATACTTGCGAAATTCATGTTTTACGGACCGGACGTGTTCAAACGGATCGGCGACTTGAGCGGCGGGGAACGTACGAGATTAAGGCTTGCACAGCTGATGCATCAGGACGTGAACTTACTCATATTGGATGAACCGACGAACCATTTGGACATCGAATCACGCGAAGTGCTGGAAGACGCATTGGAGGATTTTTCAGGAACGCTTCTCGCCGTTTCGCATGACCGGTATTTTTTGAATAAATTATTTTCCCGCACAGCATGGCTGGAAGACGGTAAAATGACGATGTTCGAAGGCCCGTTCGAATGGGCAAGACGAAAATGGGATGAACTGCAACAACCACAGATCACTGAGCCGCCTATGAAAATGCCCGTCGTCGAAAAGACGAAGCTGACGAAGGAAACGAGCATTGAGGAAGAGATTACCGGGTTGGAGCTCCGCATCGAGCGGTTGGAAAAAGAGATATCGACTGAAAACGATTGGGCCAACTACGAATCGATGGCGAAAGAAATTCGGGCCTTGAAGGATCAACTGGATATCTATTATGAGCAATGGCTTGTTCAAAATGAATGAGGAATGAAGTGGGTGGGGGATTGATAATCCCCTGCCTGTTTTTTATTTTATGGTTGAATATCTTCTATAAATTAATGTTGAATATTAATATTATTAAGGTTGTAATTAAAATTATTAATTTCCTGCTTGCTATTCTTAAAATAATGGTATATGATGGATTCAAATGAAAGGGGAGTTCAGAAATTATGGCATATCCCGTTATTAGCCACTGCCCTGTCTGCGATGAAACGTTGAAAGTCACCAAGCTGCATTGCAACAGATGCCATACGTCCATCGAGAATGAGTTTGAGCTGTCCAAGTTGGCAGCGTTGTCGGGGGAACAACTCCATTTTGTCGAAGTGTTTTTGGCGTGCAGGGGGAATATTAAAGAAGTTGAAAAGGAACTTGGGATTTCGTATCCGACGGTCCGAGGCAAGTTGAATGAAGTCGTCAGTTCACTCGGATATGAGATAAAAAAGAAGAACGAGGTGGATGAGAGAAAAGTCGTTGCCATGTTGGAAAGCGGGGAAATCACTCCGGAAGAAGCGATCAAGCTGTTAAAAGATGAATAGGGGGAGTTCATGATGAAAACGGAAATTGAAAAAGTGTTAACGATGGTCCAAGAGGGGAAAGTGGATGCGGAGAAGGCGTCAGAGCTCATCGAGGTATTGAAAAACAGGGAATCCGGGGGCGGACCGTCATCCAAGCCGACTGCTTATGCGGATAAAACGTTGAAAATCCGGGTCGTTTCGGCTGACAATGACAATGTCTCGGTCAATTTGCCGATCAAGCTCATCAAAGTTCTGTTGAAGGCTGGCCATAATATTGCGGGGAACATCCCCCAATCCGAGAAGTACGTGAAAGACCTGGATATTGACGTGCTCATCGAAGCGATTGACAATGAACTGGACGGACAAATCGTTGATGTCAAATCTGCAGACGGCGATACAGTTTCCGTATTTATCGAATAATGATGAAAGTCAAAGTGAAGACGGATAAAGTACGGTTGTTCATCCCGATCCCATATGGGTTTTTGACACTTGGCATCATGATCCTGTCTTCCGAGCGCCTGCAAAAACTCATAAACAAATGGATCGTGGAGCAAGCAGAAGACAAGGAAAAAGCTTTTATAATGCCACATATAGATAAAAAAGAGCTGCGAGGCATTGTAGCCGAGTTGAAAAATCACAGGGGACTTGGGCTCGTGAATGTCAAAGCAAAAGACGGAACTGAAGTTATCGTGAAACTATGATAACTTCTTTTTTTGTTGCAATCTGCTGAACAAGGGAGTATTATAATGACTAGATGACCGAAAACGTATTTCGGTCAATGAAGCGAGGTGGAGAAATGGATCGCAGGCAAGAAATCCTTGAGGCAGCTGCCAAATCGTTTTCACTGTTCGGCTATAAAGCGACGACAATGGACCAAGTCGCTAAAATAGCGAATGTCGGCAAAGGAACGATCTACACGTTTTTCGCAAACAAAGAAGAGTTGTTCAACGCAATTGTCCTTAAAATGATCGAAGAGATGCGGGCGGCATCGGATGCAGCGACAGTCGAAGGTGCTTCCTTCGAGCAGAACGCCCACGCCCGGCTCATGCAAATGCTGAAATTCCGGGAGACGCATCAATTGTACGCCAAATTGATTGATGAAGGCAAAGAACTGCGCACACCGGCAGTCATTGAAGTGCTCGCCGAAATCGAAAATGAAATCGTCTCGTATATAAAATCGAAAATTGAACGGTCGATTGAGAAAGGCGAACTGAAGCCATGCGACAGCGAGCTGATTGCATACCTTCTGTTCAAATCGTATATGGCGCTTGTCATCGATTGGGGAAAAACCCACGAGGACGAAGAGCTGTCCGAAGAACGGATTGCGGGATTATTGCGCAGCACCATTTTTACAAGTCTCTTAGCTTGAGACTCTTTTTTTATTCACGATTGACTGAATGAAGGTTTTGGTCAGTCAGTACAAATGGAGGAATGAACGGATGAAAAAATCAATGATATTCGCGGAATGGAAGCAGCTTCTACGTACAAGGAAAATGCTTGTACCGATGATTGCGATCCTCTTCATTCCGGTTTTATATGCCGGTATGTTCTTATGGGCTTTTTGGGATCCTTATGCCAATATGAATGCACTACCTGTGGCGATTGTCAATTTGGATGAAGGCGCAAATTTTGAAGGTAAACAGCTTGCGCTTGGGGATGAGTTGGTTGACAAGCTGATGGAAGGAAATAATTTCAATATCCAAGAAGTCTCCAAGGCGGACGCGGAGAAAGGCCTGAAAAACCAGGACTACTATATCGCGATTGAAATACCGGAGAACTTCTCGCAGCACGCCACGACGCTGCTCGATGAAAATCCGGAGAAGCTGACGATCGTGTACAAGCCGAATGAGGGCTTCAACTTCTTGTCTGCTCAAATCGGGGAGACGGCGATGGATCGGATCCGTGCTGAAGTAAATGAGAAGGTTGCTTCGACGTATGCAGAGCAGTTGTTTGACTCCATCAACGAGATGGGCAATGGTTTTGGCGAGGCTGCGGACGGTGCAGGCAAATTGCATGACGGTGCCAGCGAACTCGCAAAAGGTGCGGATGATCTGAAAGGGTATTTGGAAACGTTGGCGGCCAGCACGGTGACGTTGAAAGATGGATCGGACCGTTTGGCGAAAGGGACTGCTGATGCTGCGAAAGGTGCGGCTGATTTGAATAAAGGAATTGGCGCACTTTCTTCAGGTGTGGCGGATCTTCAAAATGGAGCGGCTCAGGCAAGTGAAGGGGCTGCGAATATGCAAGGCGGGATTGCCGATTACACGGCGGGTGTCCAGAAATTGAGAGACAGCTACGCTCAAATTGCACAAAAAGAAGCCGAGTTCGGAAAGGCGGTCGGGACAATCAAGGATAAATCGGCTGCGTTGAATGGGGCGGCACAAAAGCTGACGGAAGGCTCAAAAAATGTGAATGCGGGCATCAATGACCTATCCGAAAAATTGGCGCCGTTGTTGGCTTCATTGCCTGAGGAACAACAAGCAGGTTTGAAGGCGGCATTGGGTCAACTGCAACAAGGAAGTGCCGAACTGGCAGGCGGCATGTCCGAGCTTTCTGCGGGTACGGCTGCGCTTAGCGACGGTGCCGCCCAGTTGAGCGGAGCGGCAGGTCAATTGCGTGACGGCCATGCGCAGGCATTCGCAGGTCTTGATCAATTGAATGGATCTTCCGCAGCATTGAAGGAGGGGGCTTCCGCTCTTGCGCAAGGGAACGGTGCATTGGCATCCGGTCTTGGTCAGCTAGCGGAAGGCGTCGCACAAGCGCAAAAAGGGTCATCCGATTTGGCGTCCGGCTTGAATGAGTTGAATGCGGGAACAGGTACGTTGAAAGAAGGTACCGGAACGTTGGCTTCGAAATCGAAGGAACTTGCGGATGGCTCAGCGAAGTTGACGGATGGCATGAAAGAGTTGGATGAAGGAACAGCGACATTGCAGGAGAAACTTGCGGAAGCGAATGCGACTGCAAGCGAAGTGAATCCGAACGAGAAGACGTATGAGATGGCAGCATCTCCTGTTGATGTCGAGAAAGAAGGCATCAATGAAGTACCGAACTACGGTACCGGTTTCGCACCGTACTTCCTTTCTCTTGGATTATTCGTCGGGGCATTGCTGTTATCGATCGTCTTCCCGCTAGTTGAACCGGCGATCAAGCCAACAGGCGCTTTCGGATGGATGGCAAGCAAGGTTTCTGTCCTTGCGATTGTTGGACTCGTGCAAGCACTCGTCGCGGTCGGCATCATCAAAGGTGCACTTGGCATGGAAACGGTCAACTTGCCGTTGTTCATTTTGACGGCGATCATTACGAGCTACACATTCATCGCGATTGTCCAGATGCTGGTGTCGCTATTCGGTGATCCGGGACGATTCATGGCGATCATCATCTTGATTTTGCAATTGACGACGAGTGCAGGAACGTTCCCGTTGGAATTAATTCCTGAACCTCTTCAAGTGTTCAACACATTGTTGCCGATGACATATTCCGTCCAGGCGTTCAAGGCGTCGATCTCCACTGGGGACCTTGCGCATCTATGGGCGAGCAACGGTGTGCTGATCGGCTTCATGGCCGCATGCTTGGCGATTACGTTTGGCTATTTTGCGTTGATTTTCAAAAAGCGGTATTCACAGGATACTGTAGAAGCATAAGAAAAAGCGATTTGCGGATGAGAAATCTGCAAATCGCTTTTTTATTAAGAACCTACATAATCCCCGCCATCCACATGGATCGTCTGCCCGGTCATATAGCTGGAATCGCTAGAAGCTAGGAAGACATAAGCCGGTGCGTTTTCTGCCGGCTGCCCACGGCGCTTCACTGGTGTGTCCGCCCCGTGCTGCTCGACTTTTTGTGCATCAAACGTCGCCGGTATAAGCGGGGTCCAAATCGGACCGGGCGCAACCGCATTGACACGAATTCCTTTTGTCGCCAAGTTCAAGGCGAGGGAGCGTGTGAATGTCGTGATTGCGCCTTTCGTTGCCGAGTAATCAATTAATCCCGGCGAGCCATTATAAGCGGTGACGGAGGAAGTGTTGATGATGCAATCGCCTTCCTTCATATGGGCGAGCGCTGCTTTCGATAAATAAAACAGGCCGAAGAAATTGGTGTCGAACGTTTCGCGCAGCTGGTCGCCTGAAATTTGGGAGATGTCGTCCTGAGGGAACTGCTTGCCGGCATTGTTCACGAGGATGTTCAAGCTGCCGAATTCCTGGATAACATCGTCGATCAGCTTCTCGCAATTTTCCTCTTCGCTGATGTCGATGCAGATTTTCATCGCTTTGCCGCCATATTGTTCGATGAGCTCGACGGTTTTATTCGCATCGACGTCTTCCGCCTCATCCAAGTAGGCAATCGCCACATTGGCTCCCTCTTTTGCAAATGCAACAGCCACTGCGCGGCCGATGCCGCTATCCCCGCCGGTAATCAAGGCGTTTTTCCCTTTCAACTTGCCGGAGCCTTTGTAGTTTTCATCGTCGTAAAGGGGGAGCGGATCCATTTCCGCTTCGATTCCGGGCTGTCGATTCTGCGTTTGAGGTGTCACTTGTTCATCCTTTTTTTCATATTTATCTTCAGGCATTCATGGTATCCTCCTTTAAAAAATCGTCTAGTTGGGATATTCCCTGTATGGGGTCTGATAAACGTTGCGGCGGGATTTGGTTTTTTATTTCAGCAAGCAGGGAATTGGGTAATAGGAGGTGTTATGTCTATGGGGAAATCTATCGTTTGGAATCAACTGAAGATGCCTGTAGCATCGATTGTTTGGTTGTTATCGATGGTCGTTATCATTCTATTTACATTTAAAACGGTTCCGTTTGCTGCCTATTCCATTTTAGGATTGGTCACCATCCTGTTTTTCAGCGGATCCGATCGATTGGCCTTTTTCTATTATGTCATTTTGACGGTAGGGACGGTTTTTTTATTTCTCGTATTCGCTTTTCGCGAGAATTGGTCCCCGGCGGATCAAGGAATGGCGATCTTCTTGCATTTCCTGTTCCTCGTCCATCTATTCGCCCTCTATAGTTTGGCGAAGTACGCCTATCAATTCAGAAGTGAAAACTATTTTCTGAGGGAGCGGGTGTTGCGCTTGGAAGGGTTTCTGTCGGAAGAGGGTGTACTGTCGGGGATGGAATTTGAAAAGCGGGCGAGTTTCATTTTATCGGCGATGGCTCGAAGGGAAGAGACAGGATATTTCATTCGTGTGGACCTCTCCGAACTGCCGCGTTCAACGAAGCGGACCGCGGTTGCATCGGTCGGAAGCATTTTACATATGTCCGTTCGTCAACATTTTGATATCGTGGGGAAATCGCAGGAAGGTCTAGTGGTTTTAGTACAAAACACGGATGCGGACGGGTTGGAGGTAGTGAAAAGCAGAATTGACAAAAGGCTGAGGGAAGCTTTTGAGGAGCGGGCGATTGACAAAATGACGTGGACGACGGAACGGATCGAGGGGCAGACGGCAGTGATGGATGAGGTGATCTCATGACTAGGAGGACGGGCCTTTTGCTTCTCGTATTCTTGTTATTCATCGCAATGATCATCGTGGGAGCGGCATACAATATCCTTTTCCTGCTGTTGTTTACGACCTCATTATTCCTATTGCTCCTGACGTATTACACATTGTTGATGATTGCGGGTCTTTACAATCGGATGAAAGTAGGGAAAAAAAGGCTGCCGCCGCTTGAACACTATCCGGGCGTCGATATTCTCATTCCTGCCCATAATGAAGGGGTTGTCATTAAAGAGACGATTGAAGCGATGGTCGAACTTGAGTATCCAGGCGATTTGCAGATATACATATTGAACGACCATTCAACAGACGAAACGGCTGCAATCGCCCAGGCCTTCAATGATACGTATAGGAATGTGCATCATATCCAAGTGCCGCCAGGGGAGCCCCGAGGCAAGTCAAGGGTGCTGAACTATGGGTTGAGCATTTCGGGCAATAAATATTATTGCGTGTATGATGCGGACAATCAGCCTGAACCTGATGCGCTCACTAAATTGGTGGAAACGGCGGAACAAAATGTGCAATCCGCAGGCGCCGTCGGTTATGTGCGGACGTTGAATGAGTCTACGAATTGGCTGACGAGGATGATTTCGATCGAATTTCAAGTGTTCCAGTTGCTCATGCAGTCAGGTAGATGGCAACTGTTCAAGACGGGTTCGTTGACCGGGACGAATATGCTCGTGAAACGGTCCGTCATTGAGGAGTTGGGTGGATATGACCCTTACGCAATCGCGGAAGATGCGGAATTGACATTGCGCATTACCCAAAAGGGGTATTTATTGCCGATCGTCCCGAACTCCGTCACATGGGAGCAAGAGCCGGAAACGCTCTCCGTTTACGTGAAGCAGCGGACACGCTGGCTGCAGGGGAACCTGTACATCGTCGAAAAGACGTTGATGGAACCCGGGTATTTTAAAGGGAAGCTACTCGTCCACTCCATCCATCAGCTCATGGTGTATGTGATTTTTTGGTTGTTCCTGATTGTCTCCTATGTGTGGTTCATTCTAGGGGTTTTTGATATTTTTTCAGTCCACTACAGTTATCCGCTGCTGTTCATTTGGTATCTTTCCTACATCGTCTACACATCCCAGCTGTTTGCCGCACAAGCCGCGGAACGGACGTTTACGCCGATTAACATATTCATCAGCATCATTATGTACTTTACGTATGCTCAACTATTTTCATATTTGTTCGTTCGGAGCCTGGTCCGTTACGTGAAGGCGAAGAAAAATCGCCAAATCATCGGTTGGGATAAAACCGCTCGATTCAAATCGAAATGATATGAGTTATAATAGGGGAAAAGGGGATGTGTGGAAATGAAAACATTGCTGTTAACCGGCTTTGAGCCATTTTTGAATTTTCCTGTCAATCCGACTGCGCGGATTGTTGAAGAATTGCATGGGAAGGAAATCGGGGGATATCGGATCCATAGTGAAGTGCTGCCGGTCGATTTCAGCGTTTCGGGGAACCGCGTCATTTCGCATATTGAAGCGGTCAAACCGGATGCGGTCCTGTCGCTCGGTTTATCTGGCGGCCGATTCAAGATCACGCCCGAACGGATCGCCATCAATGTGAATGACGGAGCGAAGGACAATAGCGGCCATGCCCCAGTCGACGAGCCGATTATCGATGAGGGAGCGGACGGCTATTTCACGAATATGCCGATCCGGAAAATGGTCGATGCGCTGAAGGATGCTGGACTGCCGGCCGAAATTTCGAATACGGCCGGCGCCTATTTATGCAACCATGTCATGTACCGTGTCCTTCATTTCGTCAATCAACAACGTCCCGATATGCAAGCGGGTTTCATCCACATCCCAGCTTCCCACGAACTCGCCGTCGAACACGGCCGGGTGCCAAGCTGGTCGCATGAAGATTTGAAGCGGGCAATTGTAACGTGTATTGAACAGTTGGGTTGAATGAAAAAAGCTGGGAGAATGGCTCTCCCAGCTTTTTGATTCATTAAAAGAAATAAAGCCCGATACTCACGACAATACCACTCAACAACAAGACAAATACGCAATAGCCCATGATGTCTTTCGCGCGCAATCCTGCAATCGCGAGTGCAGGCAATGCCCAGAACGGCTGGATCATATTCGTCCACGCATCGCCCCATGCGATGGCCATCGCAGTTTTCGAGTAGCTGACGCCAAGCGTTTGCGCCGCATCAAGCATGACCGGCGCTTGTACAGCCCACTGCCCGCCGCCTGACGGAACGAAGAAGTTAACGAGCCCCGCCGCATAGAATGTGAAAAGCGGGAAAGTCGCCTCGGTTGAAATGCTGACGAACCATTGGGACATGACTTTCGCTAGTTCAGAATCTACCATCATCCCCATGATCCCTGCGTAAAACGGGAACTGGATGATGATTCCGCCCGATGTCTTCACAGCATTCGCAACTGCCGCAAGAAAACGTTTCGGCGTGCCATGGAAAATGATACCTAGAATAAAGAAAATCAAGTTGACGATATTCAGGTTCAAGTCGAACCCTTTCGTGACAAAGTGCTGCACAAGATAGACGACACCCAATGCACCGATCAGCATGGAAAGAATCACGCTGTTTTCAAGCCGCGCTGCAGGTGTTTTCTCTTCAGCCTCTTCCACTTCGATTTCATCTTCCAACAGTTTCGGATCGACGGTAACCGTGTCCTCCGGTTTTGGCATCATGAAACGGTTCAACAACGGTAACGTTATAAATATGACTGCGATAATGAATAGATTATACGTTGAAAAAATCGTTTCGGACGTTGGAACGACACCCATCATTTTGGCGTACGGATGATCCGCCGTTGCGATGGACAAGGGAATGGATCCGCCAAGCCCTCCATGCCAGATGATGAAACCTGAGTAAGCGCTTGCAATTAACAGCCGATAATCGACAGTCGTCACTTTTTTGGCGATTTCCTTAGCGAACAACGCCCCGATGACGAGACCGAATCCCCAGTTGATCCAGCAAGCGATAAGCGATACGACTGTCACAAGTAGAATCGCCGTGCCAGGCGACTTCGCCAATCCTGCCAATGTACTTAATAACTTCTTGAAAAATGGACTGCTTGCCAATACATGTCCCGCGACTAACACGATGACCATCTGCATCGTAAAGGCGAGAAGCCCCCAGAACCCATTTCCCCAGTGGACCGTCATATCGAGCGGACCCGAATCCGTCAGGCCGATGCCAAGCAAAAAGACGAGCAATGTCAGAATGGCAACGAATATGTATGGATCTGGCAAATACCTTTCCATGATGGTGTTCGACCATCTAGTAAGTGTTTTCATTCCCTTTTTACCCCCTATATTTTTTTACCTGCCCTACTAGACTACCATATTCGAATTATCCGCAAAAATGTTTTTTCCGAAATGTGAAACGTAATTGTTTCCAACAAGTCTACTTTGTAAAGAAGCAGATGAGGAAAGGTGATGAAATTGAGGAGACAGGTAATTTGGTACAGTGTGGCTTTGATGATGGTTATGGTCGTTATGGCGGTTGCGATGTTCATGAAGAAGGAGAATGTTGCCGCCTATGATTCTATCGAAACGATCAAGTCCGAAGCTGATTTGAAAGCTTATTTTGAAAGAGCGAAAAAGATGCAGCAGTCCGCTGCAGTGAAGTATTCCGAAGTTGCGGAAGAAAAAGCCTCCATGGATAGCGCGAGTTCGGAGTCATCAAACGCGGTAGGAGGGGGCGACCATTCGACGACGAATAATCAAGTGGAAGGCGTCGATGAATCGGATATGGTGAAAACGGATGGCGAATATCTGTACTCCATTTTCGCAGGCACGTCCGTGAAGATCGTCGATATCCGGAATCCTCAACAGATGAAAGTTGCCGCTGAAATAAAACCGGATGACGACTATTATCCATCCCAGTTATTTTTACATGACGATTTGCTCGTTGTACTCGGGGAAAAAATGATTCGCTATCCGGATCCATCGGATGCCATGGACAAATCAGCAGCTATGGATCGGATCATGCCGATGAACAGCTTGACGACGGTCCGGCTGTACAGCATCGAGAAGCCTGAAAAGCCGGAGTTCATCCGTGAAATTGGCGTGGAAGGCTATTTGAAAAGTGCCAGGAAGACAGACGGCATGCTTTATCTAGTGACGAATGTGTTTCCGAACTTCTGGGCGATGAATGAAATCGAAGGCGATGCACTGCGTCCGCGCATCATTGATTCGAATGAAAAAGAAGAGAAATTCATGGAATTCAAGGATATCTCCATTCTGCCAGGCGCGGTGGACCCTTCCTATTCCGTCATCGCGGCAATCGACCTGTCGTCGCCGAAAACTTCCGAGCTCAAAACGAAAGGCTTTCTCGGAAGCAGCGATCAGATGTACATGACGAAAAACCATCTGTATTTGACGGCTTTGAAGTATGAAGCGCGCACAAATTCCCGCGGGATTGAAACGCTGATCTGGAATCCTGGCAAAGCGGATACGGAGATCTTCAAATTCAAGCTGGACGGGACGGACGTCAAGTTTTATCAATCGGCACAGTTGAGCGGTACGATTTTGAACCAATTTTCGATGGACGAATACAAAGGGAATTTCCGGGTCGTCATGACGGAGGGGAATATGTGGGATCAGAAAAACCCTTCGAAAAACCATCTCTATATTTTGAATGAAAAGATGGAGACGACCGGTTCAGTGAATGGCCTGGCGAAAGGGGAACGCATTTATTCGGCGCGGTTCATGGGGGATAAAGCATATATGGTGACGTTCAGGGAGACCGACCCGCTTTTCGTCATCGATGTCGCGGATCCAGCAAAGCCGAAAGTGTTGGGCGAATTGAAGATACCGGGGTTCTCGAATTATTTGCACCCATTGGATGAAAATCATTTGATCGGTTTCGGATATGACACAGTCGCGCAGAAAAATCCATCGGGAGGCGAGCCGCTGATTTTGACGAAGGGGATGAAAATCTCGCTGTTCGACGTCACCGATTTTCATAATCCGAAAGAGAAGTACACGGAAGTCATCGGGGGACGGGGTACGTATTCGGCTCTCCAATACGACCATAAAGCGTTGCTCCAACATAAAAAGAGAAATCTGTTCGGCTTCCCGGTGAGCATCTATGAAGAGGGCGCCAAGGAATTCGAAGTGGACTATAAAGGTTCAGGAGCGCTCGTCTATGAAATTACCCCTGAACACGGAATCGTGCTGAAAGGCGATTTGGTAAAGAAGAAAGCGTCCGGCGAACAATACGAAGACTGGGAGAAGCAGATCCAGCGCCTCGTATACAGCGGGGACAGCGTGTTCACGCTATCGATGGATGAAGTCAAAAGCTACAAGCTCGACTCCTTCAAGGAGATCGGCACGTTGAAGATGAAATGATGTATGGGGGAGGGAGCGCCTTGCGCTCCCTCTTTTTTATGTGGAAATCCTGTAAGGGTCCATTTATCCCGTTCCAAGGTCCATTCTTTTGCACAAAGACTCCATTAATCACACAAACAAAAACGGAGCCGCACCGAAGCGGCTCCGTTCCTTATGAAATTTCATTACCTTTTACAGGTGCTCCGATATAATAACCTTGTACAGCATCGACGCCCATTTCCTTCAATGCTTCGAATTGCTCCTCGGTTTCAACGCCTTCAGCGATGACGTAAAGGCCCATCGATTTGCCGAAAAGGATCATGCCTTCGACGAGCTGCCGCGTTTTCGGCATCGTCAGCAAGGAATTGATGAACACTTTATCGATTTTTACTTTGGAAATCGGCAATTGCTGCATGTACCGGAAAGAGGCATAGCCCGTTCCGAAATCATCCAGGATGAAACGGATGCCCGTCTCCTCAAACGCTTTCATTTGTTGGATGATTGCATGTTCCTGCTCAGCTTGGAAGGCGAATTTCTCCGTGATCTCCAACTCGAGCTTATCCGCCGGGCACTTCGTCTTTTCAAGAATGCCCATCAGTTTTTCCTTCATTTGAGAAGCTTCGCCGAACTCCCGCACGGATGAGTTGACGGAAATGCGGATATCCGGCTTATTGGCTGTCAGCTTTACTGCAAGTCTTGCCGCCTCCTCAAGCACGTAGGCCCCAATTGCGTGGATCAAACCGTTTTCCTCTGCAATCGGAATCAGTTCATCCGGCTGGATATGCCCGATTTCCTCGTCTTCCCAGCGGACAAGCGCTTCGTACACAAGAACCTTGCCCGTCACAATATCCAGTTGCGGCTGATAGACGACCTGCAAGCTGTTGTGATCCAGCGCGGTCAGCATCTTCTTGTCGATGAGCGAACGGCGGTTCAACACTTTGTGGGACTCCGCGGATAAGGAAGCGATGCGTCCTCCGCCTTGCTCGGTAATATTCTTCGTCGCCGCCAACGCAGCTTTGTACAGATGGGAATAAGAGAGCTGATCCTCCGGGAAGCGGACGATTCCGCCGCTTACCGATAACGGCAATGAATGGTTTTCAACGTAGATCGGCTGTTCTTTCAAAAATTCCAGGAACCCTTGGACAAACCAATCTCCGAAGGACGTCAATACGACAAATTGGCTGACGCCGATTCTTGCAATTGGGTCTCCTTGGAAATATCGTTTCAGCCGGTTCGTAAATTCTTGAACTAAAACCGATTCCGAATCATACGACTGCAGATCTTTCAGTGTATAATAGTGATCGATTGCTATGTAGACGAACGAAAAGTGTCGATCCTCATGAATGTATTCATTGACCAACGTCTCCAATTTGTGCCGGCTCATCAGTCCGGTCTCAAAATCGATGAAGGCGATTTGCTGCAGTTTCTCCTTCAGCTCAACTTCTTCAGTAATATCAAGCTCTAAAAACGTGCAGGACTCAAGTTTTCCTTCCGCATCAAGTACGGGGATCGCCATCATCTGGACGTAATAGGGCTCGCCATGCCGGGTCAGTTTTTCGACTTTGCCGAACCAGGATTTCCCGTTCGTCACTCGGTTCCATATCGCATGTGCCTGCGTTTGGCTATGTTCATCCTCGGAAAACATTTGCCAAAAGGATTTTCCGAGAATACGTTTTGGTGTCCAATTGCTTGAAGCTAGGAAGTTATGATTCGTATAAGTGATCAAGCCTTCACCATCCGTACGGGTCACCATTAAGAACTCAATGAGACTGTCCATAACAAGCGGCAGCTCGGTTCTGTCTACTTGGTTTGCCGATTTCATCTTTTTGTCCCCTTTCGGATGTCATATGTATTTTATTATATAGGAAGTTCAGTAAATTTACAGTACATCTTTTGTGGCGGAACAAGCACATCTAAGAAGTTACTAGACAACTAGAAAAGGTGGTGGAATGATATGGAAAGAGCAAAAGGGATTTTCATGATCATCTTGGGGGCAATGCTTTGGGGTGCAACAGGGCCGATGATGGAATGGATTCTTGACTCCGGAAAAATGTCCGTCTCCTTCATGCTCATCATCCGGCTGGTGCTTGCAGGACTCGGACTCCTTCTCGTTTTGAAAATGAAAGGCGTACATATAACCCGCCCGCTTCGCAACAAAGTATGGCTGCGTCAAATGGTCATCTTCGGCATCGTCGGAATGCTCGGCGTTCAATTTACATTCGCGGGCTCCATCAATACGAGCAACGCGGTCGTCGCAACGCTGTTTCAATTCCTGGCGCCGATCTATATCATCCTTTTCGTTTCAATCAGGCAAAAGGAGCGCCCGCCTGCATCCCAAGTGATCGGAATGGCTGTCACAATGGCAGGCCTCTTCCTCCTTCTGACGAACGGGTCGCTTTCCGACTTCGCTTTGACGAAAGTGGCGCTCCTATTCGGACTCGCTGTCGGATTCACATTCGCATTTTACACGCTGTATCCTGTCCGGCTGATGAATGAATGGGGCGTCCTCCTCTCCGTAGGGTGGGGGATGCTCATCGGGGGACTCACACTCCTTCTATTGAATATATTGAGGTTCGGCAATGAAATCGGTGCACTCGCCGATGTGAAGCTGTCTGCCATGCTGCTGCTCGTCATCATCGTCGGAACGGTCGCATTCCTCCTGTTCCTCGGAAGCATGAAATATATATCGCCGGTCGAAACGAGCATCCTTTCAAGCTTCGAACCGCTGACGGCAATGATCATTTCCGTCATCTGGTTCGGCAGCGTATTGGGCGTTTGGCAAATGGTCGGCGGCGCAATCATGCTCCTCGGCGTCACAGGTCTCTCAGTGGCGGGAAGCAAGGCGAAGGAAGAAGAGGGCATACCACCGGAATCCTAATGAGGGTTCCGGTTTTTTAGTGCTTTTTGAAATTAATTACATGTAGAAAGAGACGTCCCGATGCGATTTTTAGATGTCTGAACATCCTAACTAATCAATATACGCCCTATACAGAAACCGCTCTCTGTGTCATAATGGTGACAATAAAAATAATTCGTAATACGAAAGAGTTTTTGGGGGTCCGGTACGATGAAAACAGTTTTTTCTTATGCAAAGCCGTACAAATGGCCGATACTCATTGCCCTGTTCCTCATGCTGACGGAACTTGCGGTCGAGCTGATCCAGCCATTATTGATAGCCAAAATCATCGACGATGGTATTTTGGCGGAAGATGTTGGCGTCATTTGGACGTGGGGAAGCGTCATGATGGGATTGGCTTTTATCGCATTCTTTTCAGGTGTGATCAATTCCTATTTCGCGGCGCACGCAGCGCAAAGTTTCGCTTTTGACCTGCGCCAGGCATTATTCCGCCAAGTGCAGTCATTTTCCATGGCGACTTTTTTGAGATTCCCGACAGCGGGATTGATCACTCGATTGACGAGCGACGTGACGATGGCGCAAAACGTCCTCTTCATGGGCTTGCGCGTCATGATGCGAGCACCGTTGTTAGTTATCGGGAGTTTGGCAATGGCATTTGTCGTCAATGTAAAACTTGCTATGTATCTTGTCATCGGTGCGCCTTTCCTGTTCATTTTCCTATTCATCATGGCGCGAAAAGGGGTCGGCTACTTCGCCAACGTTCAACATAGGCTTGACCGCGTCAACCGCGTCATCCAGG
This sequence comes from Sporosarcina koreensis, assembly GCF_042655825.1. NCBI lineage: Bacteria > Bacillati > Bacillota > Bacilli > Caryophanales > Caryophanaceae > Sporosarcina > Sporosarcina koreensis. Next base: position 292,354 of record NZ_JBHSNP010000029.1, on the reverse strand, counting down.
AGAATTTACAAGCGGTCCGTTTAATAAAAGCGTATTTGCGTGGAATGTACGAAGCAAGCCGATTCATGAAAGTGGCAGATGCATTAAAGAAGGATACCGTTAAAGCGATGCGGATGATGGAGCTGATTTTGCCGGTCCTGTTGTTTGTCATGAACGTTAGCTTGATGGCCGTCCTTTGGTTCGGATCCGTTGAAATCCGCACGGGGAATGCACAAGTCGGTGAACTTGTTGCCGTCGTCAACTATGCAATGCGGATGACTGGTGCATTTTCAATGTTCGCGTGGATCCTAGTTGCGTTCTCCCGGGCCAAAGCGTCATCCGAACGAATGGAGGAAGTATTGCTTGCGAACGAAGACTTGGAACAGCATGAATCCGAAAGTTCCAGCTTCACTCGGTTTACAGGAGATCTGCGATTCGAAAACGTTTCGTTCAATTATCCAGGAAAGTCCGAGCCGATATTGGATAATGTGTCGTTCCATGTAGCGGCGGGTGAGAAGCTTGCCATTATGGGGGCGACCGGATCCGGAAAATCCACTCTTCTGAATCTCATTCCGCGCATTTTCGAAGCGACCGAAGGGAAGATCTTTGTCGGCGGAGTCGAAGTGAATGATTGGCCGTTGAAGGATTTACGTGACACGATCGGGCTTGTTCCGCAGCAATCGATCCTTTTCACAGGGTCCATTCTCGAGAACCTCTCCTGGGGGGATGCCGATGCAGCGCCGGATGAGTTGGAGGAAGCCGCGAAAAAGGCGCAAATTCATGAATCAATTGATTTATTCCCACAGAGGTACGGAACGCGTGTTGGACAAAAAGGCGTCAATCTATCAGGCGGGCAAAAGCAGCGACTCTCCATTGCGCGTGCACTTGTCCGAAAGCCATCAATTCTCATACTTGACGATAGCACGAGCGCGCTCGACGTTAAAACGGAAAACGCCTTATGGGATGCATTGGAAGAAGAAGCTGCGACAATGCTCGTCGTTACGCAAAAAGTGCAGACAGCGAGAGGTGCGGATCAGATTCTTCTGCTCGATGAGGGGAAAGTTGTTGCATACGGCACCCATTCAGACTTGATGGCAGAATCCGAATTGTATCGGAAGATTGCTGAATCCCAGTCAGAAGAGGAGGTGGTCATCCATGGTGAGGATCACGCGTAAACCTTTCGGATATGAACCGATTATTAAGAAGGAAGATATTAAAGGGCCAGGCAGGAAAAAGGTGGAACGGGCAGGGGATTGGAAGTCTGTTTTATCGAGGATCTGGAAGCTCGTTGATGAACAACGGGGCTTGCTCATTACTGTGCTTGTACTCGTTCTTTTCAGCTCCGGTTTCGCGCTATTGGGGCCGCTCCTAATTGGGAAGATCATTGATGAGTATATCATCCCGATGCAATTTGACGGTTTGGCGGGCATCATTGGGCTGCTGATTGCAATCTACGCGGGGCTGTCATTATCAACCTATTTCCAAAGCTTTTGGATGGTTGGCATCGCGCAACAAACGATCCTTAGATTGCGCACGAATTTATTTTCACATCTTCAAAAGCTGCCGGTAACGTTTTTCGATAGACGGCAGCATGGAGAATTGATGAGCCGTCTGACGAATGATATTGAAAACGTCAGCCAGACGTTGAACTCTTCATTCATCCAAGTGTTCGCGAGTATTTTGACGTTGACGGGGACATTGGCTGTCATGCTTTACTTAAGCCCGATTTTGACATTGTTGACGATGATCATCGTACCCGTCATGTTTATCGCGATCCGGTGGATCACCCGCCGAACAGGTTTGCTTTTTAAGGAGCAACAGCAAGCTGTCGGTGAGTTGAACGGAATGATTGAGGAAACGATTTCCGGGCAGCGGATCGTCAAAGCGTTTTCCCAAGAAGAACGGGTCATGGAAGAGTTTGCACAAAAAAGCGAACGTCTTCGTCGGACGGGATTTTGGGCAATGACGTATTCCGGGTTCATTCCGAAAGTGATGAACATGCTGAATAACGCCGCCTTCGCAATCGTTGCGGGCGTCGGTGGCCTGTTGGCGCTTAAGAGTGATGGTCTCGTCACGATCGGTACAATCGTCATCTTTTCCGAGTACGCCCGCCAATTCACGCGGCCGCTCAATGATCTGTCCAACCAGTTCAACACGGTCCTTTCGGCAATTGCCGGGGCGGAACGTGTATTCAGAATCATGGATGAGCCGATTGAGCAGGATGACGCGACTGAACATGCAGACACGATCCTTGCAGGGGACGTCGAGTTCAGAAATGTTTCCTTCGGTTATGCTGTCGACACGGACGGCTATACGATCGACGATGTCTCCTTCCATGTAAAACCGGGTGAAACCGCTGCATTCGTCGGCGCAACCGGTGCAGGGAAGACGACAATCATGCAGCTTCTTGCCCGATTCTACGAAACGAATAAAGGTCAGATTTTAATCGACGGCATCCCGATCAAAGAGCTGCCGCGTCAAACGCTGCGGAGTCAAATGGCATTCGTTTTGCAAGATCCGTTCCTATTCGAAGCATCTGTCATGGAGAATATCCGGTACGGTAGGCTTGACGCTACTGATGAAGAAGTGATCGAGGCGGCGAAACAGGCGAATGCCCATAGCTTCATTTCAAGGCTTGAAGATGGCTACAACACCGTTTTGACAGCCGATGGAGGAGAAATTTCACAAGGCCAGAAACAATTGCTTTCCATCGCAAGGGCACTCGTCGCCGATCCGGTACTACTGTTGTTAGATGAAGCTACAAGCAGCATCGACACCGTCACGGAACTGCAAATCCAGGAAGCATTGGAACGATTGATGCAAGGCAGGACGAGTTTCGTCATCGCCCACAGATTGAACACGGTCCGGAAAGCCGACACCGTCTACGTCATGGGCCAAGGGAAGCTCATCGAATCCGGCACCCAAGAGGAATTGATCGAAAAACAAGGGGTTTACTACACGATGCTGAAGGATTCGAAGATTTGAGCGCATAAAAACAGGCGGGGAATTTTTCCTCCGCCTGTTCCAATTCACACCCCGGCAGAACCGGGAATCATTTATGATCTTCAATAACCATTTTTGTACCGTCATCAAAGTCGATTTCCAAATCGAACTTCGTATACGTGTCTACGCCAAACCACTCCATAATATTCTCCTTGACGTCTTTTTCCGATAAACTCTTTTTCGTCGCAAATTTCACGAAAAGCGGATCTAGTTCATTGAAAGCTTCCTGAGCCTTCAAATTCAAGCCCGCCAATTTATTCACATACTTGGCTCTATGATTTTTCGCGACTTCATATTCCACGTCGATGACATCTTTCCCATCGACATCAATCTCCAAATCGAACTTATTGAAGCCATACCCGCCCCCTGTATTCATAGTGCCGCCTTCTTTTTCATTTTCATACATAATCGTCGCATCTTCCCGCTTAGGATTATCCGCATTCTTGCTCGAATTCCCGCACGCGCTCAAGACGAGCACGGCAGCTAAAAAGAGCATGACGATCTTCATCGTATCTCTCATGATTGCAAACCTCCTGTTGTAGTCTTCTGTTCAGTAATTTCCTTCATTCTACGAAATTAAACACAATGGCCGTTTCGAAGGGAGCGGGGACTGTCCACATGCAATCGCTTGAAAAGGGGACAAGTGGTGATAAACTCCGTCTGAGTGGTGATAAAAGTTATTTATGCGGTGATAAACATGGTGCGAGTGGTGATAACCAGTGCCCGAGCGGTGATAAAGTGCTGTTAACCAGTGATAACCTATTTTAGGGCGCCCTGAAATGGACAATTTCAGCCGAGTCGGTGGTAAACTAGTCCGAATCGGTGGTAAAGTGCCGAGAATCGGTGGTAAACACTATGTTTGCACATGAAAAACAACCGGCGCTTTCGCCGGTTGTTTACATTACCATTTTGCGCGGTGGTCTTCCGCGCAGCCGAGCATTTGCCGGATTCTGAGCGTCGAGCCGTCGTGCAGCTTGACGCGGCCGTTGAAATAGCCGACGAGTTGGTTGACGTTCGTTTGGACGAGCTGCGCATTCGTCTTCGCAACCCGTTCAAAGAAAGGGGAAAATGTCAGGTTTACATGATCGGAAAACTTTGTCCCGATATGCCAAGGATCCATGTAATTGTCCTTGTCATACGTGAAAATGACATCTTCATGCAGCTTCGTCATGACGCCGTCAACGAACACAGCGTTTTCCGTCATGCCCGTGCCGTCCGTCCATTTCCCACCGAAATTTAATCCGATACGGCGTCCGCCTAAACGCTGAGACGCCATCGCCCAGTTCCACTCCGCCTCTCGAGGCCAAACTCCGCGTCCAAAATCCAAAACGGCAAAGCTGTAATCTGGATTGAAATTATAACGTCTATTCCCGATCTTCACGAATCCTGCAGTCGGCAATGTATGATGCTTCGCGGTGAACTGGAATCGGTCCCGGTTGCGCGGGATGACAACGTTCAACGAATCGTCCCCGTCCGGATGCGTAATATGCAGATCGGCATGCAGCACTTCATTATCAAAATCGGGTATTGTCACAGATAGATGGGTTTCTCCTTGCATATGGACAAGCTGGACGGACATCCGCTCATTGACGAATTTCACGCTGCCGAGCACGTCTTCCGGCATCTTCACTTTCCGCCCGACAGGCAGCACAACCTGCTTCTCATAGAAGCGCTGCGTCTCATAATCGAGCAAATAGACGAAGCAAACAGCCGCATAATCCAAATGGCTGATTGTCGCGGAAAATAGAAGGTCCTCGCCGAACACACACCAATAATTCCATTTCTTCTTCCGCATGAAATGGCCTTTTAAATTGCTTATAATGAACGGACGGCGGGCGAATCCAATCGCTTCAGGATTCAGCATCCCTTTCGAATCGCACAGAAACACCGTATCCTTCAGTTCTTTCTCAGCATGCTGCAAGGAGATCTCCCCCAATCATCTATTGTCTTTTTTATATGACATGTTATAATCTATATTGTATCAGATATACGGGGCATTAGCTCAGCTGGGAGAGTGTCACGCTGGCAGTGTGAAGGTCACCGGTTCGAACCCGGTATGCTCCATCATAAGGAAATCCTCTTGAACCCTTGATGTATAAGGGTTTTTTAATTTTATCTTTTAAGTTGTTGATGTAAAACGACGTGAAAAGCAAGTATTTGTAAAAATGATGTAAATCTTTTACGATAAATGAAGTCATAATATGATAAATGACATAAAGAACGAGTGGAGTTGGAGGAAATAACCTTATCCTTATAGAAGCAATATAACTTTCTACTTACTTGCAATTGGTTACAGTATTAAGCTTCACAGCTTAAGCTTGAAACGACAAGGATCTATTTAGAGAAATTGTTTGAGAAAGAACCGCATGCCATCCATTCCTGGGACTCGGCGACTTGGAGAATATATTTGAAATCGTTCAGATGGTTCGTCAGTTTCTATTATTTTTGTGAAAAGTAACAAGTTTCTTGGTATTCTTTGTAGAATAGAAAAATCCTACTCCATTTTGGAATAGGATTTTATTTTAGAGTTGTCACGACGTGATTGTTTAGTATGTTATAGCTGTTCCAGTTGTTGATACTCCATCATATGCATAATTGGAATTCGTGATTGAAACACTAAATCCTGAACTAGAAACAGTAACGCCACTGATACTAGCACTTGACCATGTATGTGTAAAGTGAGTACGAGCAGTAGTGTTAACTCTTCCTTTGAAATTTGGCCAGACAGTTATATAAGCTTTATCCCATGTATATTCATAAGCTAAACTAGTATAAATGTGATCTTGAGCTCTGTAATAAACCCCGCGCGGCTCACTTTTTGAAGGAGTTATATTTTGGTTATATACTTTGTTGAAGTTATCAGCTGTGTAAAAGGAAGATGTTGATATTTCGATATTAGTAGGATCTCCGAAGTATATACCTAGACCATCTTCTCCACCAACAGCAGATCCAAGACTACTTTTATGTTTCAACCAGTAAGGTTCATTCCAAGAATCTCGTTTCCAGGCGATACTGGCTGAAATAAAATATCCTTGTGAAGATGAATAAACAGTAGGTTTATTCACGCTCACCTCAGTCGTGGGGATTCCTGCCATTGGAGTAATTAAGGAATCGGCTTCATCTCCACTTACTCGTTTGATACCGTACTTCTCAATCTTTTTATCTACTTTGGCTTAAAGAGAATGTTGCACATCTAATAGATCAGGCTCGACAATATCTAGAGATGGTTTCTTTTGAATGTGTTGAAGGAAATAAATGTATGGTCACGTTTATTAGTAGGTATCAAAAGGTTAATGTAGAAGCAACGAATTTAGGGACAATCATTAAAATGAAAACAGAGCAGGAGACTCATACCAGAACTTAATTACCTGAAGATATACAAGGAAAAGTTTTAAAGGATGCTTATTCTAATGAGGAAATGGAAAAGTGATTTTTAAGTACTCTATTATTTTGGTTGCTGAAGGTATTGGGAAATTAATCCACCAATCTCAACCTCGTTCTAAACAGATCAGGGTTATACCTGGTTGTGTGCTTAAAAATTTTATCACGTATCACTTTACAGAAATCTCATCTTTTCACTCTTGCATTAGCGTGATCGATGCACAGACATCCCTGTGTTACTATATTGATAACTTGGTAAGTGGAATTTCCACGTAGATTATTCGTTGGCATGCTGCGGACTAACTGGCTTTGGCAGGTGAGCAATTTTTTCCTAGTCACCCTGACAATATCCCTTCGAAATGCTTCAAAAATGACCGCAGATAGGAAATATACTAATAAGATGTTGAATTGTCTGTCAGTAATGAATCGGCTGCTTTTTATATGGCGGCCGATTTTTGTTGAATAATGAAATTGAAGTTTTATTTCGAAAAATGAACCTTTGATCTTTGAGCCTCGTTTATACTTATGAAAGGGGGAATGACTCGTGAATAAAGAACAATTGTTAGAAGAAATAATGGACCAATACACAGATCTATTATTTCGAATTGCTTATTACTATACGAAAGATATACAAGTGTCTGAAGATATCATACAAGATACATTCGTGAAATTTTACCATTCATCTCATTATGAAGAACAGGGAAACTTAAAGGCTTATTTATCAAAAATGACCATTAATTGTTGTAAAGATTATTTAAGAAGTTGGTCTTATCGTAAAATAATCGTTCAAAAAAAGTTAACACAAAAACACTACTCTCATAAAGATGTTCTAATTCAGTCTGATGAAACAGATTTGCTTGATGAAGCAATCCTATCACTGCCTATCAAAAAACGGGAGGCGATTATTTATTATTATCTTGAAAATATGTCGATAAAAGAAATCGCTTCGTTATTATCTATTTCTGAAAATACCGTTAAATCACGGTTGAGAAGCGGTAAAGAGACGTTAAGAACGAGTTTAGAGCATATCGAGTGGGAGGTATTGTTACATGACTAATTACCGAATGAAACGGCTACAAAATACAGTAGAAAATAAAAAACGAATAATGTTGAATACTCGTCAAAAAATAGCTGAGCCAAAGAAAAAAGCAATTAATTGGACGTATTTTTCAACATCTATGGCTGTTATTGTTTTTTGTATATTTGGTGCAGTTTTATTATGGGATTCCATTGAGAATCCTCATGTCAACAACAATTCAAGCATGTTTGTTAAACAATCTGAAGTTGAAAAGATGGTTAATGAATCTGAAGTTGAAAAGATGGTTATTGATATTGCAAGTAAATCGATTACGATTGAAGATAGAGTAACAATAGGATTAATAGCCGATTGGTTAAACGAAGTATCTTCTAAGCCTCAGCAGAAGCTTGAGAATGATCCACCAGCTTTATATAATATTTATATACAAAATAAGGGTTATTATCCGACCGGAGCAATTTCAATTACAAGTGATAAGTTGATAATTGGAGAAAACTTTAATGAAATCTCTACTCAACAATATGAAACGATTTCCAATTTATTATCTGAAATTATGGGACAGAGAAAATGATATTGTATACAACGAACTTTTTGAAATAGAGGTAGGGGCGAACTATGAGATAGCAGATGCTAGTTACCATTCGGGCTGGAAAACATCTCCCGATGGTTTACAACGAGCAACAATTTATGGAAAAGGTGAAAATGCAATTGAAGAAGGGGAAGCGTTACTTGTTATAGAAAACCTGAAAACAAACAAATCAACCATATATAAACTCAAAGATAACAGTGTTGCTCAAAATACCCCTAAATATGTAGAATGGATTGATGAAAACCGCCTCTTTGTGATTGTTGGTTTCGCTCATGGTACCGTGACCAAAGGCGGTCAACTTTATGAAATGAACCTAGAGGATAATACCGTTATGCCAGTATTCGAAGATCTAGCAGTCAATGAAGAAATCACGTCTATTAAAGCCAATGACGACGGTACATTCACGTATGAAAAATATGATGTTTTTTCTGAAGGCTACCTAGAAGAGGGTATACTTCAACTACCTCCTGCTAAAAAATGAAATTCTAAGAAATGGGAGTTACTTAAAAATAAGATATCTCTTGCTTCTGCCTGATAGCGCAAACTTTAAAACAAACTCGGATGGTGTAACATCTATTTGAATAATGTGTTGCTCAACTATTTCGGTTAGCGAATATCCTGCTTTACTTAAAGATCGGAGCTGCTTAGACGGCTCTGTTTTCTTGTTCAACTAAATGGGAGGTTAGTTTAAGAAACCTTGTAATTAATTGTCATTAGGAACCTTTGTCAAAATAATATTTGACGGGGTTTCTTTTTTTTTTGAAACGGCAGGTAATCACGTATGTCTTCAAAATTGAATATCTTATAGGCGAAGCCATTATAACAACGGAGGAATCGTTATCGGATATTTTATTAATGTAGAGTCTGGTGTAAATCTGTATGTTGAAGATCTTAATCCAGAAGGCAAAAAGACCATTGTTTTTATACATGGCTGGCCATTGAGTCATAAACAGTTCGAATATCAGTTTAATGTCCTTCCATCAATGGGGTATCGCTGTATCGGCATAGACTGGAGAGGCTTCGGAAATTCGGATAAACCATTCGGTGGCTATACGTTAGATAGACTGGCTGATGATATCCGTTCTGTTGTTGGAGCGCTTCAACTGAAAAATTTTGCGCTTGTGGGTCATTCGACAGGTGGATCTATTGCGATTCGATACATGACTAGATATGGAGGTTACGGAGTATCTCAGCTAGTCCTTGTTGATGCGGCAGCTCCCACCGGCTTTACAGCAGAAACAGCTGATCGATACCTTGCGCAAACGTTAAATGACCGCCCTAAAATGATGCAAGAAGTAATAGATGGTTTTTTCTTTCAGTATATAACTCGCCACTTCTCGGATTGGTTTTTTCAAATGGGAATGCAGGCTGCAGGATGGTCAACCGCTGCGATAATAAAACTATTAAGAGAAGTGAATTTGTACGAAGACCTTCCAAAAATAGTTGACCCGACATTAATTATTCACGGTATTCATGACAAAGTCATTCCATTTTCACAAGCAAAGGAACTGAATCAATTAATCCCCAATTCGCAGCTAGTCCCGTTTAAATATAGTGGCCATGGTGCTTTTTGGGAAGAACGCGATAAGTTTAATCGGTTATTGACGCAATTCATTAATTGACAATAAGGCGTGGAAAGGAACTAACACCGTCGGCAAAACTAGCCGTCGCACGTCCAAAGCAAGCCGCCCCTATCACCAATGTACCAACAAAAAATTGCCCTCCACAAATTCGTGAGGGCAATGATCATTTCAATCAATTATCCTTCCCGAGCACTTTCTCCCAATCAATCGTTCCTTCTTTCACTTGATCGCGAAGTTCCTTCGTCATGACGTCCGTCGGGCGATTTCCGTTCGGCCAGTCGTCATCGTGGCCTTTCCACTCGGGGCGGTCTTGGGAGAGGATGAAAGCGGCAAGGTCAGCGGCTTCTTGGTCCGTCAATGAATTCGGTTGTCCGAGCGGCATATTGTTTTTAATGAACCCGGCATTTTTGGACATGCGCGCCATCCCAGCACCGTCGTTATAGGAACCTTCTCCCCAAAGCGCTGGTCCAGTATTCGGTCCGGTGCCCGATCCGTCTGATGCATGGCAGGCGACACATGATTGTTGGAACACTCTCTCGCCATTCTCCACGTCTGGAACAGGGACGTCCTTCATATCGTTTTTGCCGAGCCATTCAAGCTCTGCACCTATCGGAATCCCTTCAGAAATGTACGACAAATAAGCGACCATCGCATTGAGATCCTCATCGTCTTCTTCAAATGGCTGACCGTTCATGCTGCGCACCATGCATCCGTTAATACGATCTTCGAGAGTAAGGACTTTGTCAGCCCTCTCATTATATTGAGGATAAACGGCTGCAACACCGACGAGGGAAGAGGTGTCTCGGTCAAGACCGTCACCCGCATGGCAGCTTATACACGCTAATTCATTAACAAGATTTTCCCCGTCCTCCACTGAAGATGCCTTCGCGCGTATTGCGTTGGACGTATCATTTATTAACTCGCGTCCTCTTAAAATTGCATCACCCATGGGGCCTTCAGGTACATCGTCCAAGGAAGGGGGGTTATACGCAATCTCCCCGCTCTTCTCTTCCGGCGCAGATGATCCTGATCCTTCCTGCATGAGGGATTTATCGATCTTCAGCTGGTTCGCCAACAGGACAATGACCCCTAAGGATATGAGAAATAAGAATCCGATTGTAAGTGTAGTTGATCTTTTCATCTGTCTCCCTCCCGTTCACTAACTGTATTACTCTACTACCCCGTAGACACTTCGCTAAACGGGGGAAGGGGAGGGGCAAGAATGCATGGCACCCCACCTGTTTTCATAAGATGGGAATACGGGGGTGTTCATGAAAAGTGTATAACCGGGAAGCGGCGGTGCGGTATGCGGATGAATGGTGGGATAAGAGGAATCCTGCATATCCATCGTTCGATGTCGACTGTACGAGTTTCATTTCGCAGTGTCTGCGCGCGGGCGGGGCGCCGATGCACGGGTATCCGAACCGGGCGCGGGGCTGGTGGGTGCAAGGGGGGACATGGAGCTTTAGTTGGTCGGTAGCGCATTCGATCCGTTGGTATTTATCGGGGTCTACGAAAGGTTTGACGGCACGGCAAGTCGGCTCGCCAGAAGAGCTCGATCTCGGCGATGTCATTTGCTATGACTTCCAAGGGGACGGACGGTTTGACCATACGACGATCGTTACGGCGAAGGACGGCACGACGCCGCTCGTCAATGCCCATACGTACGACGCCTACCATAGGACGTGGGACTACAAAGATTCCTATGCATGGCGGGAAAACGCAAAGTATGTCTTCTTTAAAATCAATGATCAGTTTTCATGAACAAAAGACGGCGCCTTTAACAAGGTAGCCGTCTTCTTTCAAAAGTTTAGTTTTTTAGCAAGGGACCATTCTTTCGCGTCTAAGGTCCATTCTTCCGTCCTCAGGGTCCGTTCTATCGCGTTCAGGGTCCATTCTTTCACCATAGAGGTCCGTTCTTTCGCGTCCAAGGCCCATTCTTTCGCCCTTAAGGTCCATTCTTCCGAATTAATTCAATACCACAACACCGCAATCGTCCCTTCGCCTGCATGAACAGCGAGTGTGGAGCTGATGTCGCCGATTTCGACGGTGAGGCCCGGCACTTGATTGAGGATCATCGCTTTTAATTCCGCTGCCTGCTCTGGCACATTGCCTTCCATCAGATAGACTTTCCCTTTGCCTCTCGGATGGCCTTCCGCCACTTTATCGACCAAATATTGAAGTGCTTTCTTTTCGGAACGTACTTTCTCGATCGCTTCCAATTTCCCGTCTGTCGTAATTTGGATGATCGGCTTCACTTTCAATAGGCTGCCGAGGAAGAACTGGACGCCGCTCATCCGGCCGCCTTTGTACAACTGCTCCAATTGGCCGATGTAAATATAGTTCTTCAATGTTCCCGCCATTTTTTCAAGCTGTTCTTTGATTTCCGGTACGGATGCTCCCGCATTTTGCAGTTCCATCCCTTTTTCAATCAACCCGGTAATGCCGTAGGAAACGGACAGCGAATCGATGAACGTAATAGGGAAGCCCGCGATTTCCGCTCCTGCCATGGATGAAGCGAGGGTTCCGCTCAACTCGGCAGAAACATGGATAGCAATCGCTTCCTCATAGTCTTCCGCTATTTTCTTGAATTGCTCGGCGAACTCACCGGCAGAAGGTTGGGACGTCTTCGGGAATTCTGTAGCGTTCTTAATATTTTCATATAATTGGGCTGGTGTCAGGTCGACACCGTCAACAAATTGCTTTTCCCCGAAATGTATATTTAACGGAATCGAAAAGAAATCAGGGTGGTTTTTCAATTCATCTGGAATATAAGCAGTGCTGTCAGTTATCCATGCTATCGGCTTCTTCGTCATTTTTCAGTCATCCTTTTCTAAACATTCGCTTCTTTCATTACTATACTATAGAAAGTAATCTTGCGGAATACTAATTGGTTGAAATTATTGGAATGACGTTGAAAATGATGGGGATTTCCACAGTCGCCTTCTTTTCGTGTATAATGGTCGACAGTACGATACAAAGGAGAGCTCATAGTTATGAATGAACAGGCACTTTCGGTAAGAGAAGCGATCATCGGACGTCGCTCGGTAAAGAATTTCAATGGGCAGCCGGTCGATCTTGAAAATATATTGTCCGTTTTGGAAGATGCCAGATGGGCACCGAACCATGGATTGCGTAATCCTTGGCGTTTCATCGTCGCAGCCAACCAGGAATATGTAAAGTTTCAGGATGTCTTAAAGGAATATGGCGTGCCGAAGTGGAAAGAGCTGTCCGAAGAGGATTTGGAAAAGCAAATGAAGAAATTCCGCGCTCCTGGCGCCGTCGTTTTCGTCGTCGTCAAAGAGGATGTACGACAGAAGGAACGGCTGGAGGACTATGCTGCGGCTAGCGCGTTGATCCAAAATGCGATGCTCCTCGCATGGGACCAAGGAATCGGTACATGCTGGAAAACGCCGCCATTCATCGACAATCCGAAATTCCGCGAAGAGCTTGGCGTGAAGCCGGGCGAGCGGATCATGAGCATGCTGCAGTTCGGCTATTACGATGACATTCCAAAAAATCGTGTGCGCACGCCGCTTGAAGATCTTGTCACGTTTTATGGCATGGAAGACGAACAGAAAGAGGAATAAGAAAAAGAACTGTCCAGAAAGTCGGCAAATGACTTTCTGAGACAGTTCTTTTTTGTATTCTCACTTCTTCAAATCATCCTTCGAAAACTCCGCAAGCTCGGAATAATAATCTCCGATGACACGCAAGCCTTTGTCGAAGTTCTCCAAATGGAAATGCTCGTTAGGCGCGTGGAAATTCTCGCTGGAAAGTCCGAAGCCCATGAGGACGACCGGCAAGTTCAAAATTTCATCGAACGCTGCTACGATCGGGATCGAGCCGCCCATGCGCGTGAATGCGGTCGGCACATCATATACTTTCTCATACGACTTTCCTGCAGCCTGGATAGCTGGGTGGTCGAAAGGTGTAATGAAAGGCTTTCCTTTATCGAACTCGCTCACCGTCACAGTGACGCCGGCAGGTTTATGCTTTTCGATATGGGCTTTTAATTTTCTCACGATATCTTCAGGATCTTGATCCGGAACGAGACGGCAAGTAATTTTCGCGCCAGCTTCCGACGGCAATACGGTTTTGATTCCTTCCCCTGAAAAGCCGCCGAAGACGCCATTCACTTCTAGCGTAGGACGTGTCCATGTCCGCTCCAAATACGAATAGCCTTTTTCCCCGAACAGCTCGCCGACACCGATTTCCTCTTTCAATGCCTCTTCATCGAAGTTGAGTGCTTCATAAGCCGCGCGCTCTTCGTCGGCTAACGGGCGCACATCTTCATAAAATCCGTCGACCGCAATTGTTCCTTCTTGATCATGGAACGATGCAAGGATTTCGGAAATCGCATGGATCGGGTTTTGCACGCCGCCGCCGTAAATGCCTGAATGCAAGTCGCCTTTCGCGCCTTTGACGTCGATTTGGATGCCCGCAAGCCCCCGTAATCCGTAGCAGATCGCAGGCTTTCCTGGTCCGTACATGCCTGTGTCGGAAATGACGATAATATCGGCGGCCAATTTCTCTTTATTTTCCTCGATATACTTCTCAAGGTTCGGACTGCCGACTTCCTCTTCGCCTTCAATGATGAATTTGACGTTCACCGGCAGACTGCCGTTTTCATTCATAAGCGCCTCTACCGCTTTGATATGCATGAACACTTGTCCTTTGTCATCGCTTGACCCGCGCGCATATAATTTATTGTCCCGGACTTCGGGATCGAACGGACCGCTTTCCCACAAGTTCAACGGATCGACAGGCTGGACGTCGTAATGGCCGTAGAAAAGAATCGTGGGTTTTCCTTCTGCGTGCAGCCAGTCCCCATAGACGACCGGATGGCCAGCTGTCTCATCGATTGACAGGTTTTCCAAGCCCGCTTGTTGGAATGAATCCTTTAACCATTCAGCCGCTTTCTGCATATCCGGCTTATGCTCAGACAACGCGCTGATGCTCGGAATACGAAGAAAATCTTTTAATTGCTCCAAATGCTCTTCCCGTTTGGATGTGAAATAAGCGTCAAGCTTTTCCAAATTACTCAAAACGAACCCCTCATTTCAAAATTATTTCGTGAATAAAAATAGTATAGCATGTCATTACGGAATCAAGTTATTCAAAAGGACGAATTTGCTACCAGTATGATATGATATGTAAAAGTTGCTAAATGAACGAACTGTGGAAGTACAGAAACTCCGGGAGGAATAGCTTTTGTTTATAGCACTTGGGTTCTTTTTACTTATGTCGTTCTTCCTTTCGGGGAGTGAGACGGCACTGACCGCGGTCAACCGCATGAAAGTCCAGCTTCGTGCCGAACAAGGCGATCCAAAATCGATCAAGCTCAGAGACTTGATTTCTAAGCCGGACAAAATGATCACGGCCATTCTGATTGGAAACAACGTAGCAAATATAATGATGCCGACAATCGTCACGATGATTGCAATCGATCGGGGCTTGAAAGTGGGAGTCATGACAGCGATTTTGACGGTCGTGCTCATTGTGTTCGGGGAAGTGTTGCCGAAGACGATTGCAGCGACATTTGCCGATCGGATCGCTTATGTCGTTGCGCCGACAATTTCGATATTCGTCAAATTGCTGACGCCGCTGACGATTCTCCTATCTTTATTCACGAACATCTTCATCCGCATCATCTCGAAAGGTGCTGTGACGGAAGCGACGTTGACGAAGGAAGAGCTCCGTTCCATGGTGGATATCGCCTCGACGGAAGGGACATTCGAGCAGGAGGAGTCGCTCCGGTTGAAAGGCGTACTCGATTTCCCTGAAAAAGACGTCTCCGATGTAATGGAAACACACCGCACCGACGTTATCGGACTGCCGATCGAATCGACATACGAAGAAGTGCGCGATACGATTTTGGAATACTTCTATACACGTTATCCAGTATACGAGGAAAGCATCGACCGGATCGTCGGGATTTTCTATTCGAAGACGCTGATCGAGTGGTCCATGAATCCTGAAAAGAAGCTTGCGGACTTGATGGACGAAGAGCCTTTATTCGTCGTCCAGACAGCAAGCGTCGAAAAAGTGTTCAAACTGATGCTTGCGCATAAAAAACATATGGCCATCGTGCTCGATGAATATGGCGGAACGCTCGGTATCGTGACACATGAGGATATCATCGAGGAGATGATCGGGCAGGATATCGAGGATGAAACCGACTTTGATGAAGAAGTGCTCGTCTATGAAAAGAACGAGGAACTGCTCATCTGTCATGGACGCCTTGAAATTGTCGATGCCATCGATCTGCTTGACGTCGAATTGGAGACCGAGCATGAAACAATCGGCGGATTCGTCATGCAAGAGCTCGGTCATGTACCCGAGGAAGGGGAACGTTTTACATACGAAAACCTGTACTTCGAAATCGAGGAAATGGATCGCAGCCGGATCATCAAGATGAAGATCACGAAAAGGCATGATCAGGAAAATGATCGCCCCGCAGAATGAATGCGGGGTGTTTTTATGCGTGAAACTTACAACTTTGTAAGTTTAGTGAAAGACAAGTCGATAGTTTGTAATGGAGGATTCATTGATAATGAGGACAACAGTTACAAAACGGAGGAGTTATCGCATGAAAATCGACTTGAATGAGCTATATGAAGAATATGGCCGATACATATATCATTTATGTTTAAAACTAACACGCAATAAAGAGGAAGCCGAAGACCTGATGCAAGACGTATGGGTCAAAGTTGTCCGCTACAGCGGGAAAATGGACAGTGTGGACCGCATGAAAGCTTGGCTGACGACAATCTGCATGAACACATTCCGCGATCGTTACCGGAAAGATGTCAGAAGAAGCAAGCACGTTATGCACCAACCTGAAACATTGGACGTTCCGATCTTAGATTTGGTTCCCAGCGACAATCCGACACCTGGCGAAATGATCGAGCAAAACGACATCCAGCTCATGGTGCAGCAGAAGATCGGCCAATTGGACGGTATTTACCGGACAACGATCGAATACTTCTACGTCTATCAGTATTCATTGATCGAAATCGCGGATTTGATGAAAGTATCGATCGGAACAGTGAAATCCCGTCTGTTCCGCGCGAAAAAATACTTGAAGGAATTAATGATGGACGACACAACAGTGAGAGAATATGTCACTGCTTAATTAAATATCTGTATGAATGCCTCTATTAATAGGGGCATTTTTATTTTTCACAACATAGTTTGTATCCAGCAAATTAGGGGAATTTGAATAGGCAAGTAGAATACGGGGTTGATTGAATGAAGAAAACGAGAAAATGGGTGCGGCCGAAATGGATTGTCCTTATGGCCATCCTGCTATTTTTATTCCTATACGTCGGGGTCATTACCTGGCATACATATAAACCGCTTCCGGAAGGTGTCAACTTCGCAGGTGACATCCGTTGGACCGACGACGTTGAAATGCTCACTGATCTGACGTACGCCCAAAATAAAAAAGGGGACGGCATGGAGCATGAGCTCAACATTTTCGATGAAATCTACAACATGATCGACGAGGCGGAAGAGTTCATCGTCCTCGATTTCTTCCTCATGGATCACTACACGGATGAAGATTTCGACTTTCCGAAGATCGCGGAGACATTGACGGAGAAATTGATTCAAAAGAAAAAAGAGAATCCGGAAATGGCTATCATCTACATTACCGATCCCCTCAACACGGGGTATGGCTCCTATGAATCGAAATGGTTCAGCCGGCTTGAGGACGCCGGCATCGAAGTTGTTTATACCGATCTCGATCAACTGCGGGACTCGACGCCGATCTATTCGGGCCTATACCGGACCATTTTCCGCTGGGTCAATTTTGAAAAGGACGGCTGGATTGCGAATGCGATGTCGAGCAAAGCGCCGAAAATGACGTTGCGGTCGTATTTGATCCTTCTCAATGTGAAGGCGAACCATCGGAAGACGGTCGTGACGGACAAATCGGCAATCGTGACATCAGGCAATCCGCATGACGCGAGCGGTCTTCATGGCAATGTCGCGTTGAAGGTGAAGGGGAGCGTATTGAATGATATTTTGGAGGCGGAAGAAGCGGTCGTCCGCTATACGAATGGCGGTTCGTTGCCGCGTGCAAAAGTTGAAGAGGTCCACGACGGCGATTACGCAGTCCAATATTTGACGGAAAAGAAGATCCACGATGCGCTGCTCGGCGATATTGCGGCGGCCCAGGAAGGGGATTCGATCCGGATGGGCATGTTTTTCATTGCGATGCCCGATATTGTGCAAGCGATTGTCGATGCGTCAAATCGAGGCGTCCACATCCAAATGATTTTGGATCCGAATGAAAACTCGTTCGGCAATGAGAAGTCGGGCCTTCCGAATCGTCCCGTCCTACAGAAGATGATGGAGGAGACGGACGGTAAGCTCGATGTCCGCTGGTACAACACGGTTGTCGGCCAATACCATACGAAGCTTGTCGTCGTCCAGACGAAGCAGGAAACGTATATTACAAACGGCTCCGCGAACTTGACCGACCGGACGTTGAACAATTACAATCTCGAAGCGAATCTAAGGGTCATCGCGCCGAATGACAGCGAGCTGTCCAAGGAGATCGATGACTATTTCAATCGGCTTTGGACTAATGAAGACGCCCTTTACACACTCGATTTCGAGGAGTTCCAGGACAGCTTCACATTTTTCCAGCGCGGCATCTACCGCCTTCAGGAATTATTGAAACTGACGACCTACTAAAACGCAAAAGGCTGTCCACGAACAGGAATCCCGTTCGTCGGCAGCCTTTTATCATTCTGTCAGCTCAGCAAGCTGTTGATTCAGTTCGGCCAATCTTTCTTCCATCGCGGCTAGGCGTTGCTCCGCCTTATGGACCGAGTCCGCGTGTCCTGTCGACTCCAATTTCTCGACGTCGCCCTGCAAGCTGATGTAATCCATTTTCAATTCTGCGATTGCCGATTCGATCTGTCGTTTATTCATGTGGAAAACCCCAATCGTTTTCCCTTAGTGTAGCATATCGGACATCGCTTTTCCGCCCGCTCCGCGTTTTGGATTTTCCAATAAATAATGGATTGTCTCGACGACTTTGTCCTTTCCGTCCCCGAGCCCGAGCGATAGTTGGCGTTCAATTGAACGTTTTCTCAACGGTTCATGCAGCAACGGTTCCATAATTGCGTTCAGCAGATTTGACTGCTTCACTTTCCTTCCAAGCCCGAGATGGACGAAACCGTGCTGTTCCTTCGGGAATGCAAGGCCGAGCTCGAAATCATTCTGGGAAAGCACAACGCACGGGATGCCCATGACGGCGACTTCATAAGGCATATAGCCGGATGCGCATAAAATGACATCCGCTGTCGCGTAAACTTCCGGCACATTATATGGCGGCTGCTGGACGATCGTGTTGCGCCTTCCGAGCGCCATCATCCGGAGTGTGCTAACGTCATGCGGATAGCGCTCCCCGACGAGGACGGTCACTTTTAACGGAATCTGCAGCTGGGAAACATGCCGGAGTGCACGGTATGTCAAATTCCCTTCATCCTCTTCCCCGAATGAAATGACAAGATGGGGGAGGGGGCCAGGAGGATTTTTCTTCAAACCGGATCCTTCAAACGACCGCATCGAAGGATCGGCCATGAAGAGCTGGCGGTCGACTACGATATGTTCCGCATGATCCTCGATGGACTCTTCGATGAGGGTCTGTAAAACGAAATCCGCGTGTCTGCCTCCGTCACCGAAGTCGTCGAAATGCAATAGGGAAGGGACGATGCTGCGGATCTTCTCCACTTCCTCAGAAACCGTAGGGCCTGTATCGCGGATGAGGAGGTCTGGACGGATGAGAGTCAATGTCTGTATGAGATTGGCTTTTTTACCGATTGTGATCGATTTGAAGCCATCCGGAGGTGAAGGGGAGTTTTCACCGACGATGAATAGGACGTTCACTTCTTTTACGATGTCCCGAGCGAGCACGGATGCTCTCCTTGCGGGGTACGAACCTTTTCCGTCCGACCGCGAAATGTAAAATGCAACAGTTTTCTTCTTTGAGTTTTCGATTGGAATCACCCTTTCTATTCCTGTGTATAAACTACTCTCCTTTTCACCCTATGTTTGGAAAAAACGAGTTATGTACAAATACGTTGAATGAAAAAGGAAATGTGGTAAACTAGCATTTATTCTGAAGGGGAACGGGGTGTTTCCGTTGTTCGATTCTTTATTATTTGACCTGATGCTCGTCATTCTGATCGGGATGCTTTCCCAATGGATTGCATGGAAATACCGGATGCCTGCAATCGTCGTCATGGCGCTTGCAGGATTGCTCGTCGGACCGGTATTCGGATTGATCAACCCGCAGGAAAGCATGGGAGATCTATTCGGCCCGATCATTACATTTGCGGTCGCGATCATCCTTTTTGAAGGAAGCTTGAATTTGGACGTAAGAGAAATAAAAGGGTTCAGCAAGCCTGTCGGGAGGATCGTCACAATCGGGGCGTTCATCGCCTGGATTGCAGGGTCACTCGCGGCGCATTATTTGGCGGGTCTTTCATGGGAAGTCGCCTTTATCATTGGAGGGCTGTTCATTGTAACAGGGCCAACAGTGATTTTGCCTTTATTACGACAGGCGAGGTTGAAACCGCGGCCGGCGGCAATCTTGAAGTGGGAAGGGATTGTCGTAGATCCGTTCGGGGCATTGCTCGCGGTATTTGCATTCGAGTTCATTAAATTCATCAATGCCGAAGTGACATTGAAGTCGCTGTTGCTGTTCTTCGCGGCTTCCGCGTTTGCTGTCCTTCTCGGATGGTTTGCGGCATTGTTCATCGGGAATTCTTTTGAGCGGGGAAGCATCCCCGAGTTTTTGAAGGCGCCGATCCTTTTCGTCGTCGTGCTGTTCACATTCGTTTTTGCGGATGAAATCATGCATGAGACGGGCTTATTGGCTGTCACAGCGATGGGGATGAAAATGGCGAATATGCGCTTGACGACCTTGGCCGATGTGCGTCATTTCAAAGAAAATATTTCTGTACTGCTTATCTCGGGCATTTTCGTCATGCTCACCGCTTCACTTGATCCAAAAATCCTGATCGAGATTTTCAATCCAGCAATCATGTTATATGTGGCGGCAATGCTCTTTGTCGTCCGACCGTTGTCGATCTGGATTTCCACAATCGGGACGGATCTGAATGTCCGTGAAAAACTGCTGATCGGCTGGATTGCGCCGCGGGGAATCGTAGCGCTTACTGTATCGGGTTATTTTGCAGGCATATTGCTGGAAAATGGATATAAAGATGCAGAGTTGCTTACCGCTTTGACGTTTGCGCTCGTCCTTTCGACGGTCGTGCTGCATGGATTTTCAATCGGGTTCATTGCCAAAAAGCTGAATTTGACGACGACGGACGAATCTGGCGTCGCCATTATTGGCGGCACGCGTTTTGCCGCTGAATTGGCGCAGTCGATCAAAGATACAGGGAACGAGGTTCTGCTGATCGATCAGTCATGGGCTGCGCTTGCGGATGCAAGAAGGCGTGGGGTGGATAGTTATATAGGTGATATTTTGTCTGAGCAAATCGAATACCATATCGATTTGACGCCTTACAGGTATATGCTGGCGATGACGAAAACGGATCTGTACAATGCGCATATTTGTGCAGACTTTGAGCCGGATCTCGGGCGTGATCATTTATTCCAAACAGCTTTCCACGTCGGAAAAGATGTCGAAGCATTCACGGTCGTCGGCGGGCAGACGTTGTTTTCCCCGTCCATCTCGATCTACAGTCTGGAGGAACGGATGCATGCCGGGCACGTCATCAGGAAGACGCTCATCACAAAGCAATATAGCTATACGCAATATTTGCGCGAGCGCGATGATAAATCGATCTTGCTTTATCTATTGCGTGCCGATGGCTCCATTGAATTCTTTACGCCGAACGTTGAACTTCAGGCGAATGCGGGAGATGCAGTACTCGCACTTTCTTCCCCTGCGAAGACGATTGAGCGTGTGAAGGAGCGGCTGGAAGGGGAAAATGGCGACTCGGATATTCCATATGAAAAACTGGAAGAGTTGTTCACCGAGGATTCATCTGAAGGCAAGCGGGACATCCCGGGAGAGGCGCCGAAGTCGAACGGAAACTCTAAATAAGACCGATTTAAGGCAATCGTACCAAACGTTATGGTACGATTGTCTTTGTAGAAACAGCTTTGAGGAGGATGACCAGTGAAAGTTTTGTTTGTGGACGGGACCATTATCGGCAGCAAAACGGGCGCCATGCTTGATACGGTCGAAGAATATGTAAAAGAAGCTAGTGGAGATTTCCAAATTGAACGGATGAATCTGGCGGATTATGATCATCAATTCGTCGATGGGCGTCCGTCGGAACAATATAACGAGGACATGCAGAAAATGGTCCGGAAGTTTGAAGAGGCGGATGCGTATATCATCGCGACGCCGATCTTTCAAGGCTCCATTCCGGGCGTGCTGAAAAATGCATTCGATCTGCTTCATCCGCATGCAATGCGCTACAAACCGGTTTCGATTGTTGCGAACGGCGGTACATACCAGCATCATCTTGTTCCTGAATTTCAGCTGAAGCCGATTTTGGATTACTTCCGCTGTCTCGTCACACCGAATTTTGTCTATACCCATTCAGGCCATTTCGATCAAGACAACCGCATCATCGACGAAGATGTGCATAACCGTCTGCGCGAGTTGGCAAGAGTGTTTGCAAAGTATACAGAGATGAGCCAAGATCTGTCGAAAGATGTATTGGACGCGAACTGAACATATTGAAGGGCTGTCACGGAAAGTCGGATATCGACTTTCTGCGACAGCTTTTTTTGTGAGAGATGTCTCGCGTCCAAAGTCGCTGACTCTGCGCCCAAAGCAAACCGATTGGCGCCCAAAGTCGCCGTTCCTACGCCCAAAGCGAATCATCCCGCGCCCAAAGCAAGCCAATTTCACAAGGAATGCAACGGAACGCGTTCTCCCTTATAATAAAAGTATGTAGAAAGGGGATTTATTCATGTCCAAATCAGTAGTGTTGGCCGAAAAGCCATCCGTTGCAAGAGATATCGCGCGGGTGCTCGGCTGTAATAAAAAAGGTAATGGCTTCTTGGAAGGCCAAAAATATATCGTCACATGGGCGCTCGGGCATCTTGTGACGCACGCCGATCCGGAAGGCTACGGCAATGAGTACAAAGAGTGGAAGCTGGAATACTTGCCGATCATTCCGGATCCGTTCAAGTTGACGCCGATCCGTCAGACGACGAAGCAGTTCAATGCGGTCAAGGCGCAGCTTCGCCGGAATGATGTGAAGGACGTCATCATCGCGACGGACGCCGGGCGGGAAGGAGAGCTCGTCGCCCGCTGGATTTTGGAGATGGCGAAGAACCGTAAGCCGGTGAAACGTCTCTGGATTTCATCCGTCACCGATAAAGCGATCAAAGACGGCTTCAACAATTTGAAAGACGGCCGCCAGTACGAAAATCTATATGAAGCGGCGGTCGCGCGTGCGGAAGCGGACTGGGTCGTCGGCATCAATGCGACGCGTGCGCTGACTGTGAAATATAATGCGCAATTATCGACGGGGCGTGTCCAGACGCCGACACTCGCCATGATTGCGGAGCGGGAAAGGCAAATCCGCGAATTCAAGCCGAAGTCGTATTATGGATTGCAGGCGTTGACAGAAACGGCAAGATTCACGTGGTCCGATAAAGCGGGACAGACGCAGTCGTTCAATAAAGAAGCGATCGAAAAGCTGCTAGCAAAGCTTGACGGGATCCATTCCGGAAAGGTGATCGATGTGAAGACGACGCCGAAGCAGCAGCCGGCCCCTCCTTTATTCGATTTGACGGAATTGCAGAAGGAAGCGCATCGACGCTGGTCATGGTCAGCGAAAGAGACGTTGTCAACGTTGCAAAACCTATACGAGCGGCATAAAGCGGTAACGTATCCGCGGACCGATTCGAAGCATTTGACGTCGGACATGGCGGGGACGTTGAAGGAACGTATCAAAGCGGTCGACATCGGACCGTATAGGAAGTCGGTCAACGTATTATTGCGTTCGAATTCAATCAAGCCGCAGAAAGGCGTCATTGACGACAAGCGCGTATCCGATCACCATGCGATCATCCCGACGGAGGAGACGCCGATCTATCAGAACTTGTCCGACAAGGAGCAGCGTCTTTATGATTTGATCGTCAAACGGTTCCTTGCCGTCTTCTTCGGCCCGTTCCGTTATGAGCAAGTGACTGCGGAGCTCGCTGTTGAAGGAGAAATCTTCAAGGCGAAAGGGAGGACCGTCACGGACGAAGGGTGGAAGGCGGTTTATTCCACAGATGTAGAAGAGGAAGATACAGATCGTTTGCCTGCCTTCACGAAAGGCGAAGAAGTGAAAATCCGCGCCGTCGTCATGACGGAAGGGCAGACAAAACCGCCCGCACGTTTCAATGAAGGGACATTGCTCGCGGCAATGGAAAACCCTGCGCAATTCATGGCGGGCGAATCAAAGGATCTGATCAAGACACTTGGCGATACAGGCGGCCTCGGAACGGTTGCGACCCGCGCGGACATCATCGAAAAACTATTCAGCTCGTTCGTCATCGAGAAGAGAGGGAATGACATCTTCACGACGTCGAAAGGCAGACAGCTGCTTGAACTCGTTCCGGAAGATTTGAAGTCGCCTGCTTTGACAGCTGAATGGGAGCAAAGCTTGACAAAGATCGCCAACGGCAAAATGAAAAAAGAGGCATTCATGAAAGAGATGGTGGACTTCTCGAAGAAGACCGTCAAGGAAATCAAAACGGACGATAAGAAATTCAAGCACGATAATGTGACAGGGAAAATGTGCCCGGATTGCGGAAAGCCGTTGCTTGAAGTGAACGGCAAACGCGGCAAGATGCTTGTCTGCCAGGACAGGGAATGCGGTCACCGTCGCAACGTTTCCCAGTTGACGAATGCTCGATGCCCGGTCTGCAAGAAGAAGCTTGAACTGCGCGGAGAAGGGGACGGAAGGATTTTCGTCTGCAAATGCGGCCACCGCGAAAAGCTATCTTCCTTTGAAAAACGCCGTGCTCAATCCGGAGGCAAGAAGGCGGATAAACGTGACGTGCAGAAGTATTTGAAAAAGCAGGAGGAAGAGCCTGTGAACACGGCACTCGCAGATGCATTGAAAAAAATGTTCGATAAGTGATGCAAACTGTAAATCTGCTCTCTTTGTAATGGTCGATAAAAGAGAAAAACTGTCGAAAAAGTAGGCATAAACAACCGGTCGGAAATGCCTTTCGAATAGTCAGTCTTTGAATCTTTCGCTGGATGTTTCGGTGTGCAATAAATGGCTATAATACACCTAACTGAAAGTGGACACGTAACGGGAGGTGAGTGACATGAATGCCATCATGACGTTCGCATCCGCTGCCGACCAAATGCAGCGGTATGACGCAGTGCGACGCAGGAATGCGGAACAAGCCTATCATCGCCAGGCGGATTACAATGGGCGGAACCAAAAGATGCTCGATGACTTGGAAGCATTGCTGACAGGGAAGAAAGAGCCGGAAGTTGCGCAAGAAAGCCGGGAGTTCAAGAAGCTGGATGCCGGGCAAGTGAAGCAGATCGCCCTTCCTCTCGGAAAAACATTGGAGGAAACGATCGATGCATGGCGGGATGTCCGCAGGGAAGCGATGTCGGTTCAGGAACCGACGACCGCGGACCAGCATCTTGCAGCAACCGCTTCCGCGAAAATCATGGAAACGGAAGCGAGGCTCGCCCTCCAAAAGCGTGAGCAATCACAAATGGAGGCGGAAACGAACCGTGCGAAGGCGGAAGCGTTCAAAGTGGCATCCATGGACCTTCCGACAGATGTAGAACGGGAAGTGCTGTTGGAACAAAAACGCTTTGCGAAGGCGATTTCTGCCTACTCGGTCCAAGTGGAGGCGAAGCGCAACGGGTTTATTGCCGAATGGCCGAACTTTAATAAAAGTGCTTGATAAAGAAGGCTGCCGCTAGATGGCGGCCTTTCTTTGATTTGAGAAAGGAGTGAGCTTATGGCGAAGCAGAAGAAATCGGCCAAGACGAATGCGGTGCGGCTATTGGAAAACGAACAGGTGCCGTATGAGTTGAAGGAATATGATATTGATGACGGACAGTTGGATGGCGTGTCGGTCGCTGCAAAGACGGGGCAGGCGGAAGAATCGGTGTACAAGACGCTTGTGACGATCGCTGGTCCGAGGGAGTTGTTCGTCTTCATCATTCCGGTAGCCGAAGAGCTCGATTTGAAGAAGGCGGCAAAGGCGGCGGGTGTGAAGAAGCTCGACATGCTCCCGTTGAAAGACCTGACGAAAGAGACGGGGTACGTCCGCGGCGGCTGTTCGGCGATCGGCATGAAGAAAAAATATCCGACCGTGATTGACGCTTCCGCTGAACAGCTGGAGCAGTTCGTCGTCAGCGCAGGGAAGCCGGGACTGCAGATGATCCTGTCCCCGATGGACCTCGCCCGTGTCGCAGAAGCATCCTTCGGCGACATCATCAAAGGCTAATCGCAACTATCATGCCTTCTTGTCACATGCTACAATGGGAGAAACAGAGAACTGGCTCTCCTTGAAGGTGTAGCATGGAAAGAAGAATGTAAATGAGAAAAATTTTTGTCTGGAGATGGATTTTCTTCCTTGTCGGCGTGATGATCCTGTCGCTGGGAATTACAATGACGATAAAAGGGCAGCGTCTTGGCGTCGGCCCGTGGGACGTCCTGCATATCGGACTGACGAAAAACTTCGGGCTCACAATCGGGATGTGGAGCATCATCACGGGCCTGGTCATCATTGGGGTAACCTCCGCGGTGCTGAAGCAATGGCCGAAAATCGGAACGTGGCTGAACATGACATTGCTCGGTTTATTCATCGACTTATTCAACTGGCTGCTGCCGGAATTCGATACGATGACGGGGCAAGTGATCATCTTCACGCTCGGTGTCGTCGTCATGTCCTACGGCGTCGGCATTTACGTAGCACCAAATGTCGGTGCAGGTCCGCGTGACAGCCTAATGCTCATCCTCGTTGATAAGCTCGGCATTAGCGTGAAAAAAGTGCGGACGATGATCGAAGTGATCGTTGCAGTCGCGGGTTGGCTATTAGGAGGCCCCGTCGGCATCGGCACAGTCATCATCGCCCTCCTCATCGGCCAAATCGTCCACTACTCCTTGCCACAATGCCGCAAACTGCTATTGAAAATTGCGGGTGAGGAAGACGAGGAAGTATTGTTTATTAAATAAGCTTTATTAAAATATGTTATTGATTTCAGGCAGTACCGTTGATTGAAGCGCAAGGCGGCGACTCCTGGGGGATTAGCGGGACAGGTGAGACCCTGGACGGAGCGCAGCGAAGGAAGCGGCTCACCGCCCGCCCCCCCGGAAAGCGTCCGCATGTAGCGGAAATCAACAGTTTTATTCAAAATTAATAAAGATTGAAAGCACAGGCAGACAAGCCGTGCTTTTTTTTATTGTCTGGGCATATGGTAGAAATGCAAGTAGTCAATTGGGAAAGGATGGTCATCATATACGGGACAATAACGGAATACATGGGGACAGCCTATACTGGGAACGGGGTCGCGCACAAATTCGACACATTGATCGCCACCGCTGACAAAACGATTTTTCTAAAAGCTCCGCCGACAAATGCAATATCCAGAGTATTGAACGACGCGGCAGCTCACTTCATCAAAAGGGGCTATGACGTGGATCGCTTCAACAATCCCGTCGAGCCTGACAATACGGATGCCATATTTGTAAAAGACCTGAATTTATTCATCCTCCAAGCATCCCATCCTGTGGCGCTGGAGCCGACCGAAATTGGCGGCCGCCACCACGTCATCAGCTTCTACGATGCGTACGACGAGGAAAAACTGCAAAGCCGTGCAACCGAAATGGCCACTATAGCAGAGGAATCAAACCTTGTCTTTACAAAAATGATGCAATCGATGTCCGAAGCATTGCGGATCCACGACGATTGGGAAAAAGTGAATATCGTCAGGATGATGTGGCATGAACATGAACAGATGACCGAATCGCTGAAAGAGGAGCTATTCGGAACGATGAAGCTGCATAAGAAATCGACAGTATCGCATCGGATCGCCGGTTCATTATCGCCGGGCGGGGCGCGGGATTTCATTCCATCGATCACGAGTTGGACAAAGAGGCGGATTCTTATGAAAGGATTGTCCGGAACGGGGAAATCGACCATGCTGAAAACGCTCGGCAAAGAGGCGGAGCGCCGGGGGATTGACGTGCTCTACGGCTGGTGCGGGCTCGATCCGACGAGCGTTGATATCTTGCTGCTGCCGGAGTTATCGGTCTGCCTGTTCGATGCGACCTTGCCTCATGAATACGAACCCGAGAGTCCATTGGATGAAATACTCGACCTTGTCTCGATGTGTACGGAAGATACGGAAGCGGAAGAGAAAATCCTTGAAATCAGTGGCAGGTACAAGGAAAAAATCATGGACGCTACAGGCTATATGCACGCATATGCGCACAGTGAGAACAGGCTTCGCGAAATCGTCGATCAGGCGATCATCCGGAAGAACTTTGAGGAAAAGGTACAGCAACTTTCAAAATGGATCGACGTATAAGACGGTTCCTTCTGCGTGTTTTGCCCGCTTATGCTAAAATGGGGGCATCAACCGTTTGAAAGGAAGATCATTTTGTCAAAAGTTCTCGATGCATTTTTACAGGAAAATTTACAGGAACTGCGAGACCAGGGCCTCTATAACGTAATCGACCCGGTGGAAGGTCCGAATGGTCCGGTTATTAAAATTAACGGAAAAGAATTGATCAATCTTTCCTCGAACAACTATCTGGGGCTTGCGACGGACGAAGATTTGAAGAAACTCGCAATCGCAGCTACGGAAAAATACGGAGTCGGCGCGGGAGCTGTCCGGACGATCAACGGAACGCTCGATATTCATATTGAGCTTGAGAAGAAGCTTGCGGAATTCAAAGGGACAGAAGCGGCGATTTCCTACCAATCGGGCTTCAACTGCAATATGGCGGCGATTTCTGCAGTCATGAATAAACAGGACGCGATTCTTTCAGATGAATTGAACCACGCGTCAATCATCGATGGCTGCCGACTTTCGGGTGCGAAAATCATCCGCGTCAAGCACCAGGACATGGACGATCTGCGCGCAAAAGCGAAAGAGGCGAAGGAGTCTGGCCAATACGGCAAGCTGATGTATATTACAGACGGCGTGTTTTCGATGGACGGAAATATCGCTAAGCTTCCTGAAATCGTGGAGATCGCGAAGGAATTCGACCTGATCACGTATGTTGACGATGC
Organism: Sporosarcina koreensis; assembly: GCF_042655825.1. NCBI lineage: Bacteria > Bacillati > Bacillota > Bacilli > Caryophanales > Caryophanaceae > Sporosarcina > Sporosarcina koreensis. The sequence continues at coordinate 263,502 of NZ_JBHSNP010000029.1, read as the reverse complement.
ACACGGATCTGGCGTGACAGGAAAAGGGAAAGGGACTGTGAAGCATTTCGGTCTTGAAAAAGAGATCGACTTCCAAATCGGCACATTGTCGAAAGCGATCGGCGTTGTCGGCGGCTATGTTGCCGGGACGCAAGCATTGATCGACTGGTTGAAAGTGCGCTCCCGTCCGTTTTTATTCTCCACTGCTTTGCCTGCAGGCGATGTAGCTGCAATCATGGGCGCGCTGGATAAAATCACGGAGTCGACCGAGCTGTATGATAAGCTATGGGAGAACGGGAATTACTTGAAGGAAGGCTTGAAGCGTTTGGGCTTCGATATCGGTGTTTCCGAAACGCCGATCACGCCATGCATCATCGGCGAAGAGAAATTGACACAGCAGTTCTCGAAGCGTTTGATCGAAGAAGGCGTATACGCGAAATCGATCGTCTTCCCGACAGTTCCGAAGGGCAAAGGCCGCGTGCGGAATATGCCGATCGCTTCCCATACGAAGGAAATGCTCGACGAAGCACTCGCGATTTACGAGAAAGTCGGAAAAGAACTCGGCGTTATTTCATAAGTGGATGAAAGAGGACTGTCGTATCGGCGTAATGCCGGTGCGGCAGTTTTTTCATGGCGGAACGAGAACTTCTCCTTTTTTATTAAAATAAGGTTTATTTCTAGTCGGAAAGGGTAATAGATAGAGAGCAGAACACGTTGAAAAGGTGGGGCAATATGCGATACAACGACAGCGTCCAACTTTTGCAATCGAACGGCAAAGCCGGTGCGTCGATTGTAAAGTACAGATATGAAAAAATCAAAAAAATAATGCTCATGATCATCCGCGAAGCGGGCATCATTTCATTCGAAGAACTATCGAACAGGACGTTAAGAAGATTGACGCCGTTTGATGGCAACAATATGTGGTATATGGAAGCGATTGTGACGGATCTCGAAGCGAGGGGCCAGTTGGAATGCCCATTGCTCAACGGTCAATTATTCGTGAAATACGCAGGTTAAGATAAATTCAATCAATAAGAAAACCCATCCGTAAATAGATGGGTTTTCTTTGCGTGCTCCAGTTTTCAACTACCTCGTCGGCAAGTGGACTTGTTTAGCAACTTCATCGTGGAAGACGGTTGTCAGTTCTCCGTTCGGAAGCTCGACGTCGTATTGCATCGGTTCATTCGGCCGGATTTCAACGATCAGGCCGCGTCTCCCATCCTTTAATTCCACGTAAGCCTCTTCCATGAAGTCCAATGTTCACACCTCCTTGGTCGAAAAAACTCCCTCCGCCATTCGGTTCAACATATGATGTACGACATAGCGCTGCATGCCGACTGCTTGTCTTGTCGCGAGCGCTGCTTCGTTTTGGAATGAATCCTTCTGTCCCTGCTTCAAAGCGATGATCGCTTTCAGGGAATGGACCATCCACGGCGTCCGAACCTTCGACAAAGCCTCGGACGACTTCTCCTTGTTATTACTCATTGTATACCCGATTCCCGCGTAATAATCACGATAGAACGTCGTTGTCATCGATTTCGACGTTTCGATTAACCTTTTCCAATCCTTCTTGAACACTAGCAGATTGGCATTATACACATCTTGCACTTCTGCATGAGGGTATGACCTTACGATCCGATCCAGCGAATTGAGAATCTCCTTATCCGTTCCATGGGCCAACGCATACGCATAGCTGAAAATCGGCTTGCTGCGGTGATTGGCTAAATAACGGTCAATCAGTTTCAAGCTTCTTGATTTGTAAATGATATAGAAAGGATAGCCCATCGTCAAAGCGAACGTAACCACCATGACGATCGTGAAGACGAGCCACATTTGCAGCCCGGACAAAAATAAGGCGACTGCCAACAAGGCGCCGATAATGATAACTAAGATTAAATTGGCGTATTTACTGAACATTTTGCACCTCAATGTTTTTTCTATAGTATACCAGAAAAATTAATGGAAAAGATGAGAAGGTAGGAATAGCAGTTGTGTTTTACAGACACACATAATATAATCTTTTTATATTGCTAGTAAAGGGTTTATTTGATCATTTAAAAACAATGTCCTTTCCATAAATACATTTGATCTTTAGGAGGAATCAGGATTGAAAAAAATCATGGTGACTGGCGCACTTGGCCAGATCGGTTCTGAATTGATTGGCAAACTGCAAAAAGAATATGGCGAAGATAATGTGTTGTCAACAGACATCCGTCAGCCGGCGGAATCAATTGCGGGGCCGTTTGAAGTCCTCGATGTAACGGATGGCAAGAAGATGTACGAAGTGGCGAAGGATTTCGGCGCGGACACGATCATGCATATGGCGGCGCTACTTTCCGCGAGGGCAGAAGCTGACCCGCTTTTCGCTTGGAATCTTAACATGGGCGGCCTCATGAATGCGCTTGAAACTGCTCGCGAGCTCAACATGCACTTCTTCACGCCGAGCTCAATCGGTGCATTCGGCCCTTCGACTCCGAAAATGAACACACCTCAAGATACATTGCAACGTCCGACAACGATGTATGGTGTCAATAAAGTCGCGGGCGAGCTGTTATGCGATTATTACTTCCACCGATTCGGCGTCGATACGCGCGGTGTACGCTTCCCGGGGTTGATCTCCTACGTAGCGCAACCGGGCGGCGGAACGACCGATTATGCAGTGGATATTTACTACAAGGCGATCACGGATGGGAAGTACGAGTCCTTCATCGCGGAAGGCACGTGCATGGATATGATGTATATGCCGGATGCTTTGCAGGCGATTGTCGACCTCATGGAGGCGGACCCTGCGAAACTGAGCCATCGCAATGCGTTCAACGTAACGGCGATGTGCTTCGAGCCGGGTGAAATCGCGGCTTCGATCCGTAAGCATATCCCGAATTTTGAAATGACGTATAACGTCGATCCAGTCCGCCAGGCGATTGCAGACAGCTGGCCGGATCACATCGATCCATCCGCGGCAGTGACAGAGTGGGGATTCAAAGCGTCGTATGACTTGGATGCGATGACAGCGGATATGCTGGAGAAATTGAAAAAGAAATTGAATGCGTAAAATGAAAAAGGCCGCTGATCCGGAATAGGGATCAGCGGCTTTTCGTTATTCATTAAAACAACAAATGTGCAACGCCCGCAACGATTGGCAGGGCAATGAGTGTACGCAATAGGAAAATGATCATCAAATCCAAGAAGTTAATAGGGATTTTCGTTCCGAGAATCAAACCGCCGACCTCGGACATGTAAATGAGCTGAACGACCGAAATCGTCGCAATCGTAAACAATGTAATAGGGGAAGTGATTGCGCCGTCAGCCAAGATGACTGGCAGGAACATGTCCGCGAATCCGACGACCATCGTCTGTGCGGCTGCCGCAGCTTCCGGGATGCCCAACATGGATAAAATCGGTTCGAACGGTTTCCCTAAAAACGTGAAGACGCCTGTATATTCAGCCAGCATCAGCGCCACCGTACCGAATGCCATGACGACCGGCGCAACGCCGATCCACATATCCAGCACATTTCGCATGCCGTCCGTGAAGATTCTGCCGATGGAACGGTTCTTCTGAGCGGTATCCAACGCATTTTCCAGTCCGTGGCTGAACACGTTATACCCTTCAGGCAGTTCCTCTTCTTCGCCCGTGAACTCCCGGCCGTCGATATACTGCGTTTTCTTGCCTCTGAGCGGATAGATGCGCGGCATGATGAGCGCCAAAACGACGCCTGTCAACAGCACTGTCCCGTAAAACGGAAGGAAATAGTTCGACATGCCGACCGTATCGATGATGACAAGGGAGAACGTAATCGATACAACTGAAAATGTCGTTGCGATGATTGCTGCTTCCCGTTCTGTGTAATGCCCGTCCTCATATTGCTTGCTCGTCAACAGGACGCCGATCGTACCGTCGCCGATCCATGAAGCGAGCGCATCGATGGAAGAACGTCCGGGCAGTTTGAATAAAGGACGCATCACTTTCACCATCATCGTACCGAAAAACTCCAACAGACCGAAGTTCAATAATAATGGCAATAAAAGACCTGCGAATAGGAAGATCGTGAATAAGAATGAAACAAGGCCATCCGGCGCCAGAAGCAAGCCGCCTGTGTTTTCGTTCCAGATTGCCTCCGGTCCGATTTTGAATGTGACCATGATGGCGAAAATAGCTCCGACTATACGGGTGACAGTCCAAAACGGTGTCACTTTGAACAAGCCTTCCAGTAGGGAAGGTTTAGAACTTGAACGCGGGATGAATGCATACACCAATGACCCGATCGCCGCGATTACAATAATGATCATTGCTGTCATCGGCATAGCAGGTTCGAGCCAGCCGGATAGAATATCCGCAAATTTTGCGATTGGAACCTTCCATTCTTCCCCGAATTTCAGAGGAATCATGAAGAGGATAATGCCGAGTATGGATGGAATTAGAAAGTAGAGCCATGTGGATAAATGATGTTTTTTCAACTCTTTCTTGCTCCTTTATGAATAAAGTATCAGTAATCTTGTATAATCATACATACTATCGGGTTTTAAACCGATTGTAAATACAATGGAAAGAAATCGATCTTTTCAGTCATCAGTTCGGGCTATGAAAAAGCCCCGTTTGCGTTTGCCAACGGGGCGCGGCTGCTTGTGATTATTCAAACCGATATGTGAAAAATTTCTCCTCGTGCAGCCATTTCAATGCTTCGGGGTCTTTCTCCGCCAGTCTTTTTTCCATGTCGCGCATCATCCAGACGGTTTGGGAAGCGTGTGCGTTCAATGTATTGAGCTTTTTTTGCGCTGCGCCTTCGACGTTATGGAGGATGTCGGGCGCGCCGAGCACTTCCGCGGTATTATTTGCAAAAGCAATGGTGTACAGCGTCGGGCGCTCGGATTCCTTCATCCTTCCGACGGCGTTGACGACAGCGCGTCCTGTTGCGTCGTGGTCCGGATGGACGGCGAGTCCAGGGTAGAACGTGATGATGAGGGACGGATTTGTATCTTCAATCAAATCGGCGACAAGCTTGATCATTTTTTCGTCATCCTCGAATTCGATCGTCTTGTCGCGCAAGCCCATCATCCGAAGATCCGTCAGTCCCATGGCGGCTGCGGCGTTTTTCAATTCCCGCTTACGGATTTGCGGCAGCGTTTCACGGTTCGCAAACGGGGGATTCCCTAGATTCCGACCCATTTCTCCGAGTGTCAGACAGGCGTAAGTGACGGGAACCCCCATTTCGATATAGGTGGAAATTGTACCCGATACGCCGAATGCTTCGTCGTCAGGGTGCGGAAAAATGACGAGTACGTGGCGTTCTTCTTTAATCATCGAAAAGCCTCCTTCACAATCAAACAGCTTAATATGTAAACGGTGTTTCGCTTATTTCAAGCGCGACGGCAAGTTTACCGTCCGGATCGAGCCCCGCCATGAGCAGCCGGTCATGTTCGTCGACTGTGTAGTGGGTGATCCCTTGCGCGTAAATCCAGCCCGACGGCAGCTTCAGGCCAACCCGATGCGGCGATTCCCCTGCCACCTTGCCAAGCTCATATTTGACGACGACATTCCGGATGAATGCCCCGGCGTTGAAAAATCCTTCCTTGAAGTGGGCGGCATACGCGCCATTCGTCGTTTCAAGATGGATGTAAACGTCTTTATTTGCATAGGAATTCAGCAATTCCTGCAGATGATCCGGTTTCACGAGTTCCATGAAAAATCCTCCTTCTTACAAAATCACATATAACAAGTATATAGAAAAGTGGAAATGAATGCGATTGACGAGGCTTGAACAAAAGCGGAGGCGGCCTGCCTCGATGCGACAGGCATAAGGCAGACATGCGAAGCGGCGCTTTTTGCCGTGCAGCATGGTTGACTTATGACCCGAGCATCTGGTCGCCGGAGTCTAGACGGAATAAAAGCACAGGGAACTCGGCCAGCCGCAATTGGAAGGGTCGAAGGTCACGAAATGACGATAACTATGTGAAATTGACCGATAAGTTGTGGGTAGTGACCGATAACTTCGCTGAATTGATCGATAACTTTCAAGAAATGACCGATAACTCCATGGAAATGACCGATAACATAAAAAAGCCGGAAGAAGGGAGGCCTCTTCCGGCAATTTGAATGGAATTAAATCTCTGTCGCTGTAATTTCCGGTGCGCCTACACGGTTTTTCGCGCCGTGCATGACGGGACCGACGTATTCATTCAACTTCCAGCCGTTTGCGATGGCTGCAGAAACGAATTTCTTCGCTTCGATGACCGCTTCTTTCACGTCAAGGCCGTTTGCAAGGTTCGCTGTAATGGCAGCGGCGAATGTGCAGCCCGCGCCGTGGTTATAATGCGTCGCCGTTTTTTCCGCTTCGAGCAAAGTGAACGCCTTGCCGTCGTAGAACAGATCCGCAGCTTTGTCGTGCTGAAGCTGCTTGCCGCCTTTGATGACGACGTTGCGTACGCCGAGGGAATGGATCTTTTCGGCGACCGATTTCATCTGCTCAATCGTCGAAGGGGTTTTCATGCTTGCGAGTTGTCCAGCCTCAAACAAGTTCGGCGTCACGATTTCCGCCTTCGGAAGCAAGTATTCTACCATCGCGTCGACAGTCCCCGGATTGAGGACTTCGTCTTCGCCTTTACATACCATGACGGGATCGATGACGACGTGGTCAAGTCCTGACTCCGCAATCGCCTCGCCCGCAGTCTGAATGACTTCCTCCGTGCTGAGCATGCCTGTCTTAATTGCGTCGATGCCTGTCGAAAGAGCTGTTTTCAGCTGTGCTTTCAACACATCGATCGGAAGCGAATAGACATTATGGCTCCAATTATTGTCGGGATCCATCGTCACAACGACTGTCAAAGCGGTCATCCCGTATGTCCCATGTTCCTGGAACGTTTTCAGGTCGGCCTGGATTCCCGCACCGCCTGATGTATCTGATCCTGCGATCGTCAATGTCTTTTTCATAGTCATAGTTGGATTTCTCCTTCGTGTTGGATTGCATTCATATTTAATAGTAAATCAAATTGATGAAAAAATACAATTATTGCAATCGCGGGGCGGTTAATGCGTGAAATTCGCCATTTATGCGTATTTGCGGGGATTTATGAGCGATTATAGAGATTTATGCGCGTCTGTGATGATTTATGAGTGAATAGACGTTTTTATGCGCGAATCAGCGAATTTATGCGTTTTTGCGAGTTTTGAAATGAAAGGCCGCTTGCAGTATGCTTATCTGTTGTCCACTTCGAAACTTTTAGCTAGGCTAAACGTACAACTATATGAGAAAATATGAGATTACGAGTGTCGAAGGAAGGTGAAATAGGGTATGGAAGATAAAAAGAAATTGCAAGAAATTGAAAAACTGCTGAAAGAATTGAAGGAATCGAATTCGGAAAGTGCCGTCACGGTGGAAGAATTGATCGGCAGGAAAAAGAGATCTTGGCGACCGCGCATGCCGTTCAGATTCCTATCAATGTGGAAACGATGGACTCTCTTATTGGCAGTGCTCCTCCTGATCGCCGTCATTTCCCTTCCATTCGTCGCATTTCGATTTTTAACATTAGGAAGCACCTTCACAGAACAGAAAGGTGTATTCCTTGAACAAATACAAGAGCTGAATGAAATGGCGACCGCGGAGGCGTATACGAAAGTCCTCATCGAACGCCAGGACAACCAGCTGTTCGGGCAAAGCATCGGATTGAATGTGCCGGGGACGAAGCGGCAGCTCCTCGTCGTCATTCCTGGATCGGTGAAGGCGGGCGTCGATTTGTCCAAGCTTACCGAAAAAGATGTTGTTATCGATGAAAAGAAAAAGACGGCGAAGCTCACATTGCCTGCCGCGACCTTCCTCGGCGGCGCGGAAATCTATTTTGATCAAGTCGAAGTCTATTCGTACGAAGGCGTTTTCCGTCAGAAGGCGGACATCGAAGAGGCGTACGAACTCGCCGCAGAAGCGAAGAATCTCATCGTCGAGGAGGCGACCGGCCAAGGCGTGCTGAAGACAGCGCAATTCAATGCAGAAAAAACGTTGAAGGAAATGTTTTCATTCGCGGGATATGACGTGACGATTGAATTCAAGGAGTGAGATGCTTGGAGAAAAAGAGGTTCGGCAACGATTGGGATGAAGTGCTTGCGGAGCAATTCCAGAAACCATATTACTTGCAGCTTCGCGATTTCCTAAAAAAAGAATACGAAAGCCATAACGTGTACCCGCTCATGGAGGATATGTGGACAGCTTTCAAGCTGACGCCGTTCGAGGAAGTGAAAGTCGTGATTCTCGGACAGGATCCGTACCATGGACCCGGACAAGCGCATGGCCTCAGCTTTTCGGTGAAGCCCGGCGTCAGGATCCCGCCAAGTTTGCGGAATATGTTCAAGGAACTGCAGTCCGATATCGGGTGCGCCGTTCCGGAAACGGGGACGCTGACGGGCTGGGCGAAGCAGGGAGTGCTCATGCTGAACACCGTCCTCACTGTGAGGGAAGGGGCGGCGCACTCCCACCGGAAGCAAGGGTGGGAGCAATTCACCGATGAAGTGATCCGCCGATTGTCCGAACGCGATGAGCCAGTCGTCTTTATCCTTTGGGGGCGTCCGGCGCAGGAGAAGAAGAAGCTGATCGATCTGAATAAAAATGCCGTCATCGAAGCGGTTCATCCGAGCCCGCTCAGCGCAAGCCGCGGCTTTTTTGGCAGTCAGCCCTATTCCAAGGCGAATGGAATTTTGGCAGGGTGGAATGAATCGCCGATCGACTGGTGCAGGACGGACGACGGGCTGTAAGGGAAGAGGGTGCCGCATGGCTGTAAATTGTTTTCGTTGTCAATACTTTTTCATAACATGGGATCCGAAAAGCCCGCGTGGCTGCAAGGCATATGGTTTCAAAACACGGGAATTGCCGTCGGTCGTTGTAAGGCGGTCGTCCGGCATGGAATGCATGAAATACGAACCGAAGAAAGGGGATGCAAGAAGATGATTTCAACCGAACGGATCATTGAGGAAATGCAACGCCAGCTCAATTACGCGAAAACAGCGGACGATGACCAAGCCGTCCGCGAGACGCTGACGGCGATTCGGGCGCTCTGCCAAGTCGTGTTGGTCAGCGATAAGAAAGAGGAACCGATCATTACGCCGCGAACAATGCAAATCACCCATAAGCCGCGGATTTCGTCATTGGAAAGCAGGCCGCTCGAGGAAGAGGACGCGAACGGCGGCTCGATTTTTGATTTCTGACAGGGATAGTCGTTATCATAAGAAGGGAAGCAATTTCACAAGCAGAAAGTAGGAAATCATATGCCATTCTTCATCATCGCAGGCGCCGTGAACGCGGCGCTTGCTGTTGCGCTCGGCGCATTCGGCGCGCATGCATTGAAAGAGCGTCTATCCGAACGGTACCTCGCCATCTGGGAGACAGCCGTCCAATACCAAATGTTCCATGCAATCGGACTTATCGCGGTCGGCATCCTCATGAGCTCGTCGCTCTTCGGCCCGTCGACCGCCTTGTCATGGGCAGGCTATCTGCTGCTCGCCGGCATCATCATCTTCTCCGGCAGCTTGTATATCCTGAGCCTCTCCGGCATCGGCATTCTCGGCGCCATCACCCCGATCGGCGGCGTCGCCTTCATCGTGGGCTGGATCATGCTCATCATCGCGGCGGTAAAGTTCGGAAAATAACAGGGAAACGGTTTGAAGAGCATCAGTTCTTCAGACCGTTTTTTTGAATCGCGTCATGGGGAGGGGGAGGGAGGGGCGGGGACGTCCCGCATCCAAAGCAGGCATCCGCGCCAGCGCAACACAATCAATCACGCGCGCAACACAATCAAACTCGCGCAACGCAATCAACCGCGTGCGCAACACAATCAATCACGCGCGCAACACAATCAAACTCGCGCAACACAATCAACCGCGTGCGCAACGCAATCAATCACGCGCGTAACACAATCAAACTCGCGCAACACAATCAATCACACGCGCAACACAATCAAACTCGTGCAACACAATCAACCTCGTGCGCAACGCAATCAACCGCGTGCGTAACACAATCAAACTCGCGTAACGCATTCAACCGCGTGCGCAACGCAATCAATCACTCGCGTAACACAATCACGGATAATGAAAAGTCTTCCGCTGCCCAATGGGCAAGGGAAGACTTTTCAATGTTTCATACGGTTTGGTTAAAGTAATTCAGCTCTTCGTCGAATTCCGCAAAGTCGAAGTAGATCATCGGCACCAAGTAGCGGTGGTTCGTGCTCTCTTCGCTAATGATGACATGGTCGCGGCCAGCCGCTTCGACAACGCCCCGAATGGCAAGGCTATTCCTGGCTGTTGGGCCTGTGGCATGCTCAAAGGAGAAGTAGAAGACACCCGGCTTGCCCCGATTCAGCCGGAGGATGTTTTCGATATACGACTGTTCGACAAAAGGCGGCCTTCCGCTAGGTATCGTTACCTGTGGCGGTTGTGTGCCTGACTGTGGCTGAAACTGCGGTTGGAATTGCGGTTGCATAAATTGTTGTTGGGGATATCCGGGATAATAATATTGAACCATTTTTCCATCCTTTCAATTTTGAACTTGGGAATTATACTTGCGGGCAATCCTGTTCGGTAGGGGAATAGAAGCAATGCGCTTTGTACCTGCCGGTGTTCCATTGGTTATACCATTGGGCCGGACAGTTCCCGGAAGGTTGGAAAAACCAGAGTGACCTCGTCGCCGGATGGAATCGTTCGCCCGCGATCGTGCGCCTTGCGAGCTTCCGATCCAGTTCGCGCGCCCGTTGGTAAAAATAGCCTTTCACTGTCGCTTCAAAGCCGCCTGGTCGTTGGAACACCATCTGCTGAAGAGTCCGGATGTTTTTAAAATCGAGACAATCGCCGCGCACCCGATTCACGCCGACATTTCCGACCATGAGCATTCCCAGTTGCCCTTCGCCTTCCGCCTCAGCCCGCATCAGCCTCGCCAACAAATCAACTTCCTTGTCAGTGGCCTTAATAACTGCCACGGCCTAACCCCCTCGGTTCCACCATATGCTTTTGGGCTTTTATTGATGACTGAAAAATATGTATACTGGTGGGAAGGGGGAGATCAAATGCATATCGAAAATAATATTCCGGTTTTCTTGGAGTTCTGGGAATCAACCAAACAGCCGACGCTTGCCGACTTGGAGTCGTTTTTGAATGATAATGAGACGATTTACGAAAAGTACTTTCCGATGCATTGTCCGAGGACGGAAGAGCGCCTGTCGGCAGCACTCCAGAAGTACGAAGGCAAGATGGATGACATCCGCTCCATATCCGCAAGTTTGCCAGGCATTATTGAGGAATCGGATAAGGAGTATGAGCGGACATTCGGTTTGGGTTTGGAGCTTTCATTCAAACTGATGGTCGGCACGTTCGGATCGAATGCATTCGTGACGAGGGACAACCGGCGTGAAATCTATTTTGCCGTTGAAAAGCTTTCTGCGGAGCGCGACCATTTGAGAGTGATCACTGCGCATGAAATCGGCCACGTCACGCATTTTGCGCTTGCCGCGCGCGACGGGATGGACTGGTCGACAGTCGATTGGGGACACGGCCTGACAACGCTTTTCACGGAAGGCGCTGCGACGTATTTATCGAAGCGGATCGTGCCGGGGCTACAGGAGCCGGTCTATTTTACATACGATGATGAAGGCGGTCCTTGGGTGAAGTGCTATGAGAAGAATAAAGCCGAGTTAAAGCGCCGGTTTTTGCAAGATGCTTTAGGGGATTGGGACATGGAAAAGGAGAGGGAATGGTTCCGTCTATCGGGCGGCGCGTATTTCGGCTACAACCGCCTTGGCTATGTACTCGGCACGGACTACGTCGAGCAACTCGTTAGGCGGATCGGCGAGGAAGCCGCGCTGACATTTTGGAATGGGAATGATGTGAAGGCGGATATTTTGGAGTGGTTGCGGAAATGAAGGGTGAAGGGCCGTCTTGGATGGCTCTTTTTTTGTTTATGCGCGAAAACGAGCGACTATGCGTGGATTTTACGTTTTATGAGCGTTTGCAGGCGTTTATGCGTATTTGCGGCGATTTATGCGTGAATAATTGGCGTTATGCGGGCTTCGCGGGATTTTTGCGTGAATGAAGTGCCGCGGATCGCGCCGAATGCTTTTGACCAATTAGGGTTTATTGAAATAGAGAATTTAGGGTATGGATAAGGCAAAGTGCTTTTACGGAGGAGTGGTACGATGCCGACATTCAACGTGAATGGGATAGAGATTTATTATCAGGAGGAAGGGGAGGGATTTCCGCTCGTGCTACTGCATGGTTTGACGAGCAATAGTGAAATGTTCCGCCATGAAATTAATGAGTTCAAGAAAAATTATCGGGTCATCGCGCCGGACGCCCGCGGGCATGGAAATTCGGAGAAGCCGGCACATTATGAATTGAAGGATCATATTGGGGATATCGTCGCGCTCGTTGACCATCTCGGGCTGGAGTCATTTCACCTGATCGGCGTGTCGATGGGAAGTTACATAGCGCAGGGAGTTGCCATCGAATTGGGCGGCCGCGTGAAAAAGCTGGTGCTTGTCGCGACGAAATCGCATGGCGAGCAGGCGTCGATGGAAGAGCTTTACGAACGGCATGCCGATGAGATGGAAGGCATGACTGCAATCGATAAAATGGTCGCCGCTTCGAAGTACATGTTCCATAACCGGAAGGCGGTGAACAAGTGGCTGCATGAAACGGCGGAACATAGTGAGCAATTGACGTTGCATGAGCAGGCGATCGCGTCGAAGGCGTTGGAAGGGTTCGATTTCCGGAAGGAGCTGCATCGGATCAATGCTGAGACACTCGTCATCAGCGGCATGCACGATGGATTGAATCCGTCCGATTATGGTGAAGAGACGGCTCAGCTCATTCCGGCTGCCGTTTTCCTCGAGTTCAAATTATCGGGCCACGCGCCGAATGTCGAACAGCCGAGCTTGTTCATGGAAGTCGTCACGAACTTTTTGGAATGATAGTCAGTGACATTAGGCGGTCTTGTCGCTCTTTCAGGCGGTTGGCGAGCATTATCAGGCGGTCCAGCAATCCAATCAGGCGTTTTGCAAGCGGTCTCGCCATCCGATCAGGCGGTAACACACAAAAAAAGAGCCCCTTCATAGAGGCTCTTCTCAATTAAACTGTGAAAAACGACTTCTTCTTCTCTCCATCAAGCAATGTGCCGATGAAGAACGAGCCGAACACGCCATAACGCGCGCTCACTTCGTCGAAGCGCATCTCGTAAACCAGCTTCTTGAACTGGAGCACATCATCCGAGAATAGCGTAACGCCCCATTCGAAATCGTCGAAGCCGACGGAGCCTGAGATGATCTGCTTCACTTTGCCTGCATATCCGCGGCCGATCATGCCGTGGCTGCGCATCAATTCCTTGCGCTTGTCCATGCTGAGCATATACCAGTTGTCTTCGCCATCGCGCTTCTTGTCCATCGGGTAGAAGCAGATGTACTGGTTGCGCGGCAGCTCCGGATACAGACGTCCGCGTACATATGGGTTCTGATACGGATCTTCATCCGACTCGCCCGCAAGATAATTGGACAGCTCAACGACCGATACGTATGAATATGCCGGAATTGTATAATCCGCAATCGTCAATTTATTGAATTCCGCTTCGAGCTCCTGCAGTTCGTCGATTGTCGGACGCAATGTCATGAGCATGAAATCCGCCTTCTGCCCGACGACTGTGTAAAACGCGTGGCTTCCCGTTTTTGCGTCATCCGCTTGCTGAAGTTTATCCAAATACGCCATGAATTCCTCAATAGCGGCCTGGCGCTCCTCTTTCGAAATCAACTTCCAGGACGCCCAATCCATCGAGCGCAAATCATGTAACACATACCAGCCATCGAGTGTAATTGCTGCTTCGTTCATATGAATTCAAACTCCTTTAAACGTGATGTAATTCTATCCCTAGTGTAGCATAAACGAACCGGAAACACGGTTCTTGCGCATAGAAGTCATACAATCTTCAATAATGTAGGACTGTTCCATCCGGCGGAACTGGTGTATGCTTATAGCGGAAAAAATCGAAAGCAAAAAGATCACCAGGAGAAACCAAAATGTCCAACTTACAACTCCCTAAATGGCGTTTCATCGATGAATCGATGACCGCAAAAAATAGATCAGCATTGGAATCGTTCGCGATGGACGATACGCTCTGCCATCTCGTCGGCCAGAAAATGTCCGTGCCGACCGTCCGCACATGGGTGCATGATGAAACGGTCGTCCTCGGCATCCAAGACCATCGCTTGCCGCATATCGAAGAGGCGCTTCCGCTTTTCGAACAAGCCGGCTACAAGACAATTGTCCGGAATTCGGGCGGTCTCGCGGTCGTATTGGATGAAGGTGTGCTCAATATCTCGATCGTCCTTTCCGAGCAGGAAGGGTCCATCGATATTCCGGCAGGGTACGAATCGATGGTGGAATTCGTCCGCATGCTATTCCCGGAAGTCTCGGAGCAGATTGAGGCGTATGAAATCGTCGGCTCCTATTGCCCGGGCTCGTATGACCTGAGCATTGGCGGCAGGAAGTTCGCCGGGATTTCGCAGCGGCGGCTGCGCCAAGGCGTCGCGATTCAAGTGTATTTGTGCGTGGAAGGCAGCGGTGCCGAGCGCGCCCGCCTCATCCGCGATTTATACGAAACCGGTCTGCAAGGAACGCAGACGAAATTCGTCTATCCGGATATACGACCGGAAGTGATGGCATCGCTGTCGGAGCTCATCGGCGAGCCGCTCACGGTGGAGGACGTCGGCATCCGCGTCCAACTGCTGCTGCGTGCGCTCTCGGAAGAGGAAGTCCAGATGGGCGGCTTCACGCCTGAGGAAATGGAGCTGTATTTGTTTTATTTGAACCGGGTCGTCGAGCGGAATCAGAAGATGCTTGCACGCGGGTAAAATGAAAAAACCGCCGGATCAGTGATTGATCGGCGGTTCTTTGGATACGAGATTTCCGTTGCGCTCCATTGTGAAGACGGGGGCCGTGCGCTCGGAATCGTCTTCCAATGTGACGAGGCGGCGTGCCCGGTTCATGATTTGTACGAACGCTTCATAGTCGTTCCGGAGGGTTTTATTCTCCTGCTGCAGTTTGTCGATTTCTTTTTGGAGAGTCTCGACTTTTTCGTTTGCCATTTTAGCAGTCTGTTTCCATCTGAGTGATTCCGAGTCGCCTCCGCCCGTATGATGCAAACGAATTAAGTATGCAATTACTGTGTCAAGCGATAAGGCGGATAAAGGGACAGCCGTCTTTTCATCCTGATCGGCCCCTTGCATAGGGCTATATAATTGCTGGCTGCGCCGTTTGAAGTCCGCGCCCAATACGCGCATTGCCTGCTTTCGTTCTTTTTTCGCTTCTGCAAGTTCTTTTTCGTAATCGCGTCGGACGACTGCATTCCATCTGAAACCGCACGCGGCCGCGGTCCTATTGAGCGCATCTCCGACCTCTTCGAACGCGCTTAGCTGTGTACTGCCTTCCCGGACGTGCCTCAGCACCGTCTCGGCTAATAAAATATCATTTTCCTCAAGCCAAGCATCCTGTCTAACTTTCACCATCTCCTTGCCTCCTGCCATGTTCATAGTCTCTTTCTTACGGTCAGTGTGCACAGTGTTTAAGCCTTTTATTCATCCAAACTTGGACGCATTGCAAAATAATTGCATTCATTTTGATGAAAACCTTCCTTTTCTCTTGCCCGGATTTTGATATACTTAAGAAAAAGCGTCGACGGAGGTGCGGGATGGACTATAAAAATGAAAAGCTTTTCGAAGAGAAAGTCTTCAAGGATCCGGTCCACCGGTATATCCATGTGCGCGACAAAGTCATATGGGACGTCATCGGGACGCGGGAATTCCAGCGGCTTCGCAGGATCCGCCAGCTTGGGACGACGTATCTCGTTTTCCATGGAGCGGAACATAGCCGCTTTCAACACTCGCTCGGCGTCTATGAAATTGTGAGGCGGATCATTGACGACGGCTTCAGCGGTCGGGCGGAATGGAATGATGAAGAGCGGCTGTTGACGCTGTGCGCGGCTTTGCTGCACGACCTCGGGCACGGCCCGTTTTCGCATGCGTTCGAAAAGGTGTTCACGCTCGATCATGAAAAGTTCACCCAGGCGATCTTGACAGGGGAGACGGAAGTGAATAAAGTGCTGCGCCGCGTCTCGCCTGATTTCCCCCAGCAGGTGGCGGATGTCATCGGGAAGACGCATCCGGACAAGCTTGTCGTCAGCCTCATTTCGAGCCAGATCGATGCCGACAGGATGGATTATTTGCAGCGGGACGCTTATTACACCGGCGTTTCGTACGGCCATTTCGATATGGAACGGATTTTGCGCGTCATGCGGCCGGCGGAAGAGCAAGTAGTGATCAAGTTTAGCGGCATGCACGCAGTGGAAGATTACATAATGAGCCGCTACCAAATGTATTGGCAAGTCTACTTCCACCCCGTTTCGCGGAGCGCGGAAGTCATTTTGATGAAAATCCTGCACCGCGCAACCCATCTATATAACGAGGGCTATCCGTTCAAGGTTGAGCCTGTCCATTTCAAGTCGTTTTTCGAGCGGACATTCGACCTTGAGGATTACATTTCGTTGGATGAGGGCGTGCTCATGACGTATTTCCAATGGTGGCGCAAGGAAAAGGACGCCATTTTGTCGGACTTATGCGACCGATTCCTCAACCGAAGACTGTTCCAATATGCCGAGTTCAACCCGGCGACGGAATACCGGAAAATCGGCGAGCTCGAAAAGCTGTATAAGGAAGCGGGCCTCGACCCGGAATACTATCTCGTCACGGATTCCTCTTCTGATCTGCCGTATGATTTCTACCGGCCGGGCGAGGAGAATGAGCGCGTGCCGATCTATTTGCAAATGCCGAACGGCGAGCTGAGCGAGCTGTCCCGTTCATCGGAAATCGTCGATGCCATTTCGGGCAAGCGACGCACCGACCATAAAATGTATTTTCCCGAAGACGTTTTGGAGTCCGACGGAAATCCGTTATATAAGAAGATTTTACAACTGTTGAGAGGTGAGTAGGTTGCTGCAGGAGCATGCTAGAATTGTGCAGTTCATTGCCATGGCGGGAGAAGCGCGCGGGCGGAAGAAATTGCAGAAGATGATCTATATCGCGAAGAAGATGGATTTCCCTTTCTCTGAAAAATACGAGCTGCATATGTACGGCCCGTATTCGGAGGAATTGACGCTCCGTGTCGAGGAGCTTTGCGAAATGGGCTTTTTGAAGGAAAGCTGCACGGACAAGGGCTCGTACGTACAATATAGCTATAATGTGACGGAAGAGGGCGGCCGGTTTTTGGAAACCGCCAACGCGCCGCATGAAAAGCTGGCCGACTGCATTGAACGGCTGAATGGCCGGAGTTCCCGGTTTTTGGAGCTGGTCTCGACGTTGCTTTATTTCGATTATTTGCCGAAGGACGAGCAAATCGCGAAGGTTCATATCGTGAAGAACAAACTGAATTTTACCGAAGACGAAATGCAGGACGCGTTTGACTTCATTGCGGAGCTGCAGGCGTGTTCGGGTGTTGCATAAGTTACGGATCCCCTTTTGTATGAGGGGATTTTTTTGTTGAATCGCGTCGGGGGTGCAGGCTTCGCGTTCAAAACAAGGCAACCCGCATACAGGGTCCATTCTTTTGAACAAGGGCCCATTCTTTCGCGTTCAAGGTCCATTCTTTCGAACAAGGGTCCATTCTTTCGCGTTCAGGGTCCATTCTTTTGAACAAGGGTCCATTCTCATGCCAAAACGATTCAATCCAAACAAAAAACGATGCGAGATTCTCGCATCGCACCAATTATTCCTTATCACTCAATCGCTTGCCCGCGACTGCGTAATGGTTTTTCGGCATTTCCTCAATGAAAACGACGACGTTCTCAACAGGAGCGCCCGTCGTTTCAGCAACGACATCCGTCACTTTTTCAACGAGGTTGCGCTTCTGCTCCTCCGTGCGGCCTTCCAGCATTTTCACGGTTACATATGGCATACGAATTCCCCCTTTCGGCTAAATTTATGTATAGTGTATATAATAGCAGAATGGGAGGGGTTATAGGAATGACGAATGAACAGAAACCGAAACGTAAAATGGGATTCACCATCATAAAAGACGATCCAACCGATGGGCATGGAGGATTCGGAATCGGGTCATTGTCACTCGAAAACGTCTCGCCGGTCATCGTTGACATCGAAGAAGGGGAGGCGCGCATCGAAATCGGGGCGATGCATGCCCGCAGCGATACGGAGCGCGGCGTGAAATTCACGACGAACCGCGAAGATTCGGAAGGCGGAAAACCGTACTGGCTTGTCTGGGTGACGATCGATTTCAAGGAGGACGGCCCGTATTATGCAGGCGTCACCGCGTGCGAAATGGTCGTGAACCGCGAAAAGCGCAGGGGTTATAAGGTTCTTGCGGATCATGTGAATAAAATGGACAAATCGATGAAGCGGCATATAATGGTCGATCATATGGATGACAAATCGAAGCAGATCCTTGCAGATTTCCTGTCGACCCACAACAATGAAATGTGGGAGCGCAGCGAACCGAAATTGCGCATCGATCTAGGAGTCGATTCACCTGAATTATGAACAAACTGTGAAATGTGATGACTTCCTCGACTTCGGAGGTTGAATGTCTGCGAGAAAGGAAGTACACTGAACTTACAGCTTGCGATTGTAAGCTAGGACAACCGGAATAATGCGCCGCCTGTCAATTGTGGGGGGTCAACACAACCCAAGCATTGATCCAGCATGCGATAGGCCGCATTTGACGGTAAAAAAGCTTTGCCCGACTGATTCCATTCAGCAGGGCAAAGCTTTTTTGATTTCCTGTTATCGTCTAGACTCCGGGCGCTAGCTGCTCGGGTCATAAGTCAAATCTTGCTCGCAACGCTGCGCTTGTGCTCGCAAAAGCCGTTCTCCGTTACGGCTTTCGCTTTTGGCTATTCAAAAAACGAAAACGGAAAAAGTTCAAACGTCCCGGAGTCATGGTCAATCCCGTTCCGCTGTTCACGCAAGTTTTTGTCGGTGCACAGCTTTTGCGGCAAGTCTTTCTCCTTTAAATACATAAGGCGCTGCTTCGGACATTCGTTGACCGCGATGCCGCCCGTTTCGACGTCGACGATGGCGCTGCTGACGCCTTTCGGGGGAATGAACGGCTCCGGCGTTTTGCCGGCGTGAACCGTTTCCATGAAGTCGATCCATATTTTCTTCGTGGCGGCCTTGTCTTCCAAGCTCGTCAATTGCTGGCCGACGTCATAGCCCGTCCAGATCCCTGCCGTCAATGAAGGGGTGTAGCCGATCAAGTATTGGTCGGAAATGGTCGTTCCGGATTTTGCCGCATACGGCCGTTTTTGCTTCGAGCGCATCGACAGTCCGGTAGCGACAGAATAATCATTGAAAGCCGGGTCGAACATGCCTGTCAACATATGGGTGAGCACGAATGCGTCCTGCTCGGTGATGACCCGTTTTGTGCTCTTCTTCGGCTGCTCGTACACCGTTTTCCCTTCCGCGTCGGTAATGGAAAGGATCGTCGTCGGCTCAACTTCGAGCCCGCCTGACGCGATCCGGTCATACGCGGTCGTCATTTCCATCAAGGAAACGGTCGACGTGCCGAGTGCGACAGCGGGCGATTCTTGGAACTCGACGTTGAGACCGAGCCGGTTCGCCATCTTATTGAACTTCTTATACCCGATATCCTCCAACGTCTTCACGGCATAAATATTATCCGAAATGGCGATCGCCTGCGCGAGGGAGATTGGATGGCCCGCAAACTTGCCGTTGACGTTCTTCGGCTCGTATGTCGAGCGCCCTTCGTCATATGTGAAAATCGTCCGTTCCGTCGATAGGAATGTGAGCGGACTATAGCCTTCTTCAAGCGCCGCCGCATATAGAATCGGCTTCATCGCGGACCCCGGCTGCCGCTTCGCCTGTGTCACCCGGTTGAATGGGCTTTCCTTGTAATCAACCCCACCGACGAGCGAAGTGACATTTCCGGTTTCCGTCTCCATCGATATGAAGCCGACCTGAAGCCCGCTATCCGGCATCCATTTTTTGATGTATTCTTCCGCAGACTGCTGGTGCTGCGGATCGAGCGTTGTCCGGATCGTCCAGCCGCCTTCTGCCGGATAGCGTCCTTTTTTGCTTAAAATACGCTCCGCTTCCCGCCATACTTCATCCAAAAAGTAAGGGGCAACCCGCTTCATATCCTTCCAATCTTCGGTCTTCAGCGTCACGGCCACATCCGCCGCACGCTGCCGCTGTACTTCGGTAATGAATCCTTGGTCCTCCATGAGCGAGAGGATCAATAATTGACGCTCGCGGGAGCGCTCGGGATTGTCCAATGGGTCGAAAACCGACGGCCCTTTCGCAATCGCTGTAATGAGCGCAGCCTCTTCCAGCGTCAATTCCTCTGCCGACTTCGAAAAATAAAACCTGCTTGCCGCTTCGGCACCATACATCCCATGCCCGAAGTAGACCGTATTCAAATAGCCTTCCAAAATGACATCCTTATCGTAAAAAGTTTCTAACCGATACGCGTAGAGCGCCTCTTTTATTTTCCGATTCCAAGATTTTTCATGTGTCAAAAACAAATTCCGGGCATACTGCTGAGTGATGGAGCTCGCGCCTTCCGCTTTCCGCATCGTCTTTACGTCTTTCAAGACGGCACCGGCGATTCGTTTGTAATCAAACCCGTTATGCTCGTAAAAATTGCGGTCTTCCGTTGCGATCACTGCGTCGAGCAGGAATGGTGAAATTTCATCAAGGCCGACCCAATACCGGCGTTCCGCTGAAAACTTATCGCCGATCTGGCGTCCATTCTTGTCGAGGAATACACTCGCTTTCGGCACGCTCAACGAAGGGGCTCCCGTAATTTGCGCATAGAGACGAAGGCACAGGAACATCGTGAAAAACGCCGTCACCGCCGTCACACAAAGCAGGGCAATCCGTCGAACTAGATTATGTCTTTTCTTTTTCTTTTTATAATCGACCCGTCTCATACAATCCCTTCTCCCACCGTTCTTTGCAGTCAGTATGGAACCGGCGCGCAAAAGTTAAACGGCAAATCAGTAAAAACATAGATTTGATTTCGACAATTCGCGATGTATTGGAATAGTGCGGGGAAAAACGATATAATGAATAGATATTTTGAACGTCAAGGGCGGTGCAACAGTGGAATCAACTAAGGATGGCCGAAACGTCGACGTCCGGCTCCGATCGACGATCCGGCACGAGGGCCAAGCTGCGGACAAGCATGAGCTGACAGCTGCGGGGACGTTGATCGAAAAAGCCGGAAAGACGTACTTGCAATTCACGGAAGACTTGAACGGTCAGCAAGTGCGGACGACGGTGAAATTGGAAGAAGGGGATGCCTTGATCATGCGGAACGGGGCGGTCCAGATGCGCCTTCCATTTTCGCTCGGCGAAATGCGGCCAGGCACGTACGGCAACGGACCCGCCACTTTTGATCTGCTCGTAAAGACGACGAAGCTCGAAGTCGGGGCGGACAAATTCACGGCGCATTACGAACTGCATGGTGAAGGCGGATTGCTAGGCAAACACGAACTTACGATTACATATACGGAGGGACAAAAATGAACGCAGTTGAAAAGATCCAACAGGAAATCAAAGACGCATTCCGCGAAGCGGTGCTCGCTTCAGGACTTGCGGATGAATCGGCAATGCCGGACATCATTCTCGAAACACCGAAAAACAAAGAGAACGGCGACTATGCGACGAACATCGCAATGCAATTGACGAAAATCGCGAAAAAGCCGCCGCGCGCAATCGCGGAAGCCATTCTCGAGAAATTGGACACGTCGTCAACTTCCATCGAATCATTGGAAATCGCGGGACCGGGCTTCATCAATATCAGATTGAAAACCGATTACTTAGGCGAAGTCATCAAAACAGTGCTTGCCCAAGGAGCGGATTACGGGCGTTCGACGTATGGCGGCAATGAAAAAGTCCAAGTCGAATTCGTTTCGGCGAACCCGACAGGCGACTTGCATCTAGGTCACGCGCGTGGAGCTTCGATCGGGGATGCATTGTGCAATATCCTCGATTTTGCCGGCTTCGACGTATCGCGGGAATATTACATCAATGACGCGGGCAATCAAGTGAATAATTTGGCCCTTTCAGTCGAGGCGCGATACTTCCAAGCATTAGGTCTTGAAAAGGAAATGCCGGAGGACGGCTACCATGGGCAGGACATCATCGATATCGGTGAGAAGCTTGCGGAGGAGTTCGGCGACAAGTATGTGAACGTCGGGGAAAAGGAGCGTCAGGACTTCTTCCGGAAGTATGGCCTCGAGTTCGAATTGGCGAAGCTGAAGAAGGACTTGGAAGATTTCCGCGTGCCGTTCGACAACTGGTTCTCGGAAACGTCGCTGTATACGGACGGGAAGATCGGCATCGCGCTCGATAAATTGCGTGCAAACGGCCATGTATTCGAAGAAGATGGCGCGACATGGTTCCGTTCGACGACGTTCGGTGATGATAAAGACCGCGTCCTTATTAAGAATGATGGCACATACACGTATTTGACGCCGGACATCGCGTATCATGAGGACAAATTGCGCCGCGGCTTCGACAAGCTCATCAACATTTGGGGAGCCGACCACCACGGCTATATTCCGCGGATGAAAGCGGCGATCGAGGCGCTCGGCTACGATCGTGACACGCTCGAAGTGGAAGTTGCGCAAATGGTGCAGTTGTATAAAGACGGCGAGAAGTTCAAGATGAGCAAGCGTACCGGAAAAGCGGTCACGCTGCGCGAACTCGTTGAAGAGGTCGGCTTGGACGCTGTACGTTATTTCTTCGCGATGCGCTCTGCCGATTCGCAAATGGACTTCGATCTCGATTTGGCGATCTCGCAGTCGAATGAAAACCCGGTGTACTACGCGCAATACGCGCATGCCCGCATTTCATCGATCCTTCGCCAAGCGGAAGAAACGAATCTAGCGGCGTCAACGGATCATGTCGATTTATTGCAGGCAGAAAAAGAATTGTCATTGCTGAAGAAAATTGGCGACTTCCCGCGCGCCGTCAGCGATGCGGCAAGACTTCGCTCGCCGCACCGGATCACAAACTACATCCAGGAGCTGGCCGCGGAATTCCACAGCTTCTACAATTCTGAAAAAGTGCTCGACCCGGACAACAAAGACCTGTCCGAAGCACGTCTCGCATTGATCACAGCAACACGCGCGACAATAGCGAATGCATTGAAACTGATCGGCGTTGCTGCGCCTGAGAGAATGTAATTATGAATCGCCCCTTCGCTTAAGGGGCGGTTTTTTTGATATGGCGAGTGGGCGCAACGCAATAAACTGCGTGCGCAACAAAATCAATGAGCATCGCAACGAAATCAACAGGACTCGCAACGCAATCAAATGAGCGCAACAAAATCAAAGCGAGCTGAAAAACAATCAATGAAGTTCGCAACATAATCAATATGATCCGCCAAGCAACCAACGGCTCCCGCAACACAATCAACCTAATTCATAGCCCGCAGACTCTCGACATCTACCAAAACTGTAGTATAATAAATCCGAACATCAATTACATAACCAAACATGAAGGTGCCCCGCCGTCAACGCCGGGGTTAAAAGGGAAGCCGGTTCGATTCCGGCGCGGTCCCGCCACTGTAAGTGCTCGCAAGCCGCAACATGCCACTGGAAAAACTTCCGGGAAGGCGCGGTACGCGATGAGCACAAGCCAGGAGACCTGCCTTCGTGAGTCACCCGTACCCTACGAGGATAGGTTTGGTGGAAATCAGCGCATCCATATCAACATTCGCTGCTGTATTTTTACTGAACACATTCCTCCGTCCACAAAACGGGGGATTTTTATTTGGAACAAACAGGAGGAAATCGGAATGAAGAAGATGTGGCAACTTTGGCTAACAGCAATTCTAGCGGCGTTTCTGCTCGCGGCATGCGGCACGGACAACGCGGAGAAAGACAACAAAACTGGAACGGAAAATACACAGAAGGAAAATCAAACAGCGGAAGCGGCATTCCCGATCACGCTGACAGACGCGGTCGGCAATGACATCACGATCGAAAAAGCACCTGAAACAATCGTCTCCATGATTCCCAGCAACACGGAAATCCTGTTCGCGCTCGGCCTGAATGACGAAATTGTAGGCGTCAACGACTGGGATGACTATCCGGAAGAAGCGCTTGAAAAAGAGAAGATCGGCGGAATGGAGTTCAACGTCGAAAAGATCATCTCGATGACTCCGGATATCGTCTTCGCGCATGAATCCATGCTCGGTACGGGCGATGCAGGGCTCGAGCAGCTCCGCGACGCGGGCATTAACGTTTTTGTCGTGAAAAATGCGGCGGATTTCGATCAGACATATGAAACAATCCAAACAATCGGCAAAGCTACTGGCAAAACGGAAGAAGCAGCTACAATCGTTGAGGACATGAAAGCGAAAGTCGAAGAAGTCCTCGCGAAAACGGCAAAAGTTGAGAAAGAAAAACGTGTCTTCATTGAAACATCTGACGCGCCGGAAATTTATGCGCCAGGGAAAAACACGTTCATGCAGGAAATCCTCGACATGATCGGTGCGGAAAACGTCGTGACGGAAGATGGCTGGGCGCTGATCAGTCCGGAGGAGATCGTCAAGCAGAACCCTGACGTCATCCTCGTCATGTACAGCTACGTGCCGGACATCGTTGAAAGCGTGAAAAACCGCGATGGCTTCAGCGACATCATCGCCGTCAAAGAGGATGCAGTCATCCAAGTCGACGAAAACTTGACGAGCCGTACAGGCCCGCGTCTAGCACAAGGCCTGGAAGAAGTGGCGAAAGCCATCTATCCAGAGGCGTTCGGTGAATAAACCGGCACTCGCCTACATCGTGTCCGCCGCCACGCTTCTAGTGGCGGTCTGGCTCGGTGTGTCGATTGGAACGGTCAACATTCCGATCAGCACGTTTTGGGATTCATCGGATACGACAGCGTCAAACATCCTATGGAAAATCCGGATGCCCCGCGTCATCTTAGCCGGGCTCGTCGGCGCATCGCTCGCCATTTCAGGAGCAGCTTTCCAAGGATTGCTGAAAAATCCGCTCGCGGATCCATACACACTCGGAGTGTCATCCGGCGCCTCGGTCGGTGCTGTCGTGACACTCTTTTTCGGTTTATCGATTCCAATCCTAGGCACATACACATTGCCCGTCTTCAGCATGACGGGCGCCGCCTTGACGATGTTTCTCGTCATCGGCTTCGCAAGGCTCGTCGACCGTTCAATGAAAATGGAGACGATCATCTTAACCGGAATCATTTTCGGTTCATTCCTCGGCTCCGTCCTGTCGCTCATGATCGCACTCACCGGCGAAGAACTGCGGCAGATCATCGGTTGGCTCCTCGGCAGCGTCTCGATGCGCGGCTGGAACTATATCGTCATGGTGCTGCCGTTCGTCGTCATCGGTTCCTTCATTCTATGGATGAACCGGAGGGAATTAAACGCGATGCTGTTCGGCGAGGAACGCGCCCATCATCTTGGCGTCAACGTCAAGCGGCGGAAATTCATGATCCTCATCGGGGGTTCCATCTTGACCGGTTCCGCTGTCGCAGTATCCGGCACAATCGGCTTCGTCGGCCTCGTCGTCCCGCATATGACGCGCCTCATGTGGGGGTCGGACCACCGGCATCTGCTCACGCTTTCATTCATGAACGGCGCGTCATTGCTCATCATCTGCGACCTTATCGCTCGGACGATCATCTCGCCGTCGGAACTCCCGGTCGGCGTCATCACTGCATTCATCGGCGCGCCGGTGTTCGCGTACATTTTCTACAGACAGAGAAGGAAAGGGGCCATGTAATATGCTGCAAGTCGACAACCTCACGGGTGGATACGGCAAAGAACCGATCGTCAAAAACATCTCATTCCATGTGAATAAAGGCGAAATCCTCGGCATCCTCGGCCCGAACGGCAGCGGGAAATCAACGTTGCTGAAAATCATATCAGGCATTTTGCCGGCTCAAAACGGCACTGTCCAAATCGACGGGGAGGACGCCAAACTTTATTCCCAAAAGCAATTCGCGAAAAAGGTCGCCGTCCTTCCGCAGCTCCATGCGCACGCCTTCTCGCACACCGTGAAAGACACCGTCGCGCTCGGGAGGTACCCGCATCAGACCGGGCTTTTTTCGTCCTGGTCCGATGAAGACGAGCGGGCGGTGAACGAAGCGATGAACTACACAGGCATCACCCGCTACAAAGACACGGCGATCGAACTGCTGTCGGGAGGCGAACAACAGAGGGTCTTCGTCGCGCAGGCGCTTGCGCAAGCCGCGCCGATCCTCCTCCTCGACGAGCCGACGAACCATCTCGACATCGCCCACCAGCAGCAACTGCTCGACACGATCCGCAACCACGCCGTCGAAAAAGGCGTCACCGTCATTTCCGTCTTCCATGACGTCAACCTCGCGTCGCTTTACTGCGACCGGCTGCTCCTCATGGAACAAGGGGAGATCGCTCGTCTAGGCGAGCCGCAGGACGTCATCCGCGAGGCGACGATCGGCAAAGTGTACAACGCACGCGTCAAAACGCAGCCGCACCCGGAACTGCCGAAGCCGCAAATGACTCTGCTCCCTCACAAAGTCGAGGAGAGCAACCCGTTCACGGTAAATAAAGGGCATTTCACCGTTACGGCGGAGCGCGTTTCATTACAGGTCGACCAGCCATTGAAAACCGTCTCGTCCGCCGTCGTGAATGCCGGACTCGGCTGGTACCGCGCATTCGTCAACCGCCACGTCGACGAAAACTACAACTGCGACGACGTTAAAGCGGAAATGTCCGCCTACCTCGAACAGCATGGCTTCCCGCTTTCGGACACCGTCGGCATGATGACTGCCGTCACGACCGAACACGCGGAAATCGGCGAATACAAAGGCGAATTTGGCACGATCCTCGTCATGGTGACAGCGGGCGTCGGCAATGCCGTCGATGTCTCACAGGCGCTCGACCGTGAACAACGCGTCGGAACGATCAACACATGGGTCATCGTCAACGCCCATCTGCCCGAAGAAGCGTTCATCCAGGCGATGATCACCGCAACCGAGGCAAAAACAAAAGCGCTGCATACTGAAAACATCAAAGACCCGCTCACCGGCACGATCGCGACCGGCACATCGACCGACAGCCTCCTCGTCGCGGCGACGCAGGAAGGGGAGCACTTGCCGTACGCAGGACCGATCACCCCCCTCGGCAAACTGATCGGCCATGGCGTCTACGACTGCACCGTCAGCGCGATTCGTGCTTACAAAAAGGCGAAAGGCTGGACGTCGTAATGCAAGCCTATTTTAGTAAAGCGAAAGGATTGGCCTAACTATGCAAGCCCATTTTCTTGCAATCGCGATTGGGTTCGTCCTCGACCGCGTCATCGGGGATCCCCCGAACTGGCCGCATCCCGTCCGCTGGATCGGCACATTCATCTCGAAACTCACCGCGGTCTTGAATAAAGGTCGCGCCCGCGTACTGAAAGGCGCTGGAATGCTGTTCATGACGGTGTTCCTTGTAACCGTGATTGTGCTTGCGATCGTCTGGTCCGCCTACCAACTACATATCGTTGCCGGGATTGTCGTCGAAGCCGTTTTCATCGCGATTGGACTCGCCCAGAAAAGTTTAAGGGACGCGGCGCTCGACGTTCATAATCCGCTAGTAAAGGGTGACTTAGAGGAAGCGCGAACGAAGCTTTCATGGATTGTCGGCCGCGACACTGACAAGCTGCTGGAAGGCGGAATTGCCCGAGGTGCAATCGAAACGGTATCGGAAAATACCGCGGACGGCGTCACGTCTCCGTTATTTTGGGCATTCCTATTCGGCGCGCCTGGATTATGGATGTATAAAGCTGTCAACACGCTCGACTCGATGATCGGCTACAAAGACGACCGCTACCGGAAATTCGGCAAGTTTTCCGCGCGCGCCGATGATGTGTTGAACTTTATTCCCGCAAGGATCACGGGCTTCCTCATCCTCGTTTTCACTCGAAATGAAGGGGGCATCCCTTTCCGGAAGCGGTTTATCGGCTGGAGCAAGGACGCGCGGAACCACCCGAGCCCGAACAGCGGCTTCCTTGAAGCGGCGACCGCTTGGCAGCTCGGCTTCAAATTAGGCGGGAAAAGTACATACCGAGGAATCGAATCCGAACGGCCGGAAATCGGCCCCGGACTTCAGCCGTTAACAGTGTCGCATATCAAATCGGCGATCCGGCAAATGCAAGCGGCGTCCTTCGCTTTCTGGATACTTATGACGATCATTGGAGTGATTTTCTATGCAATTGCCTGAACACGGGGCGAACCCCCGGCATGTCTACGAGAAACTTGGAATAGTCCCGCCTGCGCGGATCCTCGACTTCAGCGAAAACTGCAATCCGGCGGGGCCTCCGCGGTCTGTCGTCGAATTGTGGCCGGAACTTTTGACGCGATTAAACACCTACCCGGACCCGTCCGGCGAGCCATTCCATTCGAAGGCGGCGGAATATCATGGCGTAATGAAAGAATCGGTGATTGTAGGCAACGGTGCTGCTGAACTGTTGTCGCTCATCGCGGAACGGTATCGTGGAAAACGGGCGATCGTCGTCCACCCAACGTTTTCGGAATACGAAGCGACGTTGCGGGCGAAGGGCGTGGAGATTGAACGTGTCATCGCTTCTGAAGCGGATGGATTCAAACTGCCGGTCGATGCGGTTTTGGACAGGCTTGCAGAAGCAGCCGTCGTCTACATATGCACACCGAACAATCCGACAGGCGTCTTGCCGAAGCGTGATGAACTGTTGTCGATTATCCGGAAGGCGGGGGAGGACGGCTGTGAAGTCGTACTCGATGAGGCGTTCATCGATTTCATTGACGAAAGCAATTCGTTCATTCCCGAATTGAACGAATTTCCGCATGTCATGGTCGTCCGCTCAATGACGAAGATGTACGCCATTCCGGGCATCCGCCTCGGGTATGTCGTCGCGCATCATGATGTCATTGCGGAATTGAAATCGACGGCACCGCATTGGAATGTCAACGGAATTGCGGCCGCAATCGGGGCAGTCTGCCTCGGCGAGGAAGCGTACCGCGAGACCGCGATCCGCCACGCCACCGAACAACGGGTGAAGATGGCGGCGTTTTTGAAAGGCTACGGCTGCATCGTGACCGAATCGGAAGCGAATTTCCTATCATTCAAACCGCAAGACGCCGGAAAACTGTACACAGATATGCTCGCGAAAGGCATCGTCCTCCGCCATTCGGAGAATTTCAGAGGAATGGACGGCCGCTGGCTCCGCATCGGCATGAAAAGCGGCGAGGAAATGGAAGAATTGCGGAGAGAGCTTGCAGCCGCGCTCATAAATCCATTTTGGCGCTCATAACCGGTAGGAACGCGCTCATAAATCCGTTTTGCCGCTCATAAACGGTGGGAATGCGCTCATAAATCCATTTTGGCGCTCATAAACGGTGGGAATGCGCTCATAAATCCGTTTTGCCGCTCATAAACGGTGGGAATGCGCTCATAAAATCGTTTTCACGCTCATAAACGGTGGGAATGCGCTCATAAATCCGTTTTGCCGCTCATAAACGGTGGGAATGCGCTCATAAATCCGTTTTGGCGCTCATAACCAGTGAGAATGCGCTCATAAATCCATTTTGGCGCTCATAACCGGTAGGAACGCGCTCATAAATCCGTTTTGCCGCTCATAAACGGTGGGAATGCGCTCATAAAATCGTTTTCACGCTCATAACCGACGAAGGTAAGGGGGAGGTGTTCCAAATATGGATCGAAAACTGACATTCATCAGCGGCGGCGTGCGAAGCGGGAAGAGCGCTTATGCAGAAAAGTTGCTCGTCGAGGGGGCTGCCGCCGCTCATGGCAGGCTCGTCTACATCGCATCCGGTCGCGCGGTCGATGAAGAAATGAGGCAACGGATTGAAAAACATAAGCTTGACCGCGCGGACGTAGATTGGCTGACGTTCGAGCAGCCGATCGATTTGGAAGAGGCACTGCCGTTCATTCAGCCAAACGATTTTGTCCTATGGGATTGTCTTACGACTTGGCTTGCGAATGAACTATATACGGAACATGAAGGTACATACTGCATCCACATAAAGGGATGCATGGAAAAGAAAGCGGCGCAGCTCGTGGAAACGGTCGCCGCAATCCAGGAGAAAGCCACCCATTTCGTCATCGTCTCGAATGAAGTGCTGGACGAACCGGCATCGACATACGAAGAGACGCAAACATATTGCAAGTGGATCGGCGAGTTGCATCAACATCTCGTCAAACTGGCGGACGACGCGATCGAAATGGATTGCGGACTGCCGCTGTATTGGAAAAAGGAAGGGCAGGTGGCAGTGCGATGAAAGGGATCATGGTGATGGGAACGGCGTCGGATGTCGGCAAGACGATGATCTGCACGGCGCTTTGCAGGCTGCTTTCGGACGAAGGGATGCGGGTCGCCCCATTCAAATCGCAGAACATGTCGCGATTTTCCGCAATGACGGAAGATGGGAAAGAGATGAGCCGGGCGCAGTTTTTGCAGGCGGAAGCGGCGCGGACGAAGCCGGTCATCGAGATGAACCCGATTCTGTTGAAGCCATTGGACAATCGAAAAGCGGATGTCCGGTTTTTCGGAGAGACATTTGAAGCTGTGGACGGGATGGAATACCGGAAGCAGTTTTTCGACCGTGCCCTGAAAGCAATCCGGACGTCGCTCGACCGGCTCGCGGAATCGTTCGACGTTGTCGTCATCGAAGGTGCCGGAAGTCCTGCGGAAGTGAATTTGAACGACCGCGAAATCGTCAATATGCGGGTGGCGGACATGGCGGATGTGCCCGTGCTGCTCGTCGCAGACATCGACCGCGGCGGCGCGATCGCATCGATTGTCGGTACGCTTCAATTGCTGTCGCCGGAACACCGGGCGCGCGTGAAAGGGATCATCATCAATAAATTCCATGGGGACGCAGCCTTATTCCAGGAAGGTGTCGACTTTATCGAATCGTATACGGGCATTCGCATCGCCGGGGTCATTCCGCATAAGATGAATCACGGGATTGAAGAAGAGGACGTGGACCGGCCGCTGAGCGAGGCGCCAGCCGGGACGGATATTTACGACGCTTGGGCGGCACACGTGAAAACGCACCTCGACTGGCCGTTCATCCTGTCGGTCATCACAGGTGAACGGGCGTGAACGGATTGTTGCTTGCACTTCAATTTTTCACGTCCATCCCGATCCGCAAAGAGCTGCAGATGGAACGGAAAGATGTGACGGGGATGTATGTCGCGCTGCCGTTCGTCGGTGGGCTTATCGGCCTTGCAATGTACGGCGTCTCGATATTATTTACGGACGTCATCGGAACGGGCTCGCTGCTCGCATCGGTTTTCGTCGTTGTGGTGGGCGTCGCATTGACGGGAGGTTTGCATCTGGATGGCTTCGCGGACATGGGAGATGCGTTTTTTTCGTATCGCGACAAGGAAAAGCGGCTTGAAATATTGGACGATCCGCGTATCGGCGCGTTCGGGGCGATGGTGCTCGTCCTGTTGCTCATTGTGAAAATCGCTTTGCTCGAGGAATTGATTCATCGCAACGAGGGCTTACTTGCGTACTTCATTGCTGTCCCGTTTCTGGCTAGGGCAGGCATGAACGTCTACTTTTCAACGACGCGCCTTGCGAAAGAGAAAGGGATCGCCCATTTCTTCAAAGGGAAGCTGGCAACGGCCAAGTTGATGGCGTGGTCGGTCTCTGCAACAATCGCTGTTGCCGTGGTACTTGGCTTCGTACTTCATTCGATCGTTGTGCCGGTTGTGTTGGTGTTCGTCGCTGTGGCGGCTGTATTTATTTTCAGAAGCTGGTCGCTTAAGCATTTCGGCGGCGTTTCGGGTGACTTATGCGGGGCGTTCATCGAAGGGACGGAGGCGTTGTTATGGCTGGCAATCATCATTTGTATTTGATCCGGCATTTGCCGACTGCCGGGAATCGCGAGAAGAAATATATCGGATGGACGGATGAGCCGATTGAGCCGGTCAGAAACTTGGTTCGGACGATGCCCGTAAGCGAAATCGTATATGGGAGCGATTTGAGACGTGCTAAAGAGAGCGCGGAACTTCTGTTTCCCGGTTCGGACTATCACGCGGATACAAGATTGCGTGAATGCCATTTCGGTGATTTTGAAGGGAAAACGTATGCGGACCTTGAATTGGATAAGGACTACCGAAGTTGGATTGAGGATCCGTATTCATTCGCACCACGTGGCGGGGAAAGTTTGGCGGAAGTGGAGAAACGCGTGCTGGAGGCACTGGTTTCATTGCCGAATGGCGGAATCGTTGTCACCCACGGCGGACCGATCCGCATCGCGCTCACCCGATTTTCACCGGAACTGCGGGATTTCTGGTCATGGCAAATTTCTCACGGATCGATTTGGAAGCTCGAATGGCGCAGTCACGACGGAATGAAGGAGGGCTTGCGATGCGTGTCGTTATCGGAGGTTCCCACAACGGGAAAAGAGAGTATGTGAAAAATATGCTCGTGGATGTTCCGCATCATTGGGTCGATTGTTCCGTTGGTGAGATCGAGATTCCGCCCGGAACCAAGGTTGTCATTGACCGTATCGAGCAATGGCTCGAACAGAGTGAACTGGCTGAAGCGGAAGCCGTTGAGCACATTTTGAAATCGATTGAAGGAAAAGACATCATTTTCATTCTGACCGACATCGGACGGGGAATCGTGCCGATGGACGCGGACCAGCGGAAGCTGCGCGATGCATGCGGCCGGCTGTACCAGCGATTGATTGGGCAGGCGGATGAAGTGACGAGGATTTGGTACGGACTGGCACAAACATTGAAGAAAAGGGGAGAAATCATATGAAAATCTATACGAAAACAGGAGATAAAGGGCAAACGAGCTTGATTGGCGGCAGAGTCGACAAGGACAGCCTTCGCGTTGAAGCCTACGGGACG
This sequence comes from Sporosarcina koreensis, assembly GCF_042655825.1. Classification (NCBI taxonomy): domain Bacteria; kingdom Bacillati; phylum Bacillota; class Bacilli; order Caryophanales; family Caryophanaceae; genus Sporosarcina; species Sporosarcina koreensis. Next base: position 230,604 of record NZ_JBHSNP010000029.1, on the reverse strand, counting down.
ATGGATGAATTGAACTCGTTCATCGGCAAGGCGATGACGGAGCTTGAAGGTGAAAAGTTTGCGGATCTGCTTGCGGATTTGGAAGCGATCCAGAATGAATTATTCGATGGCGGCGGGGACTTGGCGAATGTCATGAAAGAGCGCCATTATAAATTGTCGGAAGAGCCGATCGAAGTGCTAGAACAGCGGATTGATGCATTGATGGATGAAGCGCCGCCGCTTGAGAAATTCATTTTGCCGGGCGGATCGCCTGCAGCTGCGACGTTGCATATTGCGCGTACGGTTGCGCGCCGTGCGGAACGATTGACGGTGACGCTGATGAAGGCGGAGGAAGATGTGCCGGCGAAGGTCCAGAAATACTTGAACCGCCTATCGGACTATCTTTTCGTCGCGGCACGCATCGTCAATGCGCGTCTTGGCGTTCCTGATAATGAATATGTCCGCAGTGCGAAAGTGTTCCGGACCGGTAAAAAAGAGGGAAAATGATGAAACTCAGAATAATGACGCTGACCGCATTGTTCGCGGCGCTTTGTGCGGTGGGAGGGTTCATCAAGATCCCGTCCGGCGTCGGCTCGTTGGCGCTTGATACCGTACCTGCATTGCTGGCAGCATCCTTCTTGCCGCCCGTCTTCGTCGGAGTCGCGTCGATGACAGGCCATCTCGCGTCCGCAATGTACGCGGGCTTTCCGCTCGGGCCTTTCCATATCCTGATTGCGATTGAAATGATGATCATCCTTTATGGTTTCGCACGTCTACATAAGGCGGGCCACCACTTATCAAAGTGGGTGTTCTTCATCGTCGCGAATGGGTTGCTTGCGCCGTTGCCGTTTTATTTCCTCGTATCGCCTGCATTCTTTATTGGCGCGGTCCCGGCGATTTTATTAGCGACGGTCTTGAATGCCGTAGTGGCGGCTGTCGTCATGCCGGTGCTTGCGAAAGCGGCTGGCGGCAGATTCGGGTTCGTCCGATGAGAAATGCGATAGCGCTCGGCGATGGGCATGTCGTAACGACGGATAACTCGGGTGGTATCGGGGAGAAGCTGCATGATGTCGTGGCGGTTCCGGATCGGGTGACGGCGTATTTCGCCGCCCGTGTCGCACTGCTCGAGCAGTGGGCGGCGCACGCGGATCCGATCGCTGTGCTCATACATAATTTCAGCGGCGAAGAAAGTTGGGCGATGTACGTAGCAGGCGTGGAAGATGTCTTCCGGGAATCAAATCTGGATTCGCCGAAAATCTCGGGCAGCACGGAGACGAATATGCAACTTTTGCAATCGGCTGTCGCGGTTACGATAATCGGCAAACAGCGGGTTGTTGAGGAAGTTGCTGAGTTGGAATGGTACGCCTACGGCACGCCGCTCGTCGGGAATGAAGTGCTTGAAAGACGCGGCGAGATTGCGTCATTGCGGTTGATCAAAGAAGCGATGGACAACGGATTGATTCAAAAAGTCTGGCCGGTAGGGTCGAAAGGGATTCTTGCGGAATATAGAAAGCTGATGGGGGATCCGTTGGTTATGATAGAAGCTGACGTCGATATTCATTCATCAGCGGGACCTTCAACGTCTGCACTCCTTGGAATTAACGTCGATAACATCGAAAAAGCCCGCCAATTGTTGGGCGGGCAACTTTATAAGATAAACGAAACCAACAGCCTCCGAAATGAAATATGACCGGGGGCTGTTTTTATATCGTGAGTTCCACTTCTTCACATAGTGCTTGAATGGTGTTGATTACAAGCTCTGGATTTTCCAAGTGGATGGAATGACCATTATCTGTTTTGATTTGCCTCGTGTTATTTGACAAATTGCACAGGAGTTCTTGGTGTTCAATCCAAGTCGGATCACTGTTATTGGAACTTAGTATCCTTATAGGTAAGTCCGGATATAAAGGTTTGGAATTGGCAACTTGCAATGCAGATTGTTCACTGTGCAGGAACTCTTTATAAACCGCTTCGAATGCATTTGGATGATACCCGATATAGGCGGCTGGCTTTTGAAAAGGCCCCGGTAAATACTTTCTGCCGACTGGCTGCTTTATTAGTCTCGGTAGTCCGACCCCGGAAGTGATGTACCCTAATCTGAATAAATTCAAGTTTTTCTGATGGCTTTTTTTACGGACATCATCCCATTCCTTGCTTAAGTATCTATTCTCATGGACTGCGTCAATTAATAGTATCGCCGCCACTTTTTCGGGGTGCTTGCTTGCAAATAGCCTCATGTTTAATCCGCCGAATGAATGTCCGACGAGGATATAGGGCGGATTGATTGCCAGTTTATCTAAAATGCGTATTAAATCATTGACGGCTTCCTCGCTCGTGTGTGTGCCTTTTGAACGCGAGCTCCAGCCGTAACCTGCACGATCAAAAGAAAGTACTCTTGCGAACTTGGATATTTCAGGTTGAACGTAGTACCAGTCGATCGAGCAACAACTTAATCCAGCATCAAGTATGACAGTAGGTTTTGAGTCGTTGTTTCCGGATACGATCGTATGTATTTTCCTGCTGTTTACCTCAATCAATTCTCCTATTTCTTTAACCTTCCTTTTTTGATTGATAAGCATATTTGCCAATGTGAAAGGAAAGCAGATAATCGACAAAGTGTTTTTGACAAGACTGTCTGTATTCATTTCCGCCCTCCTTTATAGTCCGTTGATTAATAATACCATGAATATTGCAAATAATATTCCGGATAAAAGTATTTATTACCAAAGCACATGGTCCCGCGCCTATAAACCTCCGCTCTGCGCTCATAAATCTGTTTCTGCGCTCATAAACTCGTTTTCACGCTCATAAACTCCCATCCAGCGCTCATAAACTCGTTTTCGCGCTCATAAACCTCCGCTCTGCGCTCATAAATCACCGTCCCGCGCTCATAACTCAGCCATCCGCGCTCATAACAGCCCCAGTACCGCCTATACCTCATTCTAAATCCTCTAAAAATTATCCCTAAAATAAAAATATCCATTGACTGAATGCTCATTCATAACTTAAACTATGAAATAGAACATCGACACAATACTAATTTTCTACTACACTATTCATAACGTTCCGATAAGGGAAGGAGAGAATATAAAATGGATGCTTTGTTGATCGTCAACTGGATCCTTTTCCTGGCGGTGGTGGCATATGCGCTTGCGCTGTTCACGCATTTGATCAGGACGCGGGTCCAATTCATAAAGCTTGGGCGGAAGGAAGAGTTCGACAATAATGTTTCCCGCCGTCTGAAAGAAGTTTGGGTGAATGTATTCGGGCAGAAGAAACTATTGAAGGATAAGAAAAGTGGAATCATCCACGTCATGTTCTTCTACGGATTCCTGCTCGTCCAATTCGGGGCGATCGACCTCATTTGGAAAGGCTTGAAGCCGGGGTCGCATTTGCCGTTCGGACCGATTTACGGAGGATTTACGTTCTTCCAGGAAATCGTTGTTTTCATGATTTTGATTGCAGTGGTTTGGGCGTTCCACCGCCGGTATGTTGAGAAGCTCGTGCGCCTGAAGCGCGGCTGGAAATCAGGGCTTGTCCTCATTTTCATCGGCCTTCTCATGTTGTCGACGCTTGTCGCGAATGGCGCGAACATGATTTGGCAAGGGCATGAAACGGTGTGGACGGAGCCGATGGCATCTGCGATTGCAACCGCTTTCAGCTTCATGAGCCCGACAGCCGCAGCGGTCGTCTTCTTCGTCGCATGGTGGGTCCACTTGCTCACATTGCTCACATTCCTCGTGTATGTGCCGCAATCGAAGCACGCGCACTTGATCGCAGGACCGGTCAACACGTACATGATGCGTTTTGATCGGAGGGGCAAGCTTGCGCCGATCGACTTCGAAGCGCTTGAAGAAGCGGAAGACGAAGATGATATGCCTGCGCTAGGTGTAGGGAAGATCACCGATTTCACGCAGAAGCAGATGATCGACTTCTACGCGTGCGTTGAATGTGGACGCTGTACGAATATGTGTCCGGCGACCGGGACGGGCAAAATGCTGTCCCCGATGGACTTGATTACAAAACTGCGTGACAACCTGACGAACACGGGCGCGCTCGTCACGAAGAAACAGCCATGGGTGCCTGCGCCAATGTTCAAAAACACAAAAGGCAACCAGATTGCGCTCGCCGCTGCATTGGAAGGCGCATCAATCGACGATATTTACAGCCCATCCCTCATCGGCGATGTCATCACCGAAGAGGAAATCTGGGCGTGCACGACGTGCCGGAACTGTGAGGACCAATGTCCGGTCATGAACGAGCACGTCGACAAAATCATCGATCTCCGCCGTTATCTCGTCATGACGGAAGGGAAGATGGACGCGGATGCGCAGCGTGCGATGACGAACATCGAGCGCCAAGGGAATCCGTGGGGCATTAACCGGAAAGAGAAGGAGAACTGGCGTGATGCGCGTCCGGACCTTCATATTCCAACAGTGAAAGAAATGAAGAAAGCGGACGAAGAGTTTGAATACCTCTACTGGGTCGGTTCGATGGGTGCATTCGATAACCGTTCGCAAAAGATCGCGCTTGCTTTCGCGCATCTCATGAACGAAGCGGGCGTCAAATTCGCAATCCTTGGGAATAAAGAGAAGAACTCCGGCGACACGCCGCGACGTTTGGGGAACGAGTTTTTATTCCAAGAACTCGCGACTTCGAATATCGATGAATTTGAAAAAGCGGGCGTAAAGAAGATCGTCACGATCGACCCGCATGCATATAATATCTTCAAGAATGAATATCCGGATTTCGGTTTCAAGGCGGAAGTCGTCCACCATACCGAAATGCTGTACGACCTTGTCATGAAAGGCAAGCTGAAGCCGGTCCATGAAATCAATGAAACGATCACGTTCCATGATTCGTGCTACCTCGGCAGATACAACGACGTGTACGATCCACCACGGGAAATCCTTAAAGCGATTCCGGGCGTCAACCTGGTTGAGATGAAACGTAACCGCCAGGACGGCATGTGCTGTGGAGCGGGCGGCGGACTCATGTGGATGGAAGAGGATGCGGGCCACCGCGTCAACGTTGCGCGTACGGAACAGGCGATGGAAGTAAGCCCGGGCATCATTTCATCCGGATGTCCATACTGCTTGACGATGCTATCGGATGGAACGAAGGCGATCGAAGTGGAAGACAAAGTCGGCACATACGACATCGCGGAATTGCTTGAGCGCTCCATCTTCGGGGAAGACTTCCAACCTGCAGTCGTAGAAGAAGAGGAACCGATTTTACAATAAGATATATTGCGAGAGTTTAGAAAGAACGATATAATTAAGAAAATTGGGAGCGGATCTGCTTCCGTGAAAAAAAGGGAGTCTGTGTACTCCCTTTTTTTTCGAAGAGTTACCGAGCGAGCGTTCAGTCGTCGCTCTTTCTGTAAAATGAAAACGTTATCATGCTGAAATGGAGGAGTAGGAAATGGGCAGAACAGTCATCTTGGACGGGGCACGGACTCCGTTTGGTAGGTTTGGCGGTGCTTTATCCACGAAAACAGCAAGTGATCTAGGCGGAATCGCGATTAAGGAAGCGTTGAAGCGGTCGGGTGTTACAGAAGAGGAAGTCGATGAAGTGATCATCGGGACGGTGCTGCAGGCGGGGCAGGGGCAAATCCCATCGAGGCAGGCGGCAGTGAAGGCGGGGCTTCCGTGGTCCGTGAAAACCGAGACGGTGAATAAAGTATGTGCATCCGGCATGCGAAGCGTCACGCTCGGCGACCAGCTCATCCGGCTCGGTGACGAAGACGTCATCGTGGCGGGCGGAATGGAATCGATGTCGAACGCACCGTATTATTTGCCGAAAGGGCGATTCGGCTTGAAGATGGGCGATGCGCCATTGGTGGACGGAATGATTTATGATGGCTTGTCCTGTTCATTCTCCCCAGACCGCGTCCATATGGGAACGTACGGGAATGGGACAGCGAGCGAGTTTTCTTTGACACGTGAAATGCAGGACGAATGGTCGCTGCGCAGCCATGAGCGTGCGAATGCGGCGATTGACGAAGGGAAATTTGCAGAGGAGATTGTTGGAGTGCAGATTCCGCAACGGAAAGGGGATCCGGTCGTCGTCGACACGGACGAAGCGCCGCGTCGCGACACTTCCCTCGAATCACTTGCGAAATTGCGTCCTGCATTCGGGAAAGATGGCACGATTACAGCAGGCAATGCGCCGGGCGTCAATGACGGAGCGTGCGCGCTTGTCTTGATGAATGAGGAGCGTGCGTTGAAGGAAGGGAAGAAGCCTCTTGCAACGATTATCGGACACGCCGAAGTTGCGATCGAGCCGGAAAACTTCCCGCAGACGCCGGGATTAGTCATCAACGAGTTGTTGAAAAAGACGGGCAAAGAATTGAAGGACATTGATTTATTCGAAATAAACGAAGCGTTCGCAGCTGTCGCTCTTGCAAGCTCACAAATTGCAGGGCTCGACCCTGAAAAAGTGAACGTCAACGGCGGAGCAGTCGCACTCGGACATCCGATCGGCGCAAGCGGGGCGCGGATCATCTTGACGCTTGCTTATGAATTGAAACGTCGTGGTGGCGGTATCGGTATTGCTGCGATCTGTTCGGGCGGCGGGCAGGGCGACGCGATCATGATTGAAGTTGGGAAAGAGTGATAGCCCAATAGGTGGCTAGATTCTGATTTATGCGTATGTGCAAGCGGAGATTTTGGTAGACGGAGACGGAGGTACTTCATTATGGAAATCAAAAAAGTGATGGTCATCGGAGCTGGACAAATGGGCGGCGGAATCGCTCAAGTGTGTGCGCAAGCGGGCTTCGACGTGAAATTGAATGATATTAAAGAGGAGTCGTACGAGAAGGGGCTTGCGGTCATCGCGAAAAACCTTTCTCGCAACGTCGAGAAAGGCCGCATGACGGAAGATGAAAAATCGGAAGTCCTCGGGCGCATCACGAAATCGCTCGATTTGCAGGACGCACATGACGTGGACATCGTCATTGAGGCGGCGATCGAAAACATGGAGATCAAAAAATCGATCTTCGCGAAACTTGACGGGATTGCGCCGAAGCATGCGATTTTGGCGACAAATACATCATCCCTTCCAATTACAGAAATCGCGGCAGTGACAAACCGTCCGCAAAACGTCATCGGCATGCACTATATGAACCCGGTGCCTGTCATGAAACTCGTCGAAATCATTCGCGGGCTCGCGACATCCGACGAAGTGTATGAAGCGGTCGAGGACATGACGCGCAAACTATCGAAGACGCCGGTCGAAGTGAATGATTTCCCGGGATTCGTCGCAAACCGCGTGCTTATGCCGATGATCAACGAAGCGATTTACACGCTGTACGAAGGCGTCGCATCGAAGGAAGCGATTGACGAAGTGATGAAACTCGGCATGAACCACCCGATGGGGCCGCTTCAACTGGCTGATTTCATCGGACTCGACACATGCCTTTACATTATGGAGACGCTCCACGAAGGCTTCGGCGACTCGAAATACCGCCCTTGCCCATTGCTTCGGAAGTACGTCAACGCGGGCTGGCTTGGCAAGAAATCGGGCCGCGGCTTCTATGAATATTCATAAGGTGAAGGGTACACCGGAGGTCAGAAGGAGCTCAACTTGATAGGTCGAAGGTCATTGAATGACGATAACTTGCGGAAGTTGACCGATAAAATTGTGAACTTGACCGATAACCCGCCGGATTTGACCGATAAAGTTATGAACTTGACCGATAACGAGCGACTAACACGTTAAATAAAGGAGTTAATTCCAATGGATTTACAATTCACCGAAGAACAGCAGATGATGCGCACGGTGGTAAGGGACTTTGCGAAAGCGGAAATCGAGCCGTTCATTCCACGGATGGAGGCGGGGGAGTTTCCACGTGAAATCCTAAAGAAAATGGGCGAGCTCGGCCTGATGGGCATCACCGTCCCCGAAAAATACGGCGGTTCCGATATGGACTTCGTTTCCTATATCATCGCCATCCACGAGCTTTCGAAAGTGAGCGCGGTCATGGGCGTCATCCTGTCCGTCCATACGTCCGTCGGCACGAACCCGATCATGTATTTCGGGAATGAAGAGCAGAAAAACCGTTACTTGCCGAAAATGGCATCGGGCGAATACTTGGGCGCCTTCTGCCTGACGGAGCCGAGTGCTGGATCCGACGCAGGATCGCTGAAGACGAAAGCCGTGAAAAAGGACGATCATTATGTACTGAACGGCTCGAAAGTGTTCATTACGAACGGCGGCGAGGCGGACGTCTACATCGTTTTCGCGTCGACGGATCCTTCGCAAGGGACGTACGGCATTACGGGCTTCATCGTCGATATGGATACGCCGGGCCTCATCATCGGAAAAGACGAGGAAAAGATGGGCCTGCACGGATCGCGAACCGTGCAGCTCACATTCGAAGATATGAAAGTGCCCGCGGAGAACCGTCTCGGTGAAGAGGGAGAGGGCTTCAAAATCGCGATGGCGAACCTCGACGTTGGCCGGATCGGCATCGCGGCACAGGCGCTCGGCATCGGCGAAGCGGCACTTGAAGCGGCTGCCGCGTATGCAAAGGAACGTGTGCAATTCGGGAAACCGATCGCAGCGAACCAAGGCGTCGGATTCAAGCTGGCGGATATGGCGACAGCATCCGAAGCAGCAAGGCTCCTCGTCTACCGCGCCGCCCAGCTGCGCGCGGAAGGGAAGCCATGCGGTAAAGAGGCCTCCATGGCAAAACTGTTTGCATCACAAACCGCGATGGACAACGCTATCGAAGCCGTCCAAGTTTTCGGCGGCTACGGCTACACCGAAGACTACCCGGTCGAGCGCTACTTCCGCGACGCCAAAGTTACCCAAATCTACGAAGGCACCAGCGAAATCCAACGCATCGTCATCAGCAAGCATTTAACGAGGTGACCTTTTGGTGGTGCCTGTGCATGGTGCATTTATGACAATTTGATGAGTAGTATAAATATACATCTTTAGGCAATCGAAAGTCCGACACGAAAGCATTATGACATTGCGAATATGCAATTGTAGTTAATAAACTGAATTGTGTCGGTGCCTGTGCAAGACGCATTTATGACAATTCGATTAAATGTATAAAAATACTTCAACTGACTAAGTGATTACTGCAATAACAGCACTATCGTTTTCGAAATATACAATTGTAGTTAATAGACTGAATTGTATGGTGCACAGGCACCGTACAAAACCCCGAGGAGGAAGTTGACATGGATTTTAGATTATCGGAAGAGCATGAAATGATTCGGAAAATGGTGCGCGATTTCGCGGAGAAGGACGTTGCGCCGACAGCTGCGGAGCGCGATGAGGAAGAGCGCTTTGATATGGACATTTGGAACAAGATGGCTGAACTCGGGTTGACGGGGATTCCTTGGCCAGAAGAGTACGGCGGCATTGGCAGCGATTATCTCGCGTATTGCATCGCGGTGGAAGAGTTGTCACGCGTCTGTGCATCGACAGGGGTTACATTGTCCGCGCACACGTCACTTGCAGGGTGGCCGGTATACAAATTCGGTACGGAAGAGCAGAAGCAGAAATACCTACGTCCAATGGCTGAAGGAACGAAAATTGGCGCGTACGGCTTGACTGAACCGGGCTCCGGTTCCGATGCTGGCGGCATGCGTACGACTGCGAAGCTTGACGGTGACGATTACGTTCTGAACGGCTCGAAGATCTTCATTACAAACGGCGGAATTGCAGACATTTACATTGTGTTCGCAGTGACCGATCCGGAATCGAAGCATAAAGGCACAAGCGCATTCATCGTTGAAAAGGATTTCCCAGGCTTCTCAGTAGGCAAGAAAGAGAAGAAACTTGGCATCCGTTCATCTCCTACAACGGAAATCATGTTCGACAACTGCCGTGTGCCGAAGGAGAACATGTTGGGTGCGGAAGGCGAAGGGTTCATTGTCGCGATGAAGACGTTGGACGGCGGCCGGAACGGAATTGCTGCACAAGCGGTCGGCATTGCGCAAGGAGCGCTAGACGCAGCAGTCGATTATTCGAAGGAGCGCGTACAGTTCGGCAAGCCGATTGCAGCGAACCAAGGCGTCGGCTTCAAGCTGGCGGATATGGCGACGGCGACGGAAGCTTCACGATTGCTCACATACCAGGCAGCATGGCTTGAATCGAACGATTTGCCGTATGGAAAAGCATCCGCGATGGCGAAACTGATGGCAGGAGATACGGCGATGAAAGTGACGACGGAGGCAGTTCAAGTGTATGGCGGCTACGGCTATACGAAGGATTATCCGGTCGAGCGCTTCATGCGCGACGCGAAGATTACGCAAATCTACGAAGGAACGCAGGAAATCCAACGACTCGTCATCTCCCGCATGTTGACAAAATAATCGGGGGTGCATGATGCAATTGAAACGTGAAGTAAAATCGTCTGTCAAAGATGAAAGCTTGATTGAAAAGAGGCGTGAGCAGATCATTGATGGAGCCGTCCAGCTGTTCAAGGAAAAAGGGTTCCACAGGGCGACGACGAGGGAGATCGCCAAAGCGGCGGGCTTCAGCATCGGCACGCTCTATGAATATATCCGGACGAAGGAAGATGTGCTCTATCTCGTCTGCGACAGTATTTACAATGAAGTGCAGAGCCGCCTATCGACGTTGATGGACCAGGAAGGGAATGTGGAGGGACTACGGATGGCAATCGATTCGTATTTCCACCTGATCGACGACATGTCAGATGAATTCGTCGTCATGTACCAGGAATCGAAGTCATTGCCGAAGGACGCGCTCCAATACGTCCTGAAAAAAGAGATGGAAATGGTCGCGTTATTCAAGAACCTGCTGCAAGCATGCGTCAGGTCCGGTGAATTGCGCATCGGCGAGGAAGCGGTCGACATGGCCGCACACCACGTCGTCGTCCAAGGCCAAATGTGGGCATTCCGCAGATGGGCATTGCGCGGAACCTACACTATCGAGGAGTTCATCAGCTATCAGACCGACCAATTATTCAAAGGAATCGTCGGTAATCCATAAATTGTGTGGGTGCCTGTGCGTGGTGCATTTATGACAATTTAACGGCATGCATAAAAATGCAACGTTTAATATGCGTTTGATTGTCATAATCATCTTCCAGTTTCCGTTTTATACAATCGTAGTTAATAGACTGAATAGTGTCGGTGCCTGTGCACGATACATTTATGACAATTCAGTTACCGGCATAAAAATACGTATGGAAAAGCATGAATAGTTGTCATAGTCACCTGCCTGTTTCAGTTTTATACAATTGTAGTTAATAAACTGAATAGTGTGCTGCGCAGGCACCGCAGAAAAACCGCAAAAAGAATGAAGGGGTGTGCGAGAAGTGGTTACAACTGAGATTTATAAGCCGAGGCATCATGTTCGTTTTGTGACGGCGTCGAGTTTGTTTGATGGGCATGACGCGTCGATCAATATTATGCGCCGTATCCTCCAATCGACGGGGGCGGAAGTGATTCATTTGGGGCATAACCGTTCCGTTGAGGAGGTCGTAAATGCGGCGATCCAGGAGGATGTGCAAGGGATCGCGATTTCGTCGTACCAGGGCGGGCATGTTGAATACTTCAAATATATGTACGACCTGTTGCAGGAGAAAGGCGCTCCGCATATCCGCATTTATGGCGGCGGTGGCGGCGTTATCTTGCCGAAGGAGATCAAGGAGTTGCATGACTACGGCATCGCTTGGATCTTCTCGCCGGAGGACGGCCGCAAGATGGGGCTGCAAGGGATGATCAACCGGATGGTGGAGGAATGCGATTTCCTTACCGAAGTGGAAGATGAGTTGGCGAATCTCGAAAAAGTGAGTACGGACAATCCTGAAGTGCTTGCCAACCTCATCACGTACGCGGAGGAAATGTATAACAAGGAAAACCCGGCCGCGATTAACCTGATCGGAAAAGCTAGGGAACTATCGAAAAACACGCCGGTCCTCGGAATTACAGGTACGGGGGGAGCGGGGAAATCCTCGCTCACCGATGAACTGATCCGCCGGTTCCTGCGTGAATTGCCGGATAAGAAAGTCGCCATCCTATCGATCGACCCGACGAAGCAGAAGACGGGCGGTGCTCTGCTCGGCGACCGGATCCGCATGAACGCGATCTTCAACAAGCGCGTCTTCATGCGCAGCCTCGCTACACGCGGATCACGCTCCGAACTATCGGGCGCCATCAAAGATGTGCTCGACGTCGTGAAAACGGCGGGCTTCGATCTGATCATCGTTGAAACGAGCGGAATCGGGCAAGGGGACGCGGAAATCACGGAAGTGTCCGATGTATCGATGTACGTCATGACGAGCGAGTTCGGTGCACCGACGCAGCTTGAGAAAATCGACATGATCGACTTCGCCGACCTGATCGTCATTAATAAATTCGAGCGGAAAGGGTCCGAGGATGCGCTCAGCCAAGTGCAGAAGCAATACCAACGGAGCCATCTCCTGTTCGACAAAGATCTAGATACGATGCCTGTCTACGGCACGATCGCGAGCCAGTTCAACGACAAAGGGACGAACTCGCTGTTCGCAGCGCTCGTTTCGAAGTTGAATGAAAAATGCGGCACAGACTGGGAGACGTCCTACACGGAGTTCGTGAAGACGCAAAAGCAGAACGTCATCATCCCGCCAGACCGCACACATTATTTACGTGAAATCGCAAGCACGATCCGCGATTACCATAAGAAATCCGAGCAGCAAGTCGATCTTGCCCGCCGTTTATTCCAACTCGAGGGCGCAATCGAGGCTGTGAATGAAAAATCACCGGACAATGCGCTTACCGCATCGCTCGAGTCTCTGGCAAACGGTGTCCGTGAAGAGCTTTCCGCGGAATCAAAGCGGATTCTCAACAACTGGGAAACTTTGAAAGAATCGTATGCGGGTGACGAATTCATTACGAAAATCCGCGATAAGGAGCTTCGTACCCTACTTACGACGACAAGTTTGTCAGGGTTGAAGATTCCGAAGGTGTCGTTGCCGAAATTCAAGGACTACGGCGAAATCCTTCGCTGGGTGTACAAAGAGAACGTCCCGGGTTCATTCCCGTACACGGCTGGCGTTTTCCCATTCAAGCGGGAAGGGGAAGACCCGAAACGCCAATTCGCAGGGGAAGGCACGCCGGAACGGACAAATCGCCGCTTCCATTACCTGTCCAAAGATGACGATGCAAAACGGTTGTCCACAGCATTCGACTCGGTGACGTTATACGGCGAAGATCCCGACGAGCGTCCGGATATTTACGGAAAAGTCGGGGAGTCGGGCGTCAGCATCTGTACGCTCGATGACATGAAGAAGCTGTATGACGGCTTTGACCTTTGCGCGCCGTCGACGTCCGTGTCGATGACGATCAACGGTCCTGCGCCGATCATCCTTGCGATGTTCATGAATACGGCGGTTGACCAGCAAGTGAAGCTGAAGGAAGAAGAACTCGGCCGCGTGCTGACGGTCGAAGAATTCACGGAAGTCCGAAACGCCACGCTGCAAGTCGTCCGCGGAACGGTGCAGGCGGATATCCTTAAAGAGGACCAAGGGCAGAATACATGCATCTTCTCGACGGAATTCGCGCTCCGCATGATGGGCGACATCCAGCAGTATTTCATTGACAAGAAAGTGCGGAACTACTACTCCGTCTCGATTTCCGGCTACCATATCGCGGAAGCAGGCGCAAACCCGATTTCACAGCTCGCGTTCACGCTCGCGAACGGCTTCACATACGTCGAGTACTATTTGAGCCGCGGCATGAACATCGATGATTTCGCTCCGAATTTGTCGTTCTTCTTCTCGAACGGCTTGGATCCGGAATATACGGTCATCGGGCGGGTGGCAAGACGCATCTGGGCGGTCGCGATGCGCGAGAAATACGGCGCAAACGAACGGAGCCAGAAGCTGAAGTATCACGTCCAGACATCCGGACGAAGCTTGCATGCGCAGGAAATCGATTTCAACGACATCCGGACGACGCTCCAGGCGCTCATGGCATTGCAGGACAACTGCAACTCGCTCCATACGAACGCTTACGATGAAGCGATCACGACGCCGACGGAGGAATCGGTCCGCCGTGCGATGGCGATCCAGATGATCATCACGAAGGAGCACGGACTCTCAAAAAACGAAAACCCGCTCCAAGGATCTTTCATTATCGAAGAACTGACGGACCTCGTCGAAGAATCCGTCCTCCAGGAATTCGACCGCCTGAACGACCGCGGCGGTGTACTTGGCTCGATGGAGACGCAATATCAACGCGGCAAAATCCAGGAGGAATCGATGCTCTACGAAATGAAGAAGCACTCGGGCGAACTGCCGATCATCGGCGTCAATACGTACTTGAACCCGAATCCGCCTTCCGAAGAGGACATCGACAATATGGAAATCGCTCGTGCGACGAAGGAAGAGAAGGAGACGCAAATCGCCAACTTGCGCGCCTTCCAATCGCAGCATGGCGACGAATCGGCTGACGCATTACGCAAGCTCCAGGAAGTTGCAGTGACCGGCGGCAACATCTTTGCGGAATTGATGGAAACCGTCAAAGTCGCGAGCCTCGGCCAAATTACGAACGCGTTATACGAAGTGGGAGGCCAATACCGCCGCAATATGTAAATAGGGGGAACGCTCTTATAGAGCGTTCTTTTTTGAATGTTTGCTCTCCATTAAAAACATTTTGAAAAATTGTCTTCTACAGTGGATTTTGCCTGTTCTTTCCACGTATAATAAAGACAATAAAGGGAAAGAGGTGAGGGCATGAAACTGTATCATCATGTTTTGATTATCATTGTAATCATTGTCCTCATCTTTTCCTTATACGGTGTAGGTTACGGCGCGGTTCCCTTCCTGCTTGCCGCCCTTTACCTCGGCTGCCTAAGCGTCAAAGAATTCCAACGCTTAAAGAAGAGTAGAAGATGGTAGCATAACAGGCACTTCATTGTATATAATGATAAGTATGCTTTTGCTCAGAGAAAGGACGTGCGTACGTTGAATTTACATGAATTGACGAAAGAAGAACTCCTGGAAGAATCGATGATCGATATTGCATACGCGATATTGACCGAGCGCCGGGAAGCATTGACACTTGAACAATTAATGAATGAAATCCGTGAGTTGACAGGAATGTCGGAGAGTCAAATGAAGGACAGGCTCCTCCAATTCTACACAGATATGAATATCGATGGAAGATTCCTTGCCATCAATAACAACGAATGGGGCTTGCGCGAGTGGTATCCGGTTGATCAGATCGAGGAAGAAACGGCTCCTGTCGTCAAAGTCCGCAAGAAGAAAAAGAAAAAAGCGTATGACGATGACGAAGAAGAGGACGAAGAAGAGGAAGACGTCGACGAGGACGAGTTGTTTGATGAAGAATTCGACGAGCTGGATGACGAAGACGACTTGGATGATGAAGAGGACGAGGAAGAAGAAATCATCGAGATCGAGGAAGATTTGATCGAAGATGAGGAAGGCCTCGAAATCGTTCCAGACGATGAATTGGATATTGACGACGAAGACGAAGAAGATGAGGAAGAAGAGGAAGAAGACCTTCTGTAATACTTTCCACTTGACTTCGGGCGTGTAAGGCTTTAATCTTTTATTTGGGCTCCTTGAAAAAGGACACATGAATCCGTGTATAAGCGCTCCTCTTGTAGATAGACTACAGTGGAGCGCTTTTTGATGTTTTATACGACCGAACCCCTATCACAAAGGAGGAGCTATAGATGACAAAATATATCTTTGTAACCGGTGGAGTTGTCTCGTCTTTAGGAAAGGGTATCAATGCCGCATCCCTCGGAAGACTGTTGAAAGCACGAGGCTTGCAAGTAACCAACCAAAAATTCGACCCTTACATCAACTTGGACCCTCGAATGATGAGCCCATACCAGCACGGGGAAGTTTTCGTCACGGAAGATGGTGCTGAAACCGATCTCGACATCGGACATTACGAGCGGTTCATCGACATCAAATTGAACAAATACTCCAATGTCACAATGGGGAAAGTATACTCCTCCGTCCTGCGCAAAGAGCGCCGCGGAGACTACAAAGGGGCGACCGTCCAAGTCATCCCCCATATTACGAATGAAATCAAAAGCCTCGTTAAACGCGCGGGCCAGGAAACGAACGCAGACGTCGTCATCACTGAAATCGGCGGAAGCGTCGGCGATATCGAGTCGCTTCCATACCTTGAAGCGATCCGCCAAATGAAAACGGATCTCGGCAAAGATGACGTCATGTACATCCACAACACGCTCATCCCGTATTTGCACGCTGCCGGTGAAATGAAAACGAAGCCGACGCAGCATAGCGTCAAGGAATTGCGCGGACTCGGCATCCAGCCGAATATGATCGTTGTACGAAGCGAATATCCGGTCCCTCAGGAAATGAAGGACAAAATCGCCCTCTTCTGCAACATCAAACCTGAAGAAGTGATCGAAGCGCTTGACGCGGAGACGCTATACGAAGTGCCGATCCGTCTTCATGCACAAAACATGGACAAGATCGTCGTCGACTTCCTTGGCCTCGAAACGAAAGAGCCGGATTTGACGGAAATCGAAGAGCTTGTCAACCGCGTCAGAAATCTTTCACGTAAAGTGAAAATCGCCCTCGTCGGAAAATACGTCGAGTTGCAAGATGCTTATATTTCAGCTGTGGAAGCATTCCGTCATGCCGGATACGAATTCGATACGGATATCGAAATCGACTGGATCAATTCCGAAGAAGTGACTTCTGAAAATGTTGCGGAGATCCTGCAGGACGCGGACGGCATTTTCGTTCCGGGCGGCTTCGGCGACCGGGGCATCGACGGCAAAATGGAAGCGATCAGCTATGCACGTGAAAACGGCGTTCCATTCTTCGGCGTCGGACTCGGCATGCAGCTGGCCGCAGTGGAATTCGCACGTGACGTTCTTGGAATAAAAGACGCGCATTCAGCTGAATTCGACGGCGAAACGGAAAATGCCATCATCGAAAACAACCGCGATTTCGAAGACCGCTCCGACATCGAGCAGGCGAGCGGGGATATGAGACTCGGCGCTCACCCGTGCAAACTGAAGGAAGGCACGAAAGCGCAAGAAGCGTATAACGACGAATTGGTGTACGAACGCCATCGCCATCGCTTCGAGTTCAACAACATCTATCGTGAGCAATTTGAAAACGCCGGCATGATCGTGGCAGGCGAAAGCCCGGACGGCCATCTCGTGGAAATCATTGAGTTGGAGGACCATCCGTTCTTCATCGGAACTCAATTCCATCCGGAATTCGCATCACGTCCAACCCGCCCGACACCGCTCATCCGCGAATTCATTCGCGCAGCGCTGGCGCATCAAGGTTGATAGCCAAATAAAAAACAGAAACCATCGATCATTGGATGGTTTCTGTTTTTATTTGGATTGATGAAAGGGGAGCGCTCATAAATCGTGATTGGCGCTCATAACTCACGTTCGCGCGCTCATAAAATAGGTTTCGCGCTCATAAATCCTGCCAAGCGCTCATAAAATCGAAATCGCGCTCATAAATCCCGCCAAGCGCTCATAAATTCAATTTCACGCTCATAAACACGCCCCTCACTCAATCCTCTTCACTCACCATTTCGTCATACGCCATCTTGACCGCCTCATACAAAAAGAGAGCGACCATCAAATGTGGCTGAACGATTCGGCTGCCGATGTCCTCGCCCGGCAAAATCCCTTTCGTGACGCCGGTCGCCATATACGTATACGCCAAATCCGCAAGCTCATTCTCATCCGTCGCCTTCTCGCCCGCAACAACCGCAAACGGGATGAACTGTTCCGCAAGCATCCGTGCCAACTGAAGCGCCCGCGCATCCGTTGCCGAACGGGCGAATAGCCAAACCCGGTCCGCGGAATGGATGTCCATCCCTTCTTCATACCGGACAGCTCCACGGAACGGCTCCGCACCATACATCGCGTTCATTCCGACAGCTTCCATCTCATCGAAACCTGCGAAAAGGACACGTCCTTCCCCAATCGTCGCCTGCGCCAACAATCTCGCCGTCTCCTCGACAGCCTCCTCATTATTCGAGCCGGCACGCTGCAAGAGCCCGCCGATTTGCGTCGTCAATATTTTCATCTTTACCACCTCTTATCCCATTATATTTTCCAGTTGGAATAAAACCAAGCATTCCAGCAACGCTCCGCGAATAAAAAAAGTTGATTTAATAAATGAAAAAAGAAGGATTTTTAGACTATTTGTCAAATTGTATATGTTATTGGGGCACTAAATAAAAAAGGGGTGAGCCTTTTGAAGAGTTTGCTAATCGTCGACGATCAAGCCGGAATACGACTGTTATTGAATGAGGTATTCACAAAAGAGGGGTTTGAAGCGAGGTTGGCCGCAAATGGCGCAGAAGCTCTCCAATCGGTTACAGAGAAAGAACCCGATTGCGTATTACTCGACATGAAAATGCCGGGAATCGATGGAGTGGAAGTACTGAAAAGGCTGAAAAAAGATTGGCCCCATATACCTGTCATCATGATGACGGCTTACGGGGAAGTTGAATTGACAGAAGAGGCAATTGAAAACGGGGCAGAGAGATATTTTACGAAACCATTCAATATTTACGAAGTGCGCGACGCGGTCAAAGAGATTTTGCTTCATCGGGAATAAAATTAGAAAACGATGACGCACTGCGCCCACAACCCAGACAGTAGTAAATACTGTCTGTTTTTGTTATGATAAAAGAGGTAAATATCGATTCAAACAATACATTCATCTCAACGATCCAGAGGAGGATTTTGCAATGGCTCTTGTGTCAATGAAAGAAATGATGATCAAAGGTAAGAATGAAGGATATGCTATCGGCCAGTTCAATTTGAACAACCTTGAATACACGCAGGCGATCCTGCAAGCGGCGCAAGAAGAGAATTCCCCGGTCATTCTCGGTGTTTCTGAAGGGGCAGGCCGCTATATGGGCGGATTCACGACAGTCGTCAACATGGTGAAAGGATTAATGCACGATTACAACATCACTGTACCTGTCGCTATCCATCTGGACCACGGATCCAGTTTCGAAAAATGCAAAGAGGCAATCGACGCAGGCTTCACTTCCGTCATGATCGACGCATCTTCCAAACCTCTTGCAGAAAACATTGAAATCACGAAAAAAGTTGTAGAATATGCCCACGCAAAAGGCGTATCTGTTGAAGCTGAGCTCGGCGTTGTCGGCGGACAGGAAGACGACGTCATCGCTGACGGAGTCATCTACGCAGACCCTGCAGAATGTAAAGAGCTCGTCGACAGCACGGACATCGACTGCTTGGCGCCTGCTCTTGGATCGGTCCACGGACCATACAAAGGCGAACCGAACCTAGGATTCAAAGAAATGGAAGAGATCTCAAGCCAATCAGACCTTCCACTCGTCCTTCATGGCGGAACAGGAATTCCGACGAAAGACATCCAACGCGCCATCTCACTCGGAACAGCGAAAATCAACGTCAACACTGAAAACCAGATCGAAGGCACAAAAGCGGTCCGTGAAACATTGAACGCAGATGCAAACGTCTATGATCCACGTAAATACCTAGCTCCAATGCGCGAAGCCATCAAGAAAACAGTCATCGGAAAAATGCGCGAGTTCGGAAGCTCAGGAAAAGCTTAACTTGTAATAAAATTGGACATATAAATAGGAGAAGCATCAAAACCGGATGCATTCTCCTTCTTTTCCATTCATTGAAGGAGGAACTATTCACATGAAATTTTTCATCGATACGGCAAACTTTGAGGAAATAAAAGAAGCACATAGCTGGGGAATTCTATCCGGCGTTACAACAAACCCATCACTCGTCGCAAAAGAAAACATTTCTTTCCACGACAGACTGCGCGAAATCACAGCTCTCGTCCCTGGATCTGTAAGCGCTGAAGTCATCGCACTCGACGCGGAAGGCATGATCGAAGAAGGACGCGAACTCGCGAAAATCGCGCCGAACATCACCGTCAAACTTCCAATGACACCCGAAGGCCTGAAAGCGTGCTCCGTTTTCGCACAAGAAGGCATCAAAACAAACGTGACCCTCATTTTCAGTGCCAACCAAGCATTGCTTGCAGCGCGCGCTGGAGCCACTTATGTATCCCCATTCCTCGGCAGACTCGATGATATCGGTCAAGAAGGAATCCATCTGATCAGCACGATCGCGGACATCTTCACAATCCACGACATGGATACGCAAATCATCGCAGCATCGATCCGCAGCCCGCAGCATATTACAGACGCGGCACTTGCAGGAGCGCACATCGCGACGACGCCATTCAACGTGCTTAAGCAATTATTCAACCATCCGTTGACCGACAAAGGCATCCAGCAATTCCTCGAAGATTGGGAAGCAAGAAAGAACAAGTGAAACGCCTAAAGGAGACTCAAATGGACGTTTATAAAATCAGAGGCGGCAACCCTCTACGCGGAACGATAAAAGTGAGCGGAGCGAAAAACAGCGCCGTTGCGTTGATCCCGGCTTCCATCCTGGCAGATTCACCCGTTACGATCGAAGGGCTTCCGGAAATTTCGGACGTCCTCACCCTTCAAGCGCTTCTGGAAGACATCGGCGGGAAAGTGGAATTCGATGCGGGCAAAATGACGATCGACCCTTCGGAGATGATCGCGATGCCGCTTCCGAACGGCAACGTGAAAAAGCTGAGGGCGTCGTATTATATGATGGGCGCGATGCTCGGCCGCTTCAAGCATGCGGCAATCGGGCTTCCGGGCGGCTGCCATCTTGGCCCCCGTCCGATCGACCAGCATATTAAAGGCTTCGAAGCTTTGGGCGCAAAAGTGACGAACGAACACGGCGCCATCTATTTGCGCGCAGACGAATTACAGGGCGCCAAAATCTATTTGGACGTCGTCTCGGTCGGCGCGACAATCAACATCATGCTTGCGGCGGTCCGTGCCAAAGGGCGGACAATCATCGAAAACGCTGCGAAAGAACCGGAAATCATCGATGTCGCCACATTGCTTTCGAATATGGGCGCCAACATTAAAGGCGCGGGAACGAACGTCATCCGTATCGAAGGCGTCGAACGGCTGCACGGAACAAAGCATACGATCATTCCGGACCGGATCGAAGCGGGCACATTCATGATCATGGCGGCTGCGGTCGGAGACGGCATTACGATCGACAACGTCATCCCTTTCCACGTCGAAGCGCTGACTGCGAAATTGCGTGAGATGGGCGTGAAAGTGGAAGAAAGGGAAGAGCATATTTTCATTCCGAAATCGAATAATTTGATGGCGGTTGACGTGAAAACGCTCGTCTATCCGGGATTCCCGACCGATCTGCAACAGCCATTCTCCGTGCTGCTGACGCAGGCGAACGGCTCCTCCGTCATTACAGATACGATCTATTCCGCTCGGTTTAAGCAAATCGACGAATTACGGCGGATGAATGCCGACGGAAAAGTGGAAGGGCAATCGGTCATTCTATCGGGACCGACTCCGCTTCAGGCAGCTGCCGTCCGCGCCACAGACCTTCGTGCAGGGGCGGCGCTCATCATTGCGGGACTGCTCGCAGATGGTGAAACGGAAATCCAGGAAATCCAACATATCGAACGGGGCTACAGCTCGATCATCGAGAAGCTTCGCGGTATCGGGGCAGACATCCGGAAAGTGACCGTACCTGAAAAAGCGATCATCAGTGAATAAAAATCTTGTGATATACTAGAAACGAATCTTACACCTAATGAAAAGCGTTTATTTATTTGTCAATGAAAAATGAAATGCGCTAAACGGGAGGAACAATCATAATGGAACGCAGTTTATCGATGGAATTAGTACGTGTAACAGAGGCGGCGGCCGTGGCGGCTTCCCGCTGGATGGGGCGCGGTTTGAAAAACGAAGCGGATGACGCCGCGACGGAAGCGATGCGTACTGTGTTCGACACGATTCCGATGCAAGGCGTCGTCGTCATCGGCGAAGGCGAAATGGACGAAGCACCGATGCTCTATATCGGCGAAGAGCTCGGAACAGGCCAAGGTCCGGAAGTGGACGTCGCAGTAGACCCGCTCGAAGGAACGAACATCGTCGCATCAGGAGGCTGGAACGCGCTTGCGGTCATCGCGATCGCGGATAAAGGGAACCTCCTCAACGCGCCTGACATGTACATGAACAAAATCGCAGTCGGACCAGAAGCGGTCGGCAAAATCGACATCGACGCTTCCGTCACGGATAATCTACATGCCGTCGCCAAAGCGAAAAACAAATCGATCGATGAAGTTGTGGCAATTGTCCTCAACCGTGAACGCCATTCGAAAATCGTCGAAGAAATCAGAGCAGCCGGCGCGCGCATCAAGCTCATCAATGACGGAGACGTGGCGGCAGCCATCAATACGGCATTCGACGACACGGGCGTAGACATCCTGTTCGGCCTCGGCGGAGCTCCTGAAGGCGTCATCGCCGCAGTCGGACTTAAATGCCTCGGCGGGGAAATCCAAGGCAGACTCGTCCCTTCAAATGAAGAAGAGCGCCTTCGCTGCGAGAAAATGGGCATTGACGTCAACAAAGTCCTCTACATGGATGACCTTGTCAAAGGCGACGACGCCATCTTCGCTGCAACCGGAGTGACAGACGGCGAATTGCTGCGCGGCGTCCAATTTAAAGGCGGCTACAGCGAAACCCACTCACTCGTCATGCGCTCCAAATCCGGAACAATCCGTTTCGTAGAAGGACGCCACAGCATGAAGAAAAAACCTAATTTAGTCATGCAAGACTAACATGTAAATGAATTGAAACATAGCAAGCCTCAACGCCCGGCAAACCGCCGGGCATCCTTCTATTGTCCGATTCACCTACCCGAATGACAACAAACCCTAACATACGAAAAACAAATAAAGAGTGGAGCAAACGATACTATGTCAATTCTAACAATCGCCAGC
This sequence comes from Sporosarcina koreensis, assembly GCF_042655825.1. Classification (NCBI taxonomy): domain Bacteria; kingdom Bacillati; phylum Bacillota; class Bacilli; order Caryophanales; family Caryophanaceae; genus Sporosarcina; species Sporosarcina koreensis. The sequence continues at coordinate 207,797 of NZ_JBHSNP010000029.1, read as the reverse complement.
TTGGAAAATATGACCCTGAAAGAGTTATATGAGCTTGCAAGGGAATACAAAATCTCCTATTACAGCAAACTAACGAAAAAAGAACTGATCTTCGCCATCCTGAAAACGAGAGCCGAACAGGAAGGGTTCTTCTTCATGGAAGGCGTGCTCGAAATCATCCAATCAGAAGGATACGGGTTCCTCCGTCCGATCAACTACTCGCCAAGCTCTGAAGACATCTACATTTCCGCTTCCCAAATCAGACGATTCGATCTGCGGAACGGGGACAAGGTGACAGGAAAAGTGCGTCCGCCGAAAGAGAACGAACGCTATTACGGCTTGCTGCAAGTGGAGGCTGTCAACGGGGAAGACCCGGAAGTCGCAAGGGAACGCGTCCACTTCCCGGCACTGACGCCGCTGTATCCGGACCGTCATATCAAACTCGAAACGACGCCACAAAAACTGTCGACCCGCATCATGGACCTCGTGTCGCCGGTCGGATTCGGTCAGCGTGGACTTATCGTCGCCCCTCCGAAAGCAGGGAAGACGATGCTGTTGAAGGAAATCGCCAACGCCATTACGACGAATCATCCCCAAGCGGAACTGATCGTCCTCCTCATCGACGAACGTCCTGAGGAAGTGACGGACATCGAACGTTCCGTCAATGCCGACGTCGTCAGCTCGACATTCGACGAAGTGCCTGAAAACCATGTGAAAGTCGCTGAACTTGTCCTTGAGCGTGCCATGCGTCTCGTCGAACATAAACGCGACGTCGTCATTCTTATGGACTCCATCACGAGGCTCGCGCGTGCATATAACCTTGTCATTCCGCCAAGCGGCCGTACGCTTTCAGGCGGTATCGACCCGGCTGCATTCCACCGTCCGAAGCGCTTCTTCGGTGCGGCGCGTAACCTCGAGGAAGGCGGCAGCTTGACGATTCTCGCAACTGCTTTGATCGACACGGGCTCGCGTATGGATGAAGTCATTTACGAGGAATTCAAAGGGACAGGCAATATGGAGCTGCATCTCGACCGCAGCCTCGCAGAACGCCGCATTTTCCCGGCACTCGACATCCGCCGCTCCGGCACGCGGAAAGAGGAATTGCTCATCCCGTCCGAACAGCTCGAAAAACTTTGGGCGATCCGGAAGACATTCTCCGACGCACCCGATTTCGCAGAACGCTTCCTGAAAAAACTGCGTCAGTCGAAATCGAACGAGGAATTCTTCGACAAGCTCAATGAGGAAATGAAAGCTCATCGCAATGGCAAAGGGCTGCTTTGATACGGAATAAAATACTTGTCAATGCCCGTCCGATTTGTTATAATTCTTGAGTATGGTTTATGACCATCTGCTGCATATGCGGTTGACATATTCGGACCGTGTAAGGCATCAGTCTTATGTAATACCTACAATAATACTCTGTTCCAGATGGTTCAGGGCGAGAGGAGAGAGACCGATGAGAGCAGGAATTCATCCAAACTACAAAGTTGCGACTGTTACTTGTTCATGTGGAAACACATTCGAAACAGGTTCTGTAAAAGAGGACATTCGTATTGAAGTTTGTTCAGAATGCCACCCATTCTACACTGGACGCCAAAAATTTGCTGCAGCGGACGGACGTATCGACCGCTTCAACAAGAAATACGGCTTCAAAGAAGAAGGACAAGAATAAGAACCTTCCAACCCGCCAACTTGTTTGGCGGGTTTTCAATTTGGGAATAACACGAATAGACTTCCTTTTGAATTACCCTCTTGATTTGTCAAAACCCATTTGGCGCAAGAAGAATTTTTCCTTCAATGACGCCTCTCGCGGCCCCTCTATAACATATTCTAACATGAAATAAAAGACGTCCTTTCCACAGGTTTTTGATGTATGATAGACATTCCGACAATTAACAAAACAACTTTACATAGAGCAACGATTGAAAGGGGAACCAACATGTACGTAACAATGCAAGGCGGCTGGGTAGAAGTGATCTGCGGCAGCATGTTTTCAGGAAAATCCGAGGAATTGATCCGACGAGTGCGCCGTGCGCAATTTGCCAAACAGAAAATCGCGGTGTTCAAACCCGAAATCGATGATCGCTACAGCGAGGAAGCGGTCGTCAGCCATAACGGAACGACCGTCATCGCGACGCCTGTTGCCGAATCGACGCAAATCGAACAATTCATCAAAGATGATTACGATGTCATCGCCATCGACGAAGCCCAATTTTTTGATGAAGGCATCGTCGACGTCGTCATGGAATTGGCTGATCGCGGATTCCGTGTCATCGTCGCAGGACTCGACCAGGATTTCCGCGGCGAACCATTCGGGCCGATGCCACAGCTCATGGCTGTCGCTGAAAACGTCACGAAGCTACAAGCCGTCTGCACCGTCTGCGGATCACCTGCGAGCCGCACGCAACGGCTCATCAACGGAAAGCCCGCCGGCTACGACGATCCAATCATCCTCGTCGGCGCATCCGAAGCATACGAAGCCAGATGCCGCATGCACCACGAAGTCCCAAACGGCGTAACCGCTCACTTGGCGGTTAAATAAAATCGATATGACAGCATGGACAAGTTCCCGTGCTGTCTTTTTTTGGCTCGAGAAACACCAACACAAAATTCAAATGCGTTGAATACTATGGCTATGGTAAACCCTAAAATAAGACGGGAGGTGGAAAGTGTTGAAAAAATGGATTTTTGCCCTCATTCTTTTCTGTTCAATCGGACTGCTTGGCTGCGGAAAACAGTCGTCCATCGACATCGACACGACGCAACTAACGGAGCCGCTGGAACAACCGGCCGCCAATGCTGAAGCTCAAGTTGAGACTGAACCGGAACCGGAAAAGGAGCCCGAACCCGAACCTGAGCCTGCAGTGATTACCATCATCGACCCGACGTCCGACAAAATCATCCATACATTATCCCCGAATGATTTCGGTTATGACACGGACATCGTGGCATACGTTGCGAAAATAGAACAGTTTGCGAAAGAGTTGGCACGCGGGACCGCCGGAAAACCCGGTTATGATCAACGTATGATACTCGACAAATTGGATGAACATGGCCAAGTCATCAAAGGAAGCCCTTTGATTCTGTTGCGCGAAAGTATATTAGTCGAGCGGATTTTGGAAGCATCCGCTGAAGGAGGCACGATCGAACTCCCAATTGAAGTATTCGAAAGCGGCTACAATCCTGAAGATGCCCCTCATCTGGGAGAAGTTACAATCGCAACGTATACGACTTACTTCAAGCCATCAGACACGAACCGGAATAAAAACATCGAACTTTCCGCGAAAGCGATCAACAATACGATCGTCGGCAGCGGAGACCAATTCTCCTTCAACACCGTCGTCGGACCACGTGATGAAGCGAGCGGCTACCAGCCGGCACCGGAAATCATCAACAAAAAACTTGTCATGGGAATAGGCGGAGGGGTTTGCCAAACATCCTCCACTGTATTCAACGCTGTCGATCAGCTTCCAGTGAAATACATCGAATGGCATCATCATTCAATTGACATCGGCTACGTCCCGAAAGGAAGGGACGCAACCGTCTCCTACGGCGGGCTCGATTTCAGATTTCAGAACACCGCAGACGCCCCGTTCTTGATCAAAACCATCTATGGGGATGGCTATCTGACGATTGAAATCAGGACGGCGGAGAAATATGTGGAGATTTTCAAGTGAATCGGCATGCTGCGCCAAGCCGCTACACGCCAAAGCGGGCTGCTAAGCGTCCAAAGTGGAACGCTACACGTCCAAAGCAGGTGGTCGCGCGTCCAAAGCGGGCTGCCACGCGTCCAAATTATGCCGTCGCACGTCCAAAGCAATTCGTTTCTTATCCATGGCGGACCTTTCGACGGTCAAAGAATGTGGCTCTGCGTCTAAAGCCAACTTGAAAAAAATATTTTAAACCCGCTTTAGGCACCAAAAATCAAATACAACTCCGGATATTGAGGCAGATTTAAATTTCCCCTAATTGGAGATTATTTACGGACTGATACAATGCTTCTGAGGTGATAAAAATACTAATCAAAAAACGAAGCGAACCATTATCTTTGCTAGGATTGCAGTCATTAATTAACCGGCTGCCTGACAACCACCAGAAGTATACGATAATCGAGGAAGACCTCAGAAGAAGAAAGGCCGGATTCGGAGGCGAATTAAATTTCGACAAGCATATTAACGAATTCCGGCCATCCTATCCATTCGGATTACTCCATGATATTTGTTTACAATACAATGGAGTTTACTTTCAAATGGATTCCGTGCTAATCCTACCAGACAAAGTTATCATTTTTGAGATAAAAAACCTTGGTGGAAAACTCACCGTCAAAGCAAATCCAACGCAATTCATTCAAGAAATCAAGGGAGAGAGAAAAATCATTCAAAGTCCAATAACGGAGCTGGAGCGAAAAATAATATTCATGGAGAGATGGTTAAGAGGGAGAGGAATCGATATTCAAGTTAAGGGGATGATCGGACTTGCCTACACCAACGAATTATTCATCGAAGCAGAGGCGAATGCTGAAATTCTATTCACACATGAAATTCCAATCCGATTGTATAACCTGATCATCGACCAAGAAATCTTAAGTAGAAATAGAATCCGTGAAATGGCCAATATTATGGTGGATTCACACCAAGAATACAATCCATTCCCTTTGACAAAGACGCTGAACATAGCGAAGGAAGATATAATACCAGGAGTTATCTGTCCAAAGTGCAATCGCAAAGGAATGAAGTGGCACTTGAAGAAATGGCATTGTTCAGGCTGTTTCCATAGTGATGTAGATTGTCATCTGCCTCTTCTCAACGATTGGTTCTATTTAATGGACAGCAGTATAACCAATCGCCAATTCCGTTCATTTTCGGGCATTGATTATCAGCCTATTGCTAAAAGACTATTGAAAAATTCAGGCCTCGTCTTGAAAGGAAATCGCAGGAGTGCATTTTATATAAGATGATTCTTCAAACGCTTGTCAAAAGGTGTTTTTTAATCGCGTTATACTTGATCCCTCGTTGCGCGACCAAATCAAGCTGTTCCGCGTCCAAAGCCAGCTTCCACGCGTCCAAAGCGAGTCTCCGCGCTTCCGCACGTCCAAAGTGAGTCTCCGCGCGTCCAAAGCCAGCTTCCACGTGTCCAAAGCGAGTCTCCACGCGTCCAAAGCCAGCTTCCATGCGTCCAAAGTGAGTCTCCGCGCGTCCAAAGCCAGCTTCCATGCGTCCAAAGTGAGTCTCCGCACGTCCAAAGCCAGCTTCCGTCCGTCCAAAGCCCATCCAACACTCCCACCCAAAGAAATCACTGTATTTCAGCGCCTTATTCCCGTACAATAAACATACAAAACAGACTGAGGACGAAGAGGTGCAATGACTATGTTTGAAAGGCTTCAAGCCGTTGAGGATCGGTATGAGCGATTGAATGAATTGCTGAGCGATCCGGATATTGTGAGTGATATGACCAAGCTGCGGACGTATTCGAAGGAGCAGTCCGACTTGCAGGATACGGTCGATGCGTACCGTGAATATAAGAGTGCGACGACGCAGTACGATAATGCGAAGGGAATGCTGGAGGAGCCGCTTGACGATGAAATGAAAGAGCTCGTCAAAATGGAAATCGCTGAGCTCGATGATCAGATCGAGTCGCTTGAACAAAGGCTGAAATTATTGCTTGTCCCGAAAGATCCGAATGATGACAAGAACGTCATCATGGAAATCCGCGGGGCGGCGGGCGGTGACGAGGCGGCGCTGTTCGCTGGCAATCTATATAGGATGTACAGCCGGTTCGCGGAGACAAACCATTGGAAAGTCGAAGTGATGGACTCCTCGCCGACTGAGCTTGGCGGCTTCAAGGAAATCATTTTCATGATCAACGGGAACGGCGCGTATTCCAAACTGAAATATGAAAACGGCGCGCATCGCGTACAGCGTGTGCCGGAAACGGAATCGGGCGGACGGATCCATACATCGACCGCAACTGTCGCCGTGCTGCCGGAAGCGGAGGAAGTCGAAATCGACATCCACGAAAAGGATATCCGCACAGATACGTTCGCGTCTTCCGGACCGGGCGGGCAATCCGTCAACACGACGATGTCCGCGGTTCGCCTGACGCACTTGCCGACGGGCATCACCGTATCGTGCCAGGATGAAAAATCGCAGATCAAAAACAAAGAAAAGGCGATGAAAGTCCTCCGTGCCCGCATCTACGATAAATTCATGCAGGAAGCGCAGGCGGAATACGACGAAAAACGGAAATCCGCCGTCGGGACGGGCGACCGCTCCGAACGGATCCGCACGTACAACTTCCCGCAAAATCGCGTGACGGACCACCGGATCGGGCTCACCATCCAAAAACTCGACCAGATCATCGAAGGGAAGCTGGACGAAGTGATCGACGCCCTCATCGTTGAGGACCAGGCGAGACGGTTGGAAAGCTTGGATCAAAATGACTGAAAAAATCCATGAGGCGCTCAATAAAGCGAAATCCCTTCTCGAATCAAAAAACTTGGACGAACACGCAGCACAGCTGCTTATGGAGCACGTCACACAAAAATCGAACGCCGCATTGCTTGCGGATTTACGAGAACCGCTCACACCCGAACAGCACACCGCTTTCTGGAATAAAACCGATGAGCTGCTGACAGGCAAGCCCGTCCAGCATATTATCGGCACGGAACAGTTTTACGGACTGTCGTTCGAAGTGAATGAACATGTGCTCATCCCGCGCCCTGAAACGGAGGAGCTTGTCTACGGCGCACTCGAACGGAGCCGCAAATTCCCTAAGGAATGCCGCGTGGCGGATATCGGTACAGGGAGCGGCGCGATCGCGATTGCCTTCAAAAAAGAGAGAACTGACGCACTTGTCACAGCGACCGATATCAGTGAAGCGGCGCTCAAAGTCGCGAAGCGGAATGCAATGCATAACGGAACAGATATCGACTTCAGGCTCGGCAATATGACGGAGCCGATCGAAGGGGAGAAGTGGGATGTCGTCCTGTCGAACCCGCCGTATATCGCGATGGAAGAATCGGAGCAGATGTCGCGGACAGTGCTCGATTTCGAACCGCATAATGCGCTTTTCGCGGATGATGACGGTCTATTCTTCTATAAGCAGCTTGCGAAGAAATTGCCGAAGCTCATGAATAAACAATCGCTCATCGGCGTCGAAATCGGCTATCTTCAGGGACCGCGAGTGAGTGAACTGTTCCAAAGGGCATTCCCGCATGCACGGGTTTCCGTCGAGAAAGATGTGAACGGCAAAGATCGAATGATATTTTGCGAGATTGATGAATAAAACCCTCTGATCCTGGTGACAATGTGGTCAGGAGGGGATCAATATGTTGCAAGACTATGAAATTACGAATCTAACAAACCTTAAACCAAATAAGTGGATGGATCGTTTGATGGTGGTAATCGAGTTCATTCTCGTGCTGTTCCTCATCCAGTCCGCGTTGATGTTATTTACAGGACAAGCAGGCCAGGAAGACGAGATCAGATTCCGGATCCTGTCGCATTCGAATGCGCCTGCGGACCAGAAGTTGAAGGAGGAAATCCGGCATGCCATCGAGCCGATGATTAATCAGGCGATTTCGCGGGCCGAATCAAAAGCCGAGATTGTGGATAATTTGAAGGCGATTGAAGCGACTGTTTTGGCGACTGCGAAATCGATGGCGGATGGACAGGATGTAAGCTTCGAACGGACGGCGGCATTGTTCCCGCCGAAACGGTCCGGCTTGGTCATCACGCCGCAAGCGCCATATGACGCGTATATTTTGACGATCGGCAGCGGACGGGGCGACAATTGGTGGTGCTCTTTATTCCCGAGAGTCTGTTTTCCGGACAAAGATGTGGATAAAAAGGAAGATGAAAAGGTCACTTTCTTCATTTGGGAGTGGATAAAGTCGTTGTTTGATTGAAGTTATCCACGATGAATTGTGGATAAGTGGATGAAACTGTGTATAAATGGGGGTTTACGACGTGGAAACTGAAATTGTTTCAGTGGATAACGATATGGATAACTTGCTAAGTTATCAACGGGCTGTGGATATATTGAAAAATGGTGGCGTAGTCGCGTTTCCGACCGAAACGGTGTACGGGCTCGGCGCACTTGCGACGGATGCAGATGCCGTGCAGCGGATTTTTGAAGCGAAGGGGCGCCCGTCCGACAATCCGCTCATCGTACATATTGGCAATAAAGAAGCTGTGGATAAATTTGCGGTAGATGTCCCGGAAAATGCACGCAAGCTGATGGATGCATTTTGGCCGGGTCCATTGACGCTCGTTTTCCATAAAAGACCCGGCGTCATTGCGGAAAATGTCTCGCCGGGCTTCGACACGGTCGGCCTTCGTATGCCTGACCATCCCGTGGCGCTGACGCTTCTGCGCACACTTGACGGACCACTTGCCGCACCGAGTGCGAATCGAAGCGGAAAGCCGAGCCCGACGGAAGCAGCGCATGTGTTGACGGATCTCAAGGGTAGAATTCCGCTCATCGTCGACGGCGGCAAGACAGGCGTCGGCGTCGAATCAACCGTTCTCGACATGACGGCGAATCCGCCAGAAATCCTCCGTCCAGGCGGCGTGACGCGCGAGATGATCGAGGAAGTGATCGGACCTGTTCACGCAGAAAGCAAGTCGCCAAGTGCCTCCGATGAAGAGGCGCCGCGTGCACCCGGCATGAAATACATGCATTACGCGCCGGAATCGCCGCTTTTCGTCATTCAGCCGGACGAAGCGGAAATCCGGGAAGCGGTCAGGCAACTTCATTCCGAAGGGAAGCGGGTCGCCGTCATCGGCCCCGACGAATTCGAGATAGCAGAGGCGGATTGGTATTTCCCGGTCGGTCCGCTCCATGACAATGTGGCAATGGCGGGGAATTTATACGGGGCGATCCGGAAATGCGATTTGACGGATGCTGACCTCATCCTCGCCGCAGCGACGGATCACAAAGGCGTCGGTGCCGCTGTGATGAATCGGCTCCTGAAGGCAGCCGACGGAAAACGGTTCAACGGATAATAGGATTTTTCGTATATGACCAACAGTTAATAGGATATGAATGACCTCCTAAACGTGCGCATAAGATGGATGGATGCGGAAGTTGGGAGGTCAATTCATTGTTGGAAATATTCGCTGCAAGTGTCACGACAATTGATGTCATCGTTGTGTTATCGTTGCTGCAATTGCGGAAAGGAAGGCTTGTTCTCGCACTGTGGATAACATTCCTGAATATGGTGCTGCCCTTCGCGGGATTTGTCATGGGGGATTGGTCCGCTCACCTGTTTTCGGTATGGAGCCATTTGCTGTCAGGTGTCCTGCTGGCATTGATCGGCATCCACATGCTTCTGCAAGACGATAGTAACGATCTTCTGAAACGGCGCCTTCATCCGACTGTCATAGCCCTTGCCGTCAGCTTGGACACCTTTTCGATCAGTGTTTCTTTCGGCATGCTTCACTTGAATAAAATACTGTTCATCTTCGCTTCGGGATTCCTTTCATTCATATTTTCTTGTCTCGCCCTTTATTTCGGACGGTTTTTGAGCATAAAGAATGGCAAGGTCCTCAGCGTGCTTGCCGGGTTGGCGTTGCTCGCCATGGGGATATTGTCATGTTTTAGATGAAATTATGTATTCCTTTATTCACGGCTATCAGGTATTCTAAAGGTAGGTGATCATGAATGAATATTTATTTTATTTGCACAGGGAATACATGCAGGAGCCCGATGGCGGAGGCGATTCTCCGTTCAAAGGCGATTGAAGGCGTTACGGTCCGGTCGGCTGGGGTGAGTGCGGTCGATGGGTTGCCGATTTCTTCGAACGCGAAGACGCTCATCGAAGGGGCGGACATGCCGTACACGCCGGTTTCGAACACGGTCACGGAAGAGGGGCTGGAGTGGGCGGATCTTGTGTTGACGATGACGTCGTCGCATAAGGCGATGCTGCTGCATTCATTCCCGGAAATGAAAGCGAAGACATTTACATTGAAGGAGTTCGCTGCACCCGGCGGATTCGGGGATGTGCACGATCCGTACGGCGGCAGCCTGGCCACGTACCGGAAGACATTCGATGAATTGGACAGGTTGATTGAGCAGTTGAAGATGAAGCTGACGGAGGATGGGGCATGAAGAGGAAGAAGTTCGGTTTGCGGAAAAAATTGGTTTTATTCGTTACGGTGCTTGCGGTTGTCACGTATTCGACGAGCGCCTTGTTCATCAATTACATACGGCCGGAGTTCTTGCCGGACGTCCAGCCTTTTGTATTTGAAATCATTACATATGCGTTAGGGATTATCTGGTCGGGCATCTTGGCGGCCTTGTTCAGTACGATTTTGACGAAGCCGCTGCAAAACTTGGAGAAGGCTGCGATCGAAGTGGCGGATGGCAAGATCGGTACGGATATCGAGCTGCCGAAGTCATCCGACGAAATCCGCTCCGTCGCGGAAGCGTTCCAGCAGCTTGTCGTCAATTTGCGGACGATCGTCGCGGAAATCGAGACGAATTTCGAGAAGACGGCGCAGACGGTCGACCAATTATCAGGTGAGACAAGCAGTGCGGCGCTTCAAGCTGACGCTGTCGCTTCGACGATCATGGAAATCTCCTCGGGTGCGGAAGCTTCGGCTGTCGCAATCCAGGAAACGGCGGAAGCAATCGAGGATGTGCGGACGCTTGCGGCGGAAGTGAGCAGCCGCGCGGAGGATTCTTCCGTTCAGTCGAAAGAGATGCTTGCGGAACTTGAACGCACGACAGATATGTTCCGGACGCTCGTCAAGGGGATTCGCGACATGTCGGATCAGAGCGAGCAGTCGCTCGGGACAATCCGTGAACTCGACCAAAATGCACAGAAGATCGGCGAAATCGTCCAACTCGTCGGCAGCATCGCCGGCCAGACGAATCTGCTTGCGCTGAATGCCTCCATCGAAGCGGCGCGTGCCGGGGAGCATGGAAAAGGCTTCGCCGTCGTAGCAGAGGAAGTCCGTGTGCTTGCGGATGAAAGTGCGAAAGCGGTCCACAGCATCGACGAACTCGTTAAAATGATCCAATCCGATGTCTCGAAAGTCGTGAAGGAAATGGAAAAACAAGTGAGCACGGCAGCGAACGAAGCGAACCGCGCCGATGCAACGAGCGGCAATGTCGAAGCGATGGCTGAAAAAGTGAACGGCATGGCCGATTCAGTCGTCAAAATTTCAGAGCTCGTCGAACACCAGCTATCAAATATCGAAACGACCGCCATGCAATCGCAGGAAGTCGCGGCCATCGCGGAAGAAACGTCCGCAGGCGCCGAAGAAGTCCGCGCAGCCACGGACGAGCAAGTGAAATCGATCGAGCAGACCGACCTGATGGCGAGCCGATTGAAGAAGCAATCCGAAGATCTGTATAAAGTCATCAGCCAGTTTGATCGTTCGTAAGGATATCGGTCATTTCCCGGCAGTTATCGGTCATTTGCGGCAGATTATCGGTCAATTCGGATGAGTTATCGGTCACTTGCGCCGAGTTATCGGTCACTTCCCAAGAGTTATCGTCATTTCGAGACCTTTGACCTACCAAGGAACTGCGCTAAAACGCGGCGAAAATCCATAAATTGGCCATACTCAATCGCGCCAAATGCTTTTCACCAATTAAATCATTCACAGCCCGAAATACTAACACCGGGGCTGTGTTTTTTTATAGAACAATGGTAAAATGACTTGTGAGTAAATTAAGAAAAGAGGCGAAGCAATGAAAATCGCAATCTCTTCGGATCATGGCGGCAATCGTCTGCGCCATGAAATCATGGACTTATTATCGGAACTTGGTTTGGACTATGAGGACTTCGGTCCGGACTCCGATGAATCGGTCGATTATCCGGATTACGCCAAACCTGTAGCGGACGGCGTCGCAAGCGGGAAGTTCGACCGGGGCATCCTAATTTGCGGAACAGGGATCGGCATGTCGATCGCTGCGAATAAAGTCAAAGGAATCCGTTGTGCACTCGTCCACGACGTCTTCAGCGCGAAGGCGACAAGAGGGCATAACGACTCGAATATCCTTGCCATGGGCGAGCGCGTCATCGGACCGGGCCTGGCAAGGGAAGTAGCGACAGCTTGGCTCGACACTTCATTTGAAGGGGGCCGCCACGAGCGCCGCGTCGCCAAATTGTCAGAGCTCGAAAATTAAGCGAGGTGGGCAAGACAATGGATGATGTATTGAAATTATGGAAGCTTCAGCTTGAACAGCTGCTATCGGAAATGGCGGAACAGACAACCTTCACGCCAGGCACATTTTTCGTCGTCGGCTGCTCGACATCCGAAGTCGCCGGCAAACGGATCGGGACAGGCGGTGCGCTTGAAGTTGCAGAAGCCTTATTCGGTCCGCTGCAGGCATTCGCGAAGAAGCACAACTTGAATTTGGCATTCCAAGGCTGCGAGCATATCAACCGCGCATTGACGATCGAACGCAAAGCCGCGGACAAAGCGAATCTTGACACCGTATCCGTCATTCCGGCCGTGCATGCGGGCGGATCGATGTCCACATATGCGTTCGAGCATTTGGAAGACGCGGTTGTCGTCGAATCCATTCGTGCAAATGCAGGGATCGATATCGGCCAGACGCTGATCGGCATGCATCTGAAGCCGGTCGCCGTCCCGCTCCGCACGTCCATCGACAAGATCGGCGATGCGGTCGTAACCACGGCGACAACTCGTCCGAAATTGATCGGCGGCGAGCGGGCGATCTACACACGCCCGGTGGAAGACTCAAGTTCATTCCAAGATTAAATTAGAAAAGGGGAAATGGAATCATGGATTTAAGCAATGTGAAACGTGAAGATACAGCTGTGTACGAAGCGATCATGGCGGAAAAGAACCGCCAGAACGCGAATATCGAATTGATCGCATCCGAAAACTTCGTGACGGAAGCGGTGATGGAAGCGCAAGGCTCCTACTTGACGAACAAATACGCTGAAGGCTATCCAGGCAAGCGCTACTACGGCGGCTGCGAACACGTCGACGTCGTTGAAAACATCGCACGTGACCGTCTAAAAGAAATCTTCGGCGCAGGCTATGCAAACGTTCAAGCCCACTCCGGTGCGCAAGCGAACATGGCTGTCTATTTCACAATTCTTGAGCCGGGTGACACCGTCCTCGGCATGAACCTTTCCCACGGCGGACACTTGACGCACGGCAGCCCGGTGAACTTCTCGGGCAAGCTGTACAATTTCGTCGAATACGGCGTCAGCAAAGACGACGAGCGTATCGACTACGAAGATGTCCGCCAAAAAGCGCTTGAGCACAAGCCGAAATTGATCGTTGCGGGCGCAAGCGCGTATCCGCGTGAAATCGACTTCGCGAAATTCCGTGAAATCGCGGATGAAGTCGGTGCGTACTTGATGGTCGACATGGCGCATATCGCGGGCCTCGTCGCAGTAGGCGAGCATCCGAGCCCGGTGCCGCACGCACACTTCGTCACATCGACGACGCATAAAACATTGCGCGGCCCACGTGGCGGTTTGATCCTCGTGAACGAGGAATTCGCTGAAGAATTCGGCCGCAAAATCGACAAAACGATCTTCCCTGGCATCCAAGGCGGTCCGTTGATGCACGTCATCGCTGCAAAAGCGGTTGCATTCGGCGAAGCCCAAAAGCCTGAGTTTAAATCGCATATCCAGCAAGTGAAGAAAAACGCTGCTGCCCTTGCGGAATCCTTGATGGCTGAAGGTGTCGACATCGTTTCAGGCGGAACGGACAACCACTTGCTGCTCGTCAACTTGAAATCACTCGGCATCACAGGCAAAATCGCTGAACACGTCCTCGACGAAGTCGGCATCACTGTAAACAAAAACACGATTCCATTCGACACGGAAAGCCCATTCGTCACATCCGGCATCCGTATCGGAACACCAGCCGTCACAACACGCGGTTTCAAAGAGGAAGAGATGAAGGAAATCGGCTCCATCATCGCGACTCTCTTGAAAAACCACGAAGACGAAGCGACGAAAAAAGAAGCGGCCGAGCGCGTCAAAGCGTTGACAGACCGTTTCCCGCTCTATGCTTAATTGTTGAATTGTGTCCCCGCTCTCTGCGCGAGAGCGGGGATTTTTCGTTTTGCTCGACTTTGGGCTGGTTATGCGCAATTTCGAATCAGTAATGCGCGAGTTTCCATGAGATATGAGCATTTTCGGATGAGTTATGCGCATATTTGAGCAAGTTATGCTCATTTCGGGACCTTTGACTCATGTTCAGTTCTTGGTTTGTCAAAGGCACTTGGCGCGATCCGGAAAAGTCCGTTAATAGAAGACACCGCGATACTTGGATGTGGATTTCTCTTCTATTTTCAACGGTGTTAACTAATATAATCCTCAAACAATTCAACATTCATCAATATCTGACACAATCTTCATTCCCAATGTGTAAATCGACATGTTTCTGTTATAATGTACAGGACATTCCGAAAAGGAGCGATTAGCAATGGCAAAAGTACATGTATTCGATCATCCGCTCATCCAGCATAAATTGACACATATCCGCGACGTGAACACGGGAACGAAGGAGTTCCGCGAGCTCGTTGACGAAGTGGCGACGCTGATGGCGTATGAAATCACCCGAGACCTTCCGTTGACGGAAGTGGAAGTGGAAACGCCGGTCCAGACGGCAAAATCAAATGTATTGGCAGGCAAGAAAATCGGGATCGTACCGATTCTGCGTGCAGGCATCGGCATGGTCGATGGCATCTTGAACTTGATTCCGGCAGCGAAAGTCGGACATATCGGCTTGTTCCGTGATCCGGACACACTCCAGCCGCATGAGTATTTCGTAAAACTTCCTTCCGACGTATCGGAGCGTGAATTCATTCTTGTCGACCCGATGCTTGCAACAGGCGGCACGGCTGTGGAGGCAGTGAATTCATTGAAAAAACGCGGTGCGAAAAACATCCGCTTCATGTGCTTGATTGCAGCTCCTGAAGGCGTGAAAGTGTTTACGGAAGCACATCCTGATATCGATGTGTATATTGCTGCATTGGACGAAAAATTGAACGAAAAAGGATATATCGTTCCAGGACTCGGAGACGCAGGGGACCGCCTATTTGGAACAAAATAATGGACTAGGAGTGAATGGATTGAAACGGAAATGGAAAGTGATGACGATATTCGGTACGCGGCCGGAAGCGATTAAAATGGCGCCGCTCGTACTCGAACTGCAAAAGCACCCCGAGGAGATCGAATCGATCGTAACGGTGACTGCGCAGCATCGTCAAATGCTCGACCAAGTTTTGCATGCATTCAACATCACACCAACATATGATTTGAACATCATGAAAGACCGGCAGACGCTTATCGACGTCGCGACCCGCGGATTGGAAGGGCTCGACGCGATCATGAAGGAAGCGCAGCCGGACATCGTGCTCGTCCATGGCGACACATCGACGACATTCATCGGCGGCCTAGCCGCATTTTATAATAAAATCGCAGTCGGCCACGTAGAAGCGGGCTTGCGCACATGGGATAAATTCTCTCCATACCCGGAGGAAATGAATCGCCAGCTGACAGGCATCCTTGCCGACCTTCATTTCTCGCCGACCGAAAAGTCCGCGCAGAACCTATTAAATGAAGGAAAGCAGGAAGACCGGATCTATATTACAGGAAACACGGCGATTGACGCGCTGCAAACGACGGTACGGGAAGACTATCACCATCCGATTCTCGACAAAATCGGGGACGACCGTCTTATCCTTCTTACCGCGCACCGACGCGAAAACCTGGGCGAACCGATGCGCAACATGTTCCGCGCCATCAACCGGATCCTTGAAAAGCATCCGGACACCCAAGTCATCTATCCGGTACACATGAATCCGGCCGTGCGTGAAGTGGCGGACGAAATCCTTGGCGGCAACACGCGGGTCCATCTGATCGAACCGCTTGAAGTCGTCGATTTCCACAACTTCGCTGCGCGCTCGCACATCATCCTGACCGACTCGGGCGGGATCCAGGAAGAAGCGCCGTCGCTCGGCAAACCGGTCATCGTCCTCCGCGACACGACAGAGCGTCCGGAAGGCATCGAAGCAGGCACACTGAAACTTGCCGGAACTGACGAAGAAACGATCTTCAACTTGACGGACACTCTTCTATCCGACGAAGCGGAATACAACGCAATGGCCAAAGCGTCCAATCCATACGGAGACGGCCATGCATCTGAACGGATTGTCAGTGCTTTGAAGGAATATCTTTCCAAGGCAGACTGACACGAGTCGACATTTTTGTGCATCTTGAACAACGCATGCACATTTATTGAAAATGCACGTATAACCAAGCCAGTGAGGGATTTTTTCATCGGGTCAAACTGAGGGAAATCCCTCATTTCTTCATGTTGAAATAATTGACTGTGCAAATATGTCTATTATTTGACAACGTGAAGACTTTGTGAAGAATTTCACGGGAATCAATTGACATCAAAATGCCCCTATTGTATGCTAACAAAGGGTAAGAATGATAGGGATTCATACATATGATAAACGCCACGATGACAAGCTTCAGGGCGATTCTATCATCCTTCACTGGACGTCGTTCCACATATGCCCCATGAGCGTGCCCAATGGCAACGCCTCCTGGTGGTCAGTTGCTTACGGCGATTCACTTACACTTATAGGTTCCGACCTTTTTCGGAGTCTCTATCAGTACAAGCCCTAATAGGGAAACGGCCAAAACCGTTTGTACGACACCCCGCTTTTCGAAATCGCCAGTCCCGGAAAATACGAATCAGGAGAATCACCCATCATGCATACACTGCGACAGATTTTTAATAGGCAGAAGAAGGCACTCTTTTTTTTGCTCGCATTGTTTGTCATCGGATGGGCTTTTAGTGCATTCAAACCGTTTTTCGCAGGGATGATCTTAGGCTCCTTATTCGGACTGTATAATTTCTTTATTCTTGTCCGTAGAATGGAAAGATTTGATCAGAACGTTTCGAAAGGGAAAGAAACAAAGTCAATCGGAGGAACCGCATTGCGATTCGGATCCGGTGTGGCGGCCGCAGCCATTGCGTTGTCGATGCCGGAGAAATTCGATCTGATCGGTACAGTGGTCGGACTGATGATTCCATACGTTCTATTGCTCGTCGACAGAATCGTAGTCCACGTCAAGCATTTCTAACTGACACGCAAAAGGGAGGTGAACGAAACGTGAACCATGAAAATCCGGATTTTATTAATATTCTCGGATTAAACTTTAACCCGGCAAACATACTCATGCTCTTTGTCACATGTCTAGTCGTCTTCATCATTGCAGTCCTCGCGACGCGCAACTTGCAAATCAAACCGACAGGCATGCAGAACTTCATGGAATGGGTCATGGATTTCGTCAAAGGGATCATCAAGAACAATATGGACTGGAAAACAGGTGGACGATTCCACGTACTCGGCATCACCTTGATCATGTTCGTTTTCGTTGCAAATATGCTCGGATTGCCGTTCGGGATTGTCTGGAAAGGCGAGCTTTGGTGGAAATCACCGACAGCCGATCCAGTCGTTACATTGTCGCTTGCTGCGATGGTTGTCATCTTATCCCATTACTATGGCGTTAAACAACTCGGGACGAAAGGGTACTTCAAAACGTACCTTCAACCGATGCCATTCTTGGCACCGCTTAAAATCATCGAAGAATTTGCAAACACGTTGACACTCGGTCTACGTCTTTACGGTAATATTTTCGCAGGGGAGATCCTGATCGGACTTCTTGCGACACTTGGGGCATCCAGTGTATTCGGTCTTGCCGGAGCATTGATCCCGTCACTTGCTTGGCTAGGATTCTCGGTCTTCATCGGAGCGATCCAGGCATTCATCTTTGTTATGTTAACGATGGTCTACATGGCACACAAAGTCTCAACAGACCATTAAGCATATATTGCCCCTTTTCAGGGTTAGTAAACAACAACAAAAAACATGAAATTTTAGGAGGATATTACACATGGTAGGTTCAGTTGGTCTATTAGCAGCAGCACTTGCAGTTGGTCTTGGTGCACTTGGAGCAGGTATCGGTAACGGTTTGATCGTTTCTAAAACAGTAGAAGGTATCGCTCGTCAACCAGAAGCGCGCGGTATGCTTCAAACAACAATGTTCATCGGGGTAGCGTTAGTTGAGGCCCTTCCGATCATCGCGACAGTTATCGCGTTCATCGTAATGAACCAATAATCGAAAGACAATCTTACAAAATGGCGAAGACTGCGGCGTAACTGCCCTTCGCCATTCATTTATGTAACAACTGACGTTTGAAATAGTACTTTGAAGTTGAAAATTAAGAATGACGTTCTTTCTATATTATATTGAAAATTGACATGTGCTCTTGAAGGGAGTGAAACAATCGTGTTAGGAAACACCTTCATCCTATTGTCCGCAAACGGCGGAGGATTTCTGTCATCATTGAATGACCCGAATGGCTTGAATCTAGGCGACATCATCGTCACAGTATTATTCTTCACGATCCTCATGGTACTACTCAAGAAGTTCGCATGGGGCCCGCTTATGGGCGTGATGGATCAACGTGCAGAATTGATCGCAAATGAAATCGAAGCAGCTGAAAAAAGCCGCTTGGAATCTCAAAAGCTTTTGGAAGAACAACGTGCCCTGTTAAAGGAAGCGCGTGAAAACGCACAATCGATTGTTGAAAATGCTCGTAAGCAAGGTGAAACACAACGCGAAGAGCTGATGACAGCAGCGCGTGCGGAAGTGAACCGGATGAAAGAATCCGCTACACTTGAAATCGCGACAGAGAAGGAAAAGGCAGTTGCAGCTGTCCGCGAAGAATTCGTTTCACTTTCAATCTTGGCGGCGTCCAAAGTACTTGGCAAGGAAATTTCCGAGGAAGACAACCGTGCTTTGATTGAAGAAACGATTGTGAAGGCAGGCGAAAGCCGATGAGTAATTCGGTCGTAGCAAAACGCTATGCATCCGCATTGTTCGAACTAGCCCAACAACATGGACAAACCGGCTCGATTCAGGAAGAAATGAATGAATTGAAAAAGGTGTTCCGTGACAATAAAGACCTTGGTGAACTATTCGGTTCTCCGAAGTTATCATCAGCAAAAAAGAAAGAAATGATCGCAAACATTTTCAAAGGCGCCAATCCGCTCGTATTGAATGCATTGTACGTATTGCTTGATGCGAAGCGCATGGATGAAGCGCAAAATGTTTTCGAAGAATTCCTTGCACTTGCGGATGATGCTGCGGGAATCGCAGAAGCGAAAGTGTACTCGACGCGCCCATTGACGGAGCAAGAGACAAATGGCATTTCAGCCACTTTCGCAAAAAAGATCGGCAAACATTCTTTACGCATTGAAAATATCATCGATCCAAGCCTGATCGGAGGCGTCCGCCTTCAAATCGGCAACCAGATTTACGACAGCAGCTTGAGCACGAAGCTCGACAAACTGCAACGTAAACTGATCGGATCCTAATTTGAAATTGAGGGGTGACATACATGAGCATCAAAGCTGAAGAAATCAGCACGCTGATAAAGCAGCAGATTGAAAACTATCAGTCTGAGATGGAAGTAAGCGAAGTCGGTACGGTTATCAAAATCGGTGACGGTATCGCTCTTGCTCATGGCCTCGACAACGTCATGGCCGGAGAACTTCTTGAGTTCTCTACAGGTGTCATGGGTATGGCGCAAAACTTGGAAGCGAACAACGTAGGTATCGTTATCCTAGGACCATACACAGATATCAAAGAAGGCGATGAAGTACGTCGTACTGGCCGTATTATGGAAGTTCCTGTCGGTGAAGAATTGATTGGACGCGTAGTAAATCCAATCGGCTTGCCGGTAGATGGATTGGGCCCGATCGCAACAACGAAAACACGCCCAATCGAAAGCCCTGCACAAGGCGTCATGGCACGTAAATCCGTTCATGAGCCACTACAAACAGGCATCAAGGCGATCGATGCACTTGTACCGATCGGCCGCGGACAGCGTGAATTGATTATCGGTGACCGTCAAACAGGTAAAACGACTGTTGCAATCGATACGATTCTTAACCAAGCTGACCAAGATATGATTTGTATCTATGTCGCGATCGGACAAAAGGAATCCACAGTTCGTGGGGTTGTTGAAACACTCCGTAAAAACGGCGCGCTTGACTACACGATCGTCGTTACAGCATCCGCTTCACAACCGGCTCCATTGCTATTCCTAGCACCATACACAGGTGTAACGATGGCTGAAGAATTCATGTTCCAAGGCAAGCACGTCCTCGTTGTTTACGATGACCTTTCTAAACAAGCGGCTGCTTACCGTGAACTTTCCTTGCTACTTCGCCGTCCTCCAGGCCGTGAAGCTTACCCTGGTGACGTATTCTACTTGCACAGCCGTCTACTCGAGCGTGCAGCGAAGTTGAACGATACATTGGGCGCAGGTTCAATCACTGCACTTCCATTCGTTGAAACACAAGCTGGGGACATCTCCGCTTACATTCCAACGAACGTTATCTCCATCACGGATGGACAGATCTTCTTGCAGTCGGATCTCTTCTTCTCGGGTGTACGTCCAGCGATCAACGCCGGTCTTTCCGTATCCCGTGTAGGTGGTTCCGCGCAAATCAAAGCGATGAAAAAGGTTGCGGGTACACTCCGTCTTGACCTTGCAGCATACCGTGAGCTTGAAGCGTTCGCAGCATTCGGTTCCGACCTTGACGCAGCGACAAAAGCGAAACTTGACCGCGGAGCGCGCACAGTTGAAGTATTGAAACAAGACTTGAACAAGCCGCTTAAAGTCGAATACCAAGTTGTCATCCTTTATGCATTGACACGCGGACTTCTCGACGACGTTGCCGTACAAGAGGTCCTTCGCTTCGAAAGCGAAATCACGAGCTGGCTCGAGTCCAACCACACTGAAGTGTATGATCATATCCGTACGACAAAAGACCTTCCGTCTGATGAAGTGATGAAAGATGCGATCAACGCATTCAAGAAGAACTTCGTGCCGTCTGAATCTTAATTCAAACGAATATTAGGATTTTGATCTAACTAAACAATAAGGTGGTGAATTGCCAGTGGTATCATTACGCGATATTGAAAACCGTATTAAATCGACAAAGAAGACGAGTCAGATTACGAAAGCGATGCAAATGGTGTCGGCTTCCAAATTGAACCGTGCAGAGATGAATGCGAGAGCGTTCGTCCCTTATATGGAGAAAATTGAGGAAGTCGTCGGCGCCATCGCAAGCGCTACGAGCGAAGGCCACCCAATGCTAGTGAACCGTCCAGTGAAGAAAACCGGTTATATTATCGTGTCTTCCGACCGCGGTCTCGTAGGGGGATACAATGCCAACATCTTCCGTGCGGCAAGACGTGCAATCGAGCAACGCCACGCATCGAAGGACGACGTGAAAATCGTCGCCATCGGACGCAAAGGGCTTGAGTTCTTCAGGCGCCTTGGCTATAACGTCGTTGAAAGCCTCGTCGGCGTATCGGACCACCCTTCTTTCGATGAAATAAAAGGAATCGCGAACCGAGCTGTTGGCATGTTCACAGAAGGCGAATACGATGAAGTGTACTTGTACTACAGTCACTACATCTCCGCCATCTCCAGTGAAGTGACGGAAAAGAAACTGCTTCCGCTCACGGAACTTTCATCAGCGTCAGCAATGACTTCGTACGAGTTTGAGCCTTCCGCGGAAGCGATTCTTGAAACGCTTCTTCCGCAATACGCGGAAAGCCTTATCTACGGGGCAGTGCTTGATGGAAAAGCGAGCGAACATGCTTCCAGTATGACAGCGATGAAGACTGCTACAGATAATGCAGGCGAATTGATCGATTCATTGAGCCTTCAATTCAACCGTGCACGCCAAGCAGCAATTACACAAGAAATCACTGAAATCGTCGGCGGAGTTGCCGCTCTCGAATAAGCATTTTGAACGGGAAAAGTAAGACAGGAGGGAAAAGCATGAGTAACGGACTAATACTTCAAGTTATGGGTCCGGTCGTTGACGTTAAATTCGAAAACGGTCAGCTTCCAGAAATCTATAACGCTTTGAAGGTCCAAATCCAACGTCCGAACGAACAACCTGAAACGTTGACGCTTGAAGTCGCACTCCACCTCGGGGACGACTCGGTGCGCACGATTGCAATGTCATCCACAGATGGCCTTCAACGTGGCGCTGTAGTTACAGACACTGGCGCAGCGATCTCGGTTCCAGTCGGCGATGTGACACTTGGACGTGTATTCAACGTACTTGGAGAAATCATCGACCTTGGAGAGGAAGTTCCGGCATCCGAACGCCGCGACCCGATCCACCGTCTCGCTCCACAATTCGAAAACCTTTCAACGAAAGTTGAAATCCTTGAAACAGGTATTAAAGTTGTCGACTTGCTTGCACCATACATCAAAGGTGGTAAAATCGGCCTCTTCGGTGGTGCGGGTGTAGGGAAGACAGTTCTTATCCAGGAATTGATCAACAACATCGCTCAAGAACACGGCGGTATCTCCGTATTCGCTGGTGTTGGTGAGCGTACGCGTGAAGGGAACGACTTGTTCTACGAAATGACCGATTCCGGCGTTATCAACAAAACGGCGATGGTATTCGGACAAATGAACGAGCCGCCTGGCGCACGTATGCGTGTTGCGTTGACTGGTTTGACGATGGCTGAATATTTCCGTGACGAACAAGGCGCGGACGTTCTATTGTTCATTGACAACATTTTCCGCTTCACTCAAGCAGGTTCTGAAGTATCCGCACTACTTGGCCGTATGCCATCTGCCGTTGGTTACCAACCGACACTTGCAACTGAGATGGGGCAGCTTCAAGAGCGTATCACTTCAACTAACACAGGTTCTGTTACATCGATCCAAGCGATCTACGTACCGGCCGATGACTATACGGACCCGGCTCCGGCTACGACATTCGCTCACTTGGACGCGACAACGAACCTTGAGCGTAAATTATCCGAAATGGGTATCTACCCTGCGGTTGACCCACTTGCTTCCACTTCACGCGCACTAAGCCCTGAAATCGTAGGCGAAGAGCATTACGAAGTGGCACGTCAAGTACAAACAACATTGCAACGTTACCGTGAGCTTCAAGATATTATCGCGATCCTCGGTATGGATGAGCTTAGCGAAGAAGACAAATTAGTCGTAGGACGCGCCCGCCGCATCCAATTCTTCCTATCGCAAAACTTCCACGTTGCTGAGCAGTTCACAGGCCAAAAAGGTTCTTACGTACCGGTTGCTGAAACTGTTCAAGGCTTCAAAGAAATCTTGGAAGGCCGCTACGACCACCTTCCGGAAGATGCATTCCGCCTCGTCGGACGCATCGAAGAAGTCATCGAAAAAGCAAAAGGCATGGGTGTAGAAGTCTAATCTACAGGATCAGGAGGGAAACAAATGAAGACCATCAAAGTCAATATCGTCACTCCCGACGGACCTGTTAGTGAAACTGAAGCGGATATGGTGATCGCGACTACGGAAACTGGTGAAATCGGGATCCTTCCCGGCCATATCGCAATGGTTGCACCACTCCAGATCGGTGCCCTTCGCCTGAAAAAAGACAACTCGACTGTTAATGTCGCCGTCCATGGCGGGTTCATCGAAGTTCGTCCGGATGTTGTTACCGTTTTAGCACAAAATGCTGAATTGGCTTCCGATATCGACATCGCCCGCGCCAAACGCGCAGCGAAACGTGCGGAAGAAAAACTTCAAGCCAAAACAGACAAACTTGAAGCGCAGTTGGCGGAACTCGACCTCAGACGGGCCATCAACCGAATCAACGTTTACGAACAGAAATAATAGATGTGACAAGTCGGCGGGCAGAGGGAGTCTTTCTTCTGCCCGCATTTTTTCTTATGCGGAAAATTGTGTTAATGGGGCAGTTTTCAGGATGATTGAAGTACGTGCTCATAAACCATGGGATTGCGCTCATAAATCCGTTTTTGAACTCATAAACCATGGGTTTGCGCTCATAAATCCGTTTTTGCGCTCATAAACCATGGGAACGCGCTCATAAATCCTGTTTTCGCGCTCATAAATCGCGGCACACGCTCATAAATTCAGTTTTCCAAAGGAGGCAGGACATGAACGACGTATTTGCACACAATCCGATGCTTGCCATCGTCTCGCATATTTTTTTCATCGGTCTGTCATTTTATGCACTGCAATCGATCATGCCGGAAAAAATCATTAAAAAGAACCACGTATTTCAAGCGCAATTGCTCTTTATTTTATTGAGTTTTGCCATTGGTTCAGCCGTATCAAATTTCTTTTTGGACATATCCTATTGGTCAGGAAGGATTCCAACTTTATTCAATTGACATAGTTTGGCCGCATGAAAATCGGGTAGATAGTCAGTAGGCTAACGTCTCAGTAATAATTGCTCATACGCCACTGGATCCATGTCATCGCCGCGTCTACATCAGGATGTGTACGGGGCGATGGCATGAAAAAAAATAAATGTTTAATTTCCGACAATTATTGGGAATTACATAGAAGACATTTGACAAATGCCTACCTAGGAAGTACACAAATCGACAATTTGGTACATATTATAGACTATCTTGTAGATAGACGGGAAAATAGCTCTGTAGTTACTTGTTTAATAATGTAGAGCATTGTAGAATAGTATGTGTTTTTATGTTTAATTTATGACGAAAAAAATCAAAAGATATTTTGGCAAACAGTATAAATTTTTGAGTCGGAGGGGCTTTTTGTGGACAAAATAATTATTAACGGTGGACGCGTCCTAAATGGACACGTGCGTGTGGAAGGCGCTAAAAATGCGGTATTGCCTATTTTGGCAGCTGCGTTACTTGCGTCGGACAGTCCCAATATCATACGCGATGTGCCGAATCTTTCGGACGTCTCCACAATCAACGAAGTGGTCAAGAGCCTGAATGCGAAAGTGGAATACGATCCAGCGAGAGGGCAAGTGATCATCGATTCGACCGAACAGCTTGCAAGCGAAGCACATTTCGATTATGTACGTAAAATGCGCGCGTCAATTTTGGTAATGGGACCATTGCTCGCTCGCAACGGTTTCGCACGTGTAGCTTTACCAGGCGGATGCGCAATCGGGTCAAGGCCAATCGATCAGCATCTTAAAGGATTCGAAGCGATGGGCGCGGAAATTACATTTGGACATGGGCATGTCGAAGCGAAAGCGGAAAACGGCCTGACAGGCGCAAAAATCTATTTGGACTTCCCGAGTGTCGGTGCTACCGAAAACATCATGACTGCGGCGGCTCTTGCAAAAGGGACGACGATTATCGAAAACGCGGCGAAAGAGCCGGAAATTGTCGATTTAGCGAACTTTATCAATGAAATGGGCGGAAGAGTGATTGGCGCCGGTACGGATGCGATCCGTATCGAAGGTGTTGAGAAACTTCACGGAACCATCCACCATATCATTCCTGACCGTATCGAAACGGGCACATTCATGGTCGCTGCTGCCATCACAGGCGGCGACGTGACAATCGAAAACGCCGTGCCTGAGCATAACGCAGCGTTGATTTCCAAGCTTGGCGAAATGGGTGTCATCATAACGGAACTCGATGAAGGACTGCGCATTCGGGCGAAACATCCGTTGAAGGCGGTCGATCTGAAGACGATGCCGCACCCAGGATTCCCGACAGATATGCAATCTCAAATGATGGCACTCATGTTGACGGCATCCGGAACTGGCGTACTCACAGAAACGGTATTTGAAAACCGCTTCATGCACGTCGAGGAATTCCGACGCATGAACGCGAGCGTTAAAATCGAAGGGCGCTCGGTCATCATCTCAGGACCATCCAATCTGCAAGGTGCAGAAGTCGCGGCGACGGATCTTCGCGCTGCAGCTGCCCTCATCTTGGCTGGCCTTGTAGCGGAAGGTGTCACACGCGTCACGGAACTGGATCATCTGGACCGCGGCTATGTCGATTTCCATAAGAAATTGAAAGCGCTCGGCGCAGACATCGAACGTGTTTCAACAGTAGAAAAGAAAACAGAGAAGCAACTCGTATAATCCGTACTCATCCTACACTGTATTCGAAGCTTCTATAACTGCTCCTTGCCCCATCGGCGAGGGGCAGTTTTTTTGAATGAAAACCAGTCCTTCATCATACAATCGAATATGGACAAACTACTAGCCGTTTTATTCATCGTACTACTATTTTTCATTCCCATCCTCATGAAAAAAACAGTCGAACCCGAAAAGAACGTGGCAATTGAAGAACCTTGCGCAATCACAATCACTGTGGAAGGAGTGGACAAGCCTTTGCCGCTTGAGGAGTATGTCCTGGGAGTCGTCGCCGGCGAAATGCCGATCGACTTCCACGACGAAGCCTTAAGGGCGCAAGCGATTGCGGCTCGGACATATGTACTGCGGACGACGGATGGCGGCAAGAGGCCGATTGAGGCGACTGTCTCCGCCCAAGTGTACAAAACCGCAGCGGAGCGGAAAGAACGCTGGGGAAAGAAATTCAAAGAAAATGAGAAGAAGCTTCGTGAAATTGTTGCGACGACTACGGGGGACACAATCGTTTACAATGATGAAATGATCACCGCGATGTTTTTTTCGACATCGAATGGGAAGACGGAAACCGCGCAAAACTATAGCGGCAGCCCGGTTCCGTATTTGCAAAGCGTAGAAAGCCCGGGGGAAGAGGTCGTCGCCGCAGAAGTGGAAAGGCGCATCGAAATGCCGATCAGGAAGTGGAATGAAGCCCTTGGTTCCACCTGGAAAGCCGACCGATTCAAAAGCCTTCAGCTCGTCCGCAATCAAACAGGGCGCGTGCAAAAAGCCATCTCCACGGGCTTCGAAATGAGCGGCCGGGACATGCGTGAAGCGCTCGGACTAGCTTCTACGGACTTCAACATCGCCTACGACGTTACAAACGGGATCGTCCTCATCACAACGAAGGGATACGGGCATGGAGTCGGCATGAGCCAATACGGCGCCGAAGCCTTTGCCCAGAAAGGATGGACCGCTGAAAACATACTGACCTACTATTATTCCGGGACAACAATAAAAAAGTTTGAAGTAGATGAATCTGAATGTTTAAAAACGCCAACACTTGCAAACAATAGCAAGTGAGGTGATGATAATGCGAGAAGAAAAACCGAAATCCCCTTCTCAGAAGAATAAGAGTCAGAAGAATAGATGGTTCTGGCCGGCCATCTACGCGGGAATCGCGATTGTCTTCGTCGGCATGATTTGGGGCTACAATGCCGTGATCCAAAAGGGTCCGAACGAAGCTGCCGACGGTTCAACAGATCCGAACGCCCCGCCGCTAGTTGAAACAAACGCTTCAAATGAAGTACTCAAATTCCCATTCAACGAAGACCAACTTGACAGCATGGCCATTATACAAGACTACTATGATGTAGAGGCTAGCGAAGAAGACCGTGAAAACGCACTACTCGTCTTCAATCAAACGTATGTTACAAACAAAGGCGTCTCGATCTCGATGGAAGGCCAACCATTCGAAGTACTTGCTGCCATGAGCGGAACAGTCACAGAAGTCATTGTCGATCAATTCAAAGGCGCTGAAGTCAAAATCGAACACGCCAACGGACTGACAACACTCTACGGCTCCTTGACCGGCCTCCTCGTCAAACAAGGCGATGAAGTCGTCCAAGGCCAATCCATCGGCACAGCTACAAGCAACGAATGGAACGCCAAAGCCGGCACCCACCTGCATTTCGAAGTGCACAAAGACGGCAACCCAATCAACCCGCGATCAATGCTAGGATTCTAATGAACCAAGCCACTCTCCGTTGCGAGAGTGGTTTTTTTAATTATCAAAGGCATTTTGCGCGAGTCTGTCTTCATGAATAGAAGGGGATTTTTCCTGAGATCATAACATTGACATAGCAGAAATCACGGGATAAAAAAGAATAACCCCACCACGCCAATCCCCCTTTGACATAACCGTCCCGTCCGCCGCATAGGATAAAGGAAGAAACGGAGCTGACAGGAAAGGAAGAGGGCGTGCACGAGCAAATTCGGAGGCGATGCGTGCGCCTCGGCAAAATGTTGCTGGACACTGGACTTACCGTACGGGCGCTGGCGAAATCGACGGGCTATTCGAAAAGCACGGTCCATAAAGATTTAACGGAGCGGCTTCCGAATGTAGACATGGAGCTGTCTGAAGAGGTCGCCAAAGTACTTGCCTATCATAAGTCTGTCAGACATTTAAGAGGCGGTGAAGCAACACGGATGAAATGGATGAATGAAAATAAGAAAGCCCGCAACACGTGACGGGAATAGACGGGGCCCATCGACCATCCTTGCAGGAAGGCGGACACCCTGTCTTTTCGCATGCAAAAAAATCCAGTCGGACAGCCGGAAAAAACCGAATAACCGAGGTGGAAATGTTTAATGAATCTACCCCTGTCTTTTAGATTGCGATGAAAAAGAACTACACAAAAACAGTTGGCAAAATAAAGACTCCCCAAAACCCCCTGTAAAAAACCTCCATTCGACACCATTCACCATGCGCCGGATTCCTGTATGAAAAAATGCAAAATACCTGTCAATATTTGTGTTCATCAAAGAGCCATTATGGTACAATCTATAGTTAGGAGATTATGTCCGAACTGAAGCTGGAAGGGGAAACGGGATTGATGTTTGCAAAGGATATCGGAATCGACCTAGGGACTGCGAATGTGTTGATTCACGTAAAAGGGAAAGGCATCGTTCTAAACGAGCCTGCAGTCGTCGCAATCGACAAACATTCAAACAAAGTGTTGGCGGTTGGGGAAGAAGCGAGTAAAATGGTAGGAAGGACGCCGGGCAATATCATTGCCATCCGTCCGATGAAAGACGGCGTCATTGCCGATTTCGACGTAACGGAAATGATGCTGCGTCACTTTATCAATAAATTGAATGTCAAAGGATTCCTGTCGAAACCGCGGATCCTCGTCTGCTGCCCGACGAATATTACAAACGTCGAGCAGAAAGCGATCCAGGACGCGGCGGAGAAATCCGGCGGCAAAAAAGTGTATCTTGAAGAAGAACCGAAAGTCGCGGCGATCGGCGCCGGCATGGACATCTTCCAGCCGAGCGGCAATATGGTCATCGATATCGGCGGCGGCACAACTGATGTCGCAGTATTATCAATGGGCGATATCGTCACATCCGAATCGATCAAAGCGGCTGGCGACATGTTAGACAATGACATTATTCAATTCATCAAGAAAAAATATAAATTGCTCATCGGGGAGCGGACGGCGGAAACGATCAAGAAAGAGATCGCGACCGTCTTTCCTGGCGGCCGAAAAGAACAGATGGACATCCGCGGCCGCGACATGGTCAGTGGACTTCCGCGCACCATCACGATCGGCTCCGAAGAAATTCGGGAAGCGCTCAGCGAATCAGTCAGCATGATTATCCAATCCGCAAAGAACGTATTGGAGAAAACGCCGCCCGAGCTATCAGCGGACATTATCGATAGAGGAGTTTTCCTCACAGGTGGCGGCGCTTTATTGCACGGAATCGACCAGCTGCTCGCCGAGGAATTGAGAGTCCCTGTTTTCATTTCAGACAATCCGCTCAGCTGTGTGGCGATCGGGACGGGGATCCTTCTCGAAAATATTAGCAAAGCGGCACGATATTAATAAATAAATCACAAATACAACCGAAATAAATAGAAGAACGAAGTAACGAAAGGAGGCAGGTCGCCTTATGTTCCGTGGGTTTTACACAGTCGGCTCCGGCATGATCGCGCAGCAGCGCAGGACGGAAATGCTGGCAAACAATATCGCGAACGCCAATACACCGGGCTTCAAAGCCGAACAGTCGAGCATCCGTTCATTCCCGGAAATGTTCATGTCGAGCGTGCATGCTCAACGCATCCCGACGCAGAAAGGCATCCAGCTGAACGGTCTCAAACCAGTCGGGGAGCTGTCGACGGGTGTCTACATGCAAGAGACGATGCCGCTTTTCACGCAAGGATCACTTCGTGAAACCGGCATGACGACGGATATCGCGCTGCTTGACGGTAACTTGCCGATCAACCCGGAAACCGGTGAACAAGGAGCCGTCTTCTTCCGTCTTGAAAATGAAAACGGAAATGAGCTTTATACGAAAAACGGGAATTTCACAATCGACGCGGCCGGCTTCTTGACGAATCCGATGGGGTATTACATCCTCGATACGAACGGACGGCGCATCCAACTGCAAAATGACGATTTCAGCATTACGGATGCTGGAGATATTATGCAGGACGGAGCGACGGTTGCGACGCTAGGTGTTTCATTCGCGGAACAGCCTGGCGCCCTCCTAAAGCAAGGGAACGGCCTGTTTGCCAGCAACGGCAACTTGCCTGAAGCGCAAACGATTGCAGGAGTCGGTTATTCATTCCAACAAGGCTATTTGGAAAGCTCCAACGTCGACGCGGCGAAGTCGATGACGGACATGCTAGCCGCATACCGTGCATTCGAAGCAAATCAAAAAATCCTTCAAGCCTATGACCGGAGCATGGAAAAAGCAGTGAACGAAATTGGACGTGTCAACGGATGATGCGTTTTGAAAGGGGCAGAAACGAATGATACGATCCATGACGACAGCAGTAAACACAATGAACCAATTGCAAAGCCAATTCGATATCATCGGGAATAACCTTGCAAATTCGGCGACAAACGGGTATAAATCGAGTGAAGCCAATTTTCATGAACTGCTTTACCAACAATTCAACAACGATAAAGCCGATACGGCGCAGCGGCAATCCCCAACGGGCATCCGATATGGCGTAGGTGCGGCGCTCGGTCCGGCGAAAATGAACTGGACGGTCGGCTCTTTGCAGATGACCGGCCGCGAACTCGATTTCGCTCTGACCGAACCGAAGCAATATTTCAACCTTATCATGCCCGGGGAAGACGGAGAGCAAACGGTTTATACACGTGCTGGGAATTTTTACGTGTCACCTGTTGACGGCGGCAATCTGATGCTCGTCAATGGGGAAGGCTATCCGGTCGCGAACAGCGCAGGACAGCCGATCACATTTGCCGATACGGTTAAAAATTACAATATGCTTCCAGGCGGAGTCCTCGAATTGACGCATAACAACGGAAACATTCAGCGAATCGAAATGGGCGTCACGACTTTGGAGCGTCCCAACTTGATGAGCCGGCTTTCCTCGACTTTATTGGCGCTGCCTAACAATATGGCGGACCTTGGAGTCGCTGCCGGAGACATCCTGACGGAAATGAACGGCGCCAACCGGAACCGCATCAGCATGGAAAACCAGAAACTCGAAGCATCCAACGTCAATTACGAAAAAGAGATGACAGACCTGATCAATGTCCAGCGTTCTTACCAATTCAACGCGCGGACGGTCACGCTTGCCGATCAGATGTTAGGCTTGATCAATAACATTCGATAAGCCGCGCTAGGGAGAATCCGATATGACAGATGAAAAACAGAAACACCCTCAATGGGACCATATGAAACAAAAAGACGCAACCGAACGGCAAATCGTCGCCTCGCGCGTCGAACGCAACCAACAGAAGAAGCAGAAGTCCGAAGAAGAGGGAACGAGCGGCAAGCGGCGTATATGGGTTCAAATCAGAATGTTCCCCATCTGGTTGCGGGTCGTGCTTGTCCTACTGTTGATCGCGGGCGCCGCGATTCTTGGAGCCATTGTCGGCTACGGCATCATGGGAGATGGCCAGCCCGCCGATGTGCTTAAAAAAGAGACATGGACACACATACTCGATATCATAAACGGGAAAGAGTCGTAACGGCTCTTTTCATTTATTTTCGAATACATAAATTGTCGGGAGGATTAAGGAAATGCTAAACGCAGAACAGATTCAAGAAATTATTCCCCATCGCTATCCATTCCTATTGGTCGATAGGATCCTAGAAATCGAAGAAGGGAAACGGGTCGTCGGCCTGAAAAATGTCACCATCAACGAAGACTTCTTCAACGGCCATTTTCCGGGCTATCCGGTCATGCCGGGCGTATTGATCGTTGAAGCACTTGCCCAGGTCGGCGCCGTTGCCATCCTTCAAAAAGAGGAAAACCGCGGCCGCCTTGCCTTCTTTGCAGGCATCGACAACTGCAGGTTCAAACGCCAAGTCGTCCCCGGCGATCAACTCAGACTTGAAGTGGAAATTACACGGATGCGGGGCTCCATCGGAAAAGGGAAAGCGGTTGCGACCGTCGACGGCGAAATTGCATGCGAAACGGAAATCACATTCGCACTTGGACCAGTAGCAGAAGCTTCAAATTAATTTGCGAACGTGCAAAATGTCAGCTACAATGGAAAATGCAGTGTGTTTATTGATACTTTTAGCACATGCGTGTTTACAGTGGGAGGTTCCAACCAATTATGTACAATGATCTTTCTCCAAATATAAAAAGCAGCATCACTCGCTCCATCACTCAAACGTTCGAACAATACATGGCGGACATTGGATGGGACGAAGAGCTCTACGATATCGAAGACTTCATCGATACATGGCGCGAATACATCACGACAAAAGCGCTTTGGTATACACGAATTCCGGAAGACTTGAAAAGGGAGCCGAAATTCCACGAAGACCTCGCCCAGCGAATCAATGAAGTCATCCAGCGCATCCTTACCGAGCCGCCGTCCGAAGAGCAGATCGCCAATATCCAGATCATGCAGGAAAAACTCGACACACACTTGACTTACGACTGCAAAGCAGAAGCCGTTTACGTCGAAACCCTGCTCAAGGATCGACTCGAAAAAGAACAATAAAAAGTATGGATAGTTCCCTCCTTTTTAGCCAACCTACAAGTATCATACGATTTGTATGATAGAGGCTTGTGGAAAGGAGGGAATTTTCATGTTCAAAAAAGCGATACCGTTCGTACTCGTTTCCGGACTTGCATTAACGGCGTGTACCACCCACAACAACGGCGTACCGAGAAACAACGAAACGCCGATGCAAAACCTTGAACGAGACGTGACTCCACGTGTCAATAACGGCGCAGGACCGAACATGGATGGCGTCGACCACGGAATCGATCGGACTAACGGTGTAAACAACGGAGTTCTCAATAATGGCCGTAACGGACTCAACAACAACCGTATCAACGGCGACATGAACGGTGACAACACAACGGCACCGAACAAAGAAATCATTATTGATGAAAACGTAACAACTCCAAACGGCACCACTACCAATCGTAACCGGAGCATCAACCGCTAACCGCAAGCCATAAGAAAACCGCCTCCCCCGGCGGTTTTTCTTGTTTTATAGAGCGTGTGTCTAAGGGGCCGTTCTTTCGAGCTCAAGGTCATTCTTTCCGCTCAAGGGTCCATTCTTCCCACCAGCAAACAAAAAAAGCCGCCCATTACTGGCAGCTTTTCTCACGATTCCTCGCGATCCTTCTTCAAACGAGGACGCTCGCGCATATCCGACTCGAAACGCTTTAGCAGCTCCTCGCCGCTCAGCCCTTCGGTAATTAATTCCTCCAACAAATGCTCTGCATACTGCGTGCGGGCACGCTTCAGCCGTCCCTTCAACAAGACCGAAATATGATCCCCGATCTGCTGCACGGCATCGACCGCCACGCGGAATCCAGCCGGCTCATTTTCCGGATAGGAAATGACGACCCGCGCCTCCAATAACTCGCCCGATTCCTTCCAGCCTTCAAACAGCCCCTGATGCTCCTGATCGATGAAAAGCTCGAGAATCCACATCCGGTGGCTATTCTCCTGATTGATAATAATGCCGTCGACCAGCGGAAAGTCCTGGATTTTATCATCTATCAATATACCGACCGAAATCATCTTAAATGTCTTCACCATGCGCCACCCCGCTCACTTTTGCATCAAGTATACCATACACCGGAAAAAAACTTCAGAAACAGCCAAGCTCAAATTATCGTGAATAAAAGAAAAATTGCTAGCCCCCGATAACATCGACTTCCTTCATCCAAAACACGGAAAACAAGCTTGGAAACCCTAGCAAAACCTGATTTTCAAGATTTGCGCCAATTTTCAATTCGTCATATGATGAAGGCATCACAGGAAGAAAGGAGGGGGAAAAGTGAACCAAGTTGCACTCGTAGGACGCATGACAAAAGATCCGATTTTACGAAGGCTATCTGAAGGAAGGCTGCAAACGAGCTTCATCCTAGCCGTGAACCGCAAATTCAAAAACCAGCAAGGCGAAGTGGACGCCGACTTCATCCTTTGCACTGCGTGGGGAAAAGTTGCGGAAAACACGGCGAAGCATTGTGGAAAAGGATCTTTGATCGGTGTCGGCGGGCGAATCCAATCACGGACATACGAACGCGAAGACAAAAGTCGCGTCTTCGTCACCGAAGTGATTGGCGAAGAAATCCGGTTCTTATCGACAAAACGCAGATCGAACGACAATTTGTACGGAGAGCCTGAGGACAATGTGCAACAAAACGGCGGCAATGAAAGTGAGACAGAAAAGGAAAAAGTCAGCACGAACTTCCATCTGCCGCAGGACGAAAAAGAGGGACTGCCTATCTATTGACCTTTAAGGACGATACATAGGACAGGAAATAGAGGGGGAAAGGGGGACCGCTGAAAGCTCGGCTACACAAAAATTGAATAGTGAAATGAAAAAATATCTATGTGAGAAATAAAGGAGAAAAAAGCAAGCCGGGTATGGAAGGGTGGGGGCCCTCCCATATCCAACGGGGTAAGCATTTGCTGCGATAGGCCGATGATCGAGGCCGACAACATGCGGCGGGGACCATCTCCCGCCGCATAATCCAATACGAAAGGGGGCTAATGAATGGAAAAACTCGAACACCAACTCATCCGCATGGAACTGCAAGTCGGGCAACTCATTCGCATCATTGCGGGCATGAACGAGCGAATCAATGAATTGGAGGAAAAAGAACTCGCGAGAAAAGTGATTCCTATACATATACGGCGCCAAGCACAGCGGACATAAAAAGCCCCGGCTCCCAAAAGGAACCGAGGCCATGCAACTATCTTTCAAATGA
The DNA here is from genome assembly GCF_042655825.1 of Sporosarcina koreensis. Classification (NCBI taxonomy): domain Bacteria; kingdom Bacillati; phylum Bacillota; class Bacilli; order Caryophanales; family Caryophanaceae; genus Sporosarcina; species Sporosarcina koreensis. The sequence goes on along the minus strand of NZ_JBHSNP010000029.1, from coordinate 172,936 downwards.
CAGAAGATCATCCAATTCCGTATCGGACAGCTCCGTAAGCCATTGACTCGACTGAATTAAATCCGCGGATAAAGCCGCTTTCTCAACAAGCATCTTATCAATCTTCTCTTCAATCGTCCCAACGGTCACAAACTTATGGACATGCACGAACTTCGTCTGGCCGATCCGGTACGCCCGGTCTGTCGCCTGGTTCTCGACCGCGGGATTCCACCAGCGGTCCGCGTGCAGCACATGATTCGCAGCCGTCAAATTCAACCCGGTGCCGCCAGCTTTCAACGACAGGATGAAAATCGGGAATTCACCGGCCTGGAATGCCTCGACCAAGTGATCGCGCTGCCCCTTCGGCATGCTGCCTGACAAGAACGGTACATCGATATCATACAGCTCGCTCAAACATTGGCGGATCAACTGACCCATCCCGATATACTGCGTGAAAATCAAACACTGTTCGCCATTCGACGCGATGTCCGCCGCCATCGACACGATCCGGTTCAGCTTCACAGACCGCTCCAACATCTGGTCTGCAGGCGCATGCGGCTCCTTCAAAAACAGCGAAGGGTGATTGCAAAGCTGCTTCAAACGGCTCAGCATCTTCAAAATAAGCCCTTTCCGTTCAAATCCGGTCAACGTCTCCAGCTTGAATTTCGTATCCTCGATGAAACTCTCATAGAGCGCGGCTTGCTCCGTCGTCAACGGACAATACTCGTTCTGTTCGAGCTTCTTCGGCAAATTCAGCTGCAAATCGGGATCGTTCTTCGTTCGGCGGAGCAGGAACGGACGGATCTTCGCCCGCAGCTTCCGTTTCTCAAGCTCCGAATCATCCCGCTCGATCGGCACGATGAACTGCTCGGTGAACGTACGGAAGCTCCCGAAATACCCTTTATGAATGAAATCGAAAATCGCCCACAGCTCGGACAACCGGTTCTCGATCGGCGTCCCCGTCAACGCAATCTGATGGTCGCCATGCAATTTGCGGATTGCCCGCGACTGCTTCGTCTGCATGTTTTTGATATTTTGCGCTTCATCCAGCGTAATACTCGCGAAAACAGTACCACTAAGCGTCTCATCGTCCTGCGTCGCAGTTCCGTACGTCGTCAAAATGACATCCGGCTTGCGGATCTTCACAAGCTCATCGAACTCTTCATCCCGAGCACGCGTTGGACCATAATGCGTATGCACGTTAAGCCCAGGAGCAAATCGCTCCAGCTCCTTCTGCCAGTTGCCGAGCACACTCGTCGGGCAAATGATGAGCGAAGGGGAGTCCGTTTCCGGCCGCGCATGCACATTCAACAAATACGAAATGAGCTGCACCGTCTTCCCGAGCCCCATATCGTCCGCCAAACAAGCGCCAAAATGATTCTCGCGCATGAAGACGAGCCAATTATACCCGTCGACCTGATACGGACGGAGCTCAGCCTTCAATCCGTCCGGAATGCCGGCGTCAGGAAGTCCTTGCTTATTCGAAACCATCTCGACGTATTCGCGCAACGATTGCTGCATCGAAAATGCCAGAAGGGGATCATCCGATTCATCATCATCGTCAACCTGTATGATCTCGTCGGGAATCTCTTGGAACAGCAGATCCTTCACCGTCCACTCGCCTGCGTCCGCCTGCTCCATCAGCTCGCGGATCCGCTTCAGCCAAACAGGGTCTATATGGAACCACTCGTCGCCCGATCGGATAAACTCACGGTTCTCGTCAACCAACTTCCGGAACGAATCCTGATCGATCTCCTTCCCGGCAAGCGAAAAGTTCCAATCGAACGACAGGACTTCATCAAGACCTGCCGCAGACCGATACGACTGCACACTCGCACTCGTCCTGACGCGCATCCTCGACTCCGTCACCGACTTCAGCCAAGCCGGCAAAATGACAGGATAGCCGAATGACTGGAACACGGGCAGATCTTCCTGAATGAACATCCGCACTTCCGGATCCGTCATCGACATCGACAAAAACCGATTCCCAGGCTCCGCCTCGACCGAACGGAGGAAAGACACCATCTCGGACTGCTTCTCCCGGATTTCATCGGCGAACTCCTTCCATTTCGCAGGCAGCGCATCACCGATTTCCGCATTCGCCTTCCGGACAGCGGGCGTCCATTGCGCCCCGCGTTCACTTACGATGACCGTCTCGAGCAGCCACTCCGTATCCCCATCCGTATCCGGCTCCGTCAGACGGAAAGCGACACGGATCGGCATCGTCGAAACCGAATCGCCCGGCCAACCGAACTTGCGCAAATGCGGCAACAGCGCCGGCAATTGATCGAGCTGCATTGCCGAAGCATTGATTTTTTCGCGAATCGCATCATGCAGAATCATCGAAGAAAGGGCAGAAATCCCGATTTTCTCCTCGTCGAATCGGATCGTCCCTGCGTCCAGCTCCGCATGCTGCCAGAAATCGGGCTCATGCCAAAGACGGGCGGCTTCCCGCAACGCCGACAAATGAGCCTCGTCATTCGTCGTTTGTCCCTCGAACGATGCGAAAGGATGCGTCTTGCCCGCAAACACTTGAAGGAATTCATTCGTATTTAAATAGACGACCTCATCATCCGTCGCCGGCAACAAACCGTACAACGCCTGCTCATTATTGAAGAACAGGAACGAAGAGAGCCTGTCGGGGGCAATCGCACGCCCGGAGGAATCCGTCGCGGTTACCTCATAAAGCCCCTCTTCGCTCCTCCAGATCGACAATTGGAAAAGGAGATTCAACGTATCCATTTTCGTCATAAATTCAAATTCCCCTTTTCCATTTCTTCCGACAAGGCGCGCAGCCGTCTGTACTGCTCGCGAACCGTGTCGATATACCGGTTCCAGAAATCGACCTTGCCGCTCTTTTTCGCGCCCGCCTTCATATTTTTGAACAACCGGACGGCGCGGCGGTAGCTATGGCGGTTCTTCTCCTGGATGAACCGCATCGCATACGTATGGAGCAACGGCATGACGGAAGCCGGGTCATTTGCGAGGACGAACTTCAACGTATCCGGCTCAAGCCCGTCATACGGAATATTGAACCGGTGCATGAGCGCCGCCCATTCGGCGAACCGCTCCCGCTCGATGAGGAAATCGCCGAACGCGCTGACGCCGTCTTCCCCGTAGATCATGAACAGTTCTTCGCGGCGCTTTTCAGGAAAATCCGCCTCTTCAAGCAAACCGTCGATCTTCCGGATGAAATGATATCGGTCAGTCGAAAACGAAATCCGTTCAAAAAACGCGCCGATATGCGGAAAAATCGTATCCATGATGACAGCAAGGGAACCGGCATCTTCCATCTCAGCGGCAAGATCCGCCAGCGGCAACCAATGGCCGACGAGTTCGCCGCCCGCACGCTCCGCAATTTTCGCCAGCGTCTCTTCATCGCCCTTCGTCAAATTGAAGTAAGCAGCGAAAAACGAAGCATCGACTGAATCGTCGTCCAGGAGGCGGGCGAGTTCCTTCTCCTGTGCGGCCGTGTCTTTGTACAGGAACTCCCACATGCTCGCGTAGATTTCAAGGCGGATTTCAAAAAGCCCTTCATTCCGCAAGGCAAACTCCCGGACTTGCGATTTCAGCGCCGTGTAAAACGCATCCGTCTCGAACAATCTAGGCTTCTTGCCAAGTGACTTACCGATATCACGCAGCTTCTCGATCTGTTCATTGAGCCACATCTTCACTTGCCATTGACGGTACGTGAAATGGTTCGCCTCTTCAAGATGCTCGTGCGCAAATGACCAGCCGGCATCAAGCAGATGCAGCCGGTAGAACAGTTCAAATAGCGGCTTCCATTCCCATTCGAAAGGGGAGAGCGGAATCACTTTCTGATCCATCAATGAACTTTCATGGATGAACACATTCGGATTGTCGCCGCGCCCGATCTCCCGAAGAGGTTTCGTCAGCTTGTACAATACGTCATTCCAAGCTTCGGGCGTCCGTTCCGAAACGGTCAACGCCATCTGTTCCGTCTCCCTCCGCTGCCAATCATGCAGCCATTCCGTCAATGAATGGAACTGTGAATAAAGCTGGAAGACGACTGCAATCTTATGGACGCACCATTCCCCTTCGCCGCATGTGCAATCCCTGAACGATACCGAAGGAGCAAGCTTCACCGTCTGCTCGCCTTCATCAGCCAATGTCGCCACAAGGGTCGTCACACCCTGTAAAAAACGGAAGCCTTGGAACGCGCCTTTTCGGACAAGCGAAACCGCCTTCCGGATCTGTTCGGACTCCGCCTGCACATCCGGACGGAACGAATGCTTGATCCGATTCATCCAATCATCTATTTCATGCTCATGCAAATACGAAAATCGTTCCACTGACATATGCATCAGCCGCTCACTCCCTAAATTAAAGCATTCCCTTTATTATAAGGCTTCTAAGCCATAATCGTAAATGATATCATTTATAGTAAAGAAACAAGCAAACATAAAATCTGTTGAAGGGGGAACCGAATTGGAAACGTTACTACTACATATTCCGAGAGTTTACGAAAAACGCAATCTATTATTGGCAGACTATACATCGATCGACCATATCTTTGCCGAAGACGGCAACGGCGGGGGATTCATAGCGGCGGAAACGTTCATGGCGCCCGAGCCCGACGCCCAAGCGATTGTCGTCAATTATCGATCCGATGAAGTGACACTATTCAACGACAAGGAAAGTAAATTCATCAAACAGCTGCTGGCAAGGAAAATCCCGTTCGAACCTGTGGAAAACCACTTCATCATGAGACCGAATAAGATGAATCATCAATCCAAACGCAATTGAATACTATAGAAAACAAATCATTCACAAAACATCGTCAACTATGATAGAATAATAATAATCGGAATATTCAATGATGGAGGGATGAACATGCTTTCAGTTCAGCGTATGACGCCTTTTTTCACAAGCCAAGAGGACTTCCGTCTGCGTCTCGTGTTTGCCTATCAATATTTCTCGATAATCAAAGGCGGTGAAGTGTACCAATTTGTTCCTTCTGAAGGAAAGGAAATTGTCGTCAATGTAAAAAGTCTGCAAGTCGAAAATCTCGGCGAAGTGTTCGTCTTCCAGCGGGGCAGCCGATTCATCCGGTTGCCGCTCTACCAACTGCTTCTCATCTCGGATCTTCATCTGCATCTGGCATCGATCCTCGAAGGGACGTTGAACCTGGAATTGGAGATGCCCGAAGACATCGTCCAGGAAGCGGCGGAGCTCCTGAAGGAAATCGAAGCTGACAACCGCCTGCGCATGATCGACTACGCACTCGAAACAAACAACCGTAGCTTATTCACTCAACTGACGGAAGGAATGCACTAACATTGAAAAACAAATCATGAAAAAACACTTATCGTCCAGACAAACGATGAGTGTTTTTAATTTCGGAGTTTTAACGACTAGATTAATAGGGTATATATAGCTTGTTTGGTAACTTGAAACGCACAAAGGCTCCATTATTTGCCCAAGGGCTCAATTATTCCATCAAAGGCTCCATTATTCACACAAGGGCTCAATTCTTTCATCCAATCAACTCGTAAAAAAATGCAGGGCAATGACGAAAACAGTGGAACCGGTCAATCCGAACAAGAAATCCTGAATAGTAAATCGATATTTATCGTCTTGATCCATCAAACTCCGCTCCTTTGTCGATTTCCCGGGAAATGAGGCGTTTCAGGGAATGAACTTTTCTAGCTAGACTGGCCAAATTCTACAATATTTATACATAAATAACCTACTATAAATTGAATAATCCACGAGATTTGATACAGTTAGTATATAGCAAATAAAAATATCCGCAGAAAGGATGGTCGCGCTTGTTCTTTGAATACCGATTTTGGCACTTTTTGACGAGGCCCAATGAACTCGCCTCCCAGCTGCAAACTGGAACGATGCGACACTTCAATCGAAGGCTTCTCCTCATCTTCCTGGCAGGCATCGCCCTCTTCGCGCTCCGGGAATTTTGGGGAATGGGCACAGAAGCATTCACGTCATTGCTGACGACAATGACGACGACAGACTACATAATCGCCAGATACGCCTCACTTGCGGGCACGATTTTATGGGCAATCCTATACATAGCATTCCATATTTTCGGTGTCGCATGGATCTTGTCGATGCTGACTAAAATCCCATACCGGCAGCTCGTTCCGCTGCAAGTACTCATGACCGGCTTGCTGCTCTTGGAAAAGACGGTGCTTTTCATCGTCTTCGCAATAAAAGGCGCCACGGTAAGCCTTTCATTTCTATCATTCGGCCCGCTCGCCGTCACAGTCATGGAAAACTGGTTTTTGATCCTTTTCATGAACCAATTGACGATCACTAGCGCACTCATCATCACATTGCAATACCGTTTCATCCGAGGATTCCTCGTGGACGGCAGATGGCGGGAGTATCTGTGGATATTGATCGGTCTGCATGTCGCAATGGCCCTCATCACGGCGGCAGTCGCGTATATCCCGTTCGATTCCATCCTCAATTCACTATTTGGAGGTGGCTTCTAGATGAATAAACGATTAAGCATCACCGTCGCCATCATCATCAGCCTGTTCATCGCCGTGAACGTCCACCTGCTGTACTCGAAAAAAAGCACGGTCTCACAATCATTGTATGTCCATAAGTACGAGCGCATGACTCCGGGACATTATGAAGAGGAAATCCCAAAAGAAGGGCTCCTCACGCCTGAAGACGTCTTCACCGTCTACGTCGGCGACGATGAAACCATCGATTCATGGCTCGTAAAGGAAGGCGATCCAGTCCAGGTCGGGGATGAAATCGCGTTGCTGCAAACCGAACGAGCAGAGAAACAACTCGCGGCATGGAAGGCGGAAGAAGAAGGCCTCCTTGAACAACAGAATGCAATCGAATCAACTATTGAAAACCTTGAATCAGATAGGAGCAGCAGCCGCAACAACACATCTCATGTGAATACGACCGAGACACCGGGCGACTCCGATGTCGAATTGACGGTCGACGTCCAAGTCGATGTCCATCAAGACGGCGCATTCGCCCAAGCCATCGCCGAGGCCGAGCGTGAACTGTCGGAAATCGACAGGAAACTCGCTGTCGTCCAAACGCAGCTCGCCCAGGACGCCACCCGTCCGGCACTCATCAGCCCGATTGACGGAACGGTTTCAAAAGTGCACAAGCACGGCTTTACGCTCGCCGCTGATATCTATAGCAATATGAAACTTGTCACGACGTACGTACAACTCGAAGAATGGCAGAAAATCGAAGCAGGCGATCCCGTCCGCATCCAGGAAAATTCTTTGGAGACGGTCATCGAAGGAACAGTCCACTCCATTTCCGAAGTGCCGGCGACCGATAGCAGATGGAGCGAAGCATACGAAAAGCTGGATCCGAAAGAACGCAACAATCCGCTCGACCTATATGAAATTACAATCAAGCCTACCGAAGAGCTGAACAATCTGCCGTTCGGCGCAAACGTCAACGCATCGATCATCGTGAACGAAGCGGATGCAGTCTCCATGAAAATTCACTGGCTTGAAGCGTACGTTAAAGATAGCGCCTTTGCATGGAAGTTGGACGACCATGGCCGCATCTCCAAAACCGCCGTCAAAGTCCCATTCATCACGGACAACCGCGCCGTCATCGCGGATGGCTTGACGACCGGCGACGTCGCCATCTATGACCGGAATATCGACGAGTATGAACAATCCAATGCCTTCCTGCCTTTCCCGCTGGAACTCCCATCGAAAAGCGACTGGAGAACATTCGGCTGGAAGAATTACGTGAAATACGGATTTGTGGAATAGACACCAATGAAAAAACCGCCCAAGGGCGGTTTTTTTATGTCTAACTTCATATCGCACAGTTGGCCAATCAAATCCTATTCTACTTTCCCTTCTCCATTAATAGAATTAAACAATGCAATTCATAATAGAAATGGAGAAGGTAAACTTGAAAAAAGGAATTGTAATAGCGATCATAGTAATCTCCTTCATACTTGGGATGAAGGAGGCAGCGGCGAAAGATGATGCGCAGCGTTATATCGGTCTCCATGACAAGATGCTGCCGATCGAGTACATCACTGTAATCGACGGTGACACAAAGGTGCATTTCAAAGAAATTACAAAATACTTATACATTGACGTCACGGAGGAAAAAGGGGTACTAAAATTAACTAAGTACGGGAAGGAAATTGTACTTTCCATGCCTGCCGCATCGGAAGCGGCACAAACAGGAAATCCGCTTATTATTGATGAGTTCGGCGTAGTGCTTATCAGTCTTACGTATTTGGCCGACCAATTTGAATTCAAGCTTGATTATTTTCCGGAATACCTAACATTGCGGATTTATAGAGACACATATCCTCATCTTAGCCATGCGGATTTTGAAGGGGTCATCAAGGAATATATAAAGAAAAAGGAAATGGCTACTACAAAAAAACCGACCGTCTACTTGACGTTCGATGACGGTCCGAATAAATTCACGTTAATCAATCACGCGACGCTCGAAAAATACAAAGTGCCTGCCACATTCTTTTTCCTCGGTAATCAAATGAAGCACAACGGGGATATCGTCAAGACCGTATCGAAAAGCGGCCATTACATCGGATCGCACAGCATGACCCACGACAAGGCGCTCGTCTATAATTCGACAGAGTCATTCATTGCCGAAATGGCTGGCGGAGCACAGATGATTGAGAAGCTGACAGGGAAATCATCGAAACTCGTGCGCGTTCCGTACGGCAGCAAGCCGCTCGTCACGCCAGGCATGCAAAAAAGCCTCATCGCCCGCGGCTATAAAATGTGGGATTGGGACGTTGACTCCAACGACTGGCGCTACACAGACAAACAAGCGGGCCAAATCGTGAAAAATGTCCAAGACGGCGTCAAAAAAGCGGTGAAATCCGGCGACAAGGACATCATCATCCTCCTGCATGACCGGAGCCAAACAACAATCGCCCTTCCCAAAATCATAGAATGGCTGCAAAAAGAAGGCTACAACTTCAAGACATATGAACCCGATCATCACGTCGTCCAAAACTTCCTCCGCGACCCAAAGCTCTAAATGAAACCCTTAATTGGTCAAAAGCATTCAGCGCGACAACTTTCGTAGGTAAACGAGAACTCTTGCCGCTTCAACGAGAACTTACGCATAAATCATCGAATCCGCGCATAATACGCGAAATCCACGCATAACCCGCTACAGATACGCATAAATCGCAAAATCCACGCATAAATCGGCAAACTCGCGCATAAATCCCGCTACACACGCATAAACGCAGAAATCCAGGCATAACTACCGTAGCATGAATCGCTTTATCCAATAGATAACCAGAAAACTTCCAAAATCCCATAACAAATAACCTAAACAAGCAACTTAGCTAAATCCTCACGCTTCCAACATCACCCATAAATCTTCTGCACTATCCACATCCAGAATCACCCATATCCTTTGAACGATTTTTCTGAAATATCACTATTCCCTATACCAATCGCTATTTTCAAACAAATCTCGCTATGCTATCTTGAAATGGCAATCTACCAAACTACTTAAGGGGGAATAGTCATTTTGAAGAATCATAATCTCACCAAACTGTTCAGCACATTGTTAGCATTCATCCTCGTGCTATCCATGCTCACGCCATTCTCGGCTTCCGCCGCAGAGGCTGAACAAACAGAAAAAGCATTCAAAGCGTTCAAAGAGCAACTTCAAGATGAAAGGATCATGCAGCAAAAAGCTGCCATCGCCGAACAGCTCAACCTAATCGGGGGCGAAGCGAAACTGCATGAGGAACTCCAAAACGTAAAAGGGAACCAACAAGTCCCAGTCATCATCCACCTATCGGAAAAATCAGTGGGACTCCAAAAAGGAATCCACAAGCTGCAAGGCAAAGGATTCTCAAAAGCGCAAGCGAATCAAACGAAACAAAAAGTTCGAAACCAGCAAGCTGCCGCTAAAAAGGAAATGGTCATCAAAGGCATCCAATTCAGCGAAGGCTTCAGCTATGACACCGTCCTAAACGGAATGTCAGGAACCGTCAAAGCAGATGACCTTCCTAAACTCCTTGAAGTGAACGGCGTCACACTTGTCGAGCCAGACACAATCGTCTATGCATTTGAAGACGACAACTCGAACGGCTCGAAAAAACCGGCCCAGTCCGAATCGGATCTACAAAAGAAAGTCAATGATGGACAAGTCGGACCAGCAATGGACACAAGCATTGGTTTCCTCGGAATCAAAGCACTCTGGGCGGAAGGCTATGAAGGCCAAGGCATCAAAGTCGCAGTCCTTGACACAGGAATCGACGCAGATCATCCGGACTTCCAAGGCATCTATAAAGGCGGTAAAAACTTCATTCCGCACAGCAGCAACTACACAAAACCACGGGCGGATGACGATGCATCTGAAACGTCGCCAGTAGAACGCCCGGCAAACGTACCGGAATTCAGCGCTAACGGTAGCGCATTCTATACATCCCACGGCACACATGTCGCAGGAACAATCGCTGCAATCGGTAACAACGAATACGGCATTAAAGGGATCGCACCGAAAGTCGACCTATACGCATACCGCGTACTTGGCGCATACGGCAGCGGTGCAACATCCGGCATCGTCGCAGCAATCGACTACTCAGTCCAACAAGAAATGGACGTCATCAACCTATCACTAGGCGGCGGCTCCAACACTGAAACGGACGCTGGATCATTCGCCATCAACAACGCCATGCTTGCAGGCACAATCTCAGTAATCGCAACGGGTAACTCCGGCCCGAACCGCGGAACAATGGGCACACCAGCCACATCCCGCCTTGGCATCGCAGTCGGAAACACGACAAACCCTGAAGCGCACTACTTCGGCGACATCAACATCAACGCCGGCAGCTACAACCTATCGAAAAAGCTCAACCTGATGGGCACAACTTACGGCGCAGACCTCGCCTCTCAACTTGACGGCGAATACAGCCTCGTCGCAGTCCCTGGCATCGGCGCAGCGAAAGATTACGCTGGACTTGACGTCAACGGCAAAGTCGTACTCGTTTCTCGCGGTGAAATTCCATTCGTCGACAAAATCGCTGCCGCAAAAGACAACGGCGCAATCGCGATCATCGTCCACAACTTTGCTGGAGGAACTGGTGCACCGGGCGCATCTGGCACATTCCTAGGCGACGCATTCGAATTCATTCCGACATTCGACATGTCCCAGACGGACGGCGATGCAATCCGTGCAGCACTTGCACAGGCAGAAGGAACAATTTCATTTGGCAATTTCGACAAAACAATGACAGCAGGCGACGAAGTGAACAACTCCAGCTCACGCGGACCATCAACACCAAACTTCGACATCAAGCCTGACGTCACAGCACCGGGAACGAACATCATGTCCACAATCCCGATGTACAAAGCAGATTTCCCGGAAGCTACCTACGAACACGCCTTCACACGTAAAACAGGTACTTCCATGGCAACACCACATATTGCGGGAATCGCGGCGCTCGTGAAGCAAGCGAATCCGAGTTGGGATGCCTTTGACGTAAAGGTCGCACTTTCCAATACAGCGAAGGTACTTGACACTGGCAAGTACGACGTATTCGCACAAGGGGCAGGCCGCGTACAAGCTTATGCTGCAGCGCACCCTGAAATCCTTGCATATGCACTCGACACCGCAAATAATGACGGACAAACAGTCGAAAACAAAAAAGGGACAGTGACATTCGGTCCTCAATCCCTTAAAGATGGAAATATCACAGTTCAAAAACAGATTCTCGTCAAAAATATGAATGGCAACGGCGGCACATACAATGCAACTGTCCAAGTGACAAAAGGCTTCGCGGATGCGAAAGTCACGATTGACAAGCCGACATTCACACTAGCCGGCGAGCAGTTGCTCAACGTTACATTGACAGCTTCCCAAAATGCGAATACGCCGGTTGGATCTGAAATCCTCGGCTACATCAACATCGAAGGTGGAAGCACAGTAGCTTCATTGCCATTCGCAGCTGATTTCAGCGGAGCAAAGGTAACCGAATTGAAAGACATGAGAATCACAGAAACAGACTTGAGCTTCAATGGCGACGGTGTGAAGGACGAAGCAACGCTCTACTTCACAATCACGGGCGACGTCACTACGAACTACGTAGAGCTTTGGGACATCATGGACCCTGAAGGCGGGGCATATGGAGACGGCTACATCGGCTACCTGCACGCGGGCTCTTCACTACCTGCTGGCTCATACCAGTTAGCGATCAAAGGACAATACAACCCGTGGGGCGGCTCTGGCGCAGCAACCATCCCGGACGGTCTCTACACGATCGACTACACAGCAATGACAAAATCCGGCAACCCGCCGATCATTGGTGACTACGTCGGACCGGTTGTTGTTAAATCCACAGCGGGTACGATTGAAGGGGCAGTCGAAGGTACAACAGCAACAGGTCAAATCGATGATGCCTATATCGGTTACCAAGAGGAATTGGTGTTCTACGGCCTCGGCTACGATATCAACACAAAACTGAAAGCATCTTATGAAGTATTGAAAGGTGAAGAAGTTGTCGCATCCGGCCCTGTCAACCTGGAGCAGGACGGCACATTCACATTCGACCTTTCTGAACTGAACAAAAAAGAAAACTCGGTCAAAGTGAAATATGAAGACGCTGCAGGCAATAAAGCCGAAGCGATCATCTACAACGCTGGCGACCAAGTTGAGCCTGAACCGGACAACAGCTTCGTCGTTACGGAAGAATTGATTTCACAATCCGGCGGTACTATCGTTCTGGATGCATCTAAGATGCAAGGTGAAGTCGACATCGAAATCAGTGCTTCTATCCTGAAAGCAATCGTCAATTCAAAGAAAGACGTTGTCATCCAAAAAGATGGCGCAGTCTTCACGCCGCATAAAAACATTTGGAAGGCTTTGAATGGCGACATCACGATTTCAGTGGCAAGTAATGCCGCATCGGCACCCAACGCCGTATCCGACATCTACACGATCACATTCTGGAACGGAACCGGGGAAGCGAAACAACAATTGACGCGTCTGGCTAATTCGATTAATGTCGTTATGCCAGTTAACACAAGCAGCAAACAAGTCAGTGTAATCGATGCAAATACAACTAAAGAAGTCAGTAAAAAAGCTAACGTTAAAAACGGCACAGTCAACTTCACAACAAACAGCGGCGGCAGCTTCGTAGCTGTCAACTAACACAAAAAACAGCCTTTCCGGGTTTTTCCGGAAAGGCTGTTTTCACTTTAAACACGCATAAATTCATCTAATTGCGCATAACCGCCCTCAACGGCGCATAAACTTTCCAATTCACGCATAAATCCGTTCAGAAGCGCATAAATCCCAAAACCTACGCATAACGCCTAGAACGAACCCCTCAATTTGTCAAAAGCAGTAGGCACGACGAAAAGATTCTACAATTAAAACGTCTCCCGCGCTCGTAAATCGCCGTCTGCGCTCGTAAATTCCGACTTGTGCTCGTAAATCCAGTTCTACGCTCATAAAATCGCCGCCTGTGCTCGCAAATGTGATCAAGTGATCTTCTCCTCTACCGGCTCCTCGTCCACCGGCTTCGCCCGATAAACAAAGAATGCTAAAATCACCGCAACGATAGACATCGCAAAAGCGATAAAGTAGACAAGTTCAACACCCGCCACCATCGCAAGGTCAACCGTAGCCGGATTACCCGGAGTGGCGGAAGCTTCCAAAAATGTCAGCTGCCTTGCATTCAAAATGCTGATGAAGACGGAAACGCCAATCGCTCCGCCGACCGGCTGCAGCGTTGACATGACCGCAGTTCCATGCGGATACAACCGCTTCGGCAACTGGTTCAAGCCATTCGTCTCCGCAGGCATCATGATCGCCGACACCGTCAGCATGATCAAAATATATCCGAGAACAACGACCCAAACGGGCGTGTCGACCGTCAGCCGGCTCATCATGAACATCTTCCCACTCAACACAATCGTTGCCGGAATCATCAAGACGCGCGGCCCGAATTTATCAAACAGATGCCCCATGAACGGCGACATCACCCCGTTCAACAAACTTCCCGGCAACAAGACCAAGCCAGCTGTGGCGGCAGTCAATGCCAATGGCCCCTGCATATAGACCGGCAAAATGATTTCAGAAGCGAACATCGCCATAATGATGATCAAAAACAGGACGACCGCATGCGTGTACATCGGATAGCGGAACACCCGCAAATCCATGATCGGCTCATCCAGCTTCAATTGCCGCATCACAAATAGAAAGACGCCGACAACACCGACAACGATGGCAATCAACACATTCGTACTTAAAAATCCATCCGTACTTTGCCCTGCTGCGCTAAACCCGTAAACGATCCCTCCGAAGCCGATCGTCGAAAAGACTAATGAAATAACATCAATCTTAGGCTTCGTCACTTCACCCACATTCATCAAATGCTTGGCTGCGAATGCAATCGAAAACAACGCAAACGGAATGACAACGATGAATAAATAACGCCATCCGAGATATTCAACGATCACGCCTGAAAGCGTTGGACCGATCGCAGGTGCAAACATGATGACAAGACCAATCACTCCCATCACTTTCCCGCGGCGTTCAGGCGGGTAAATCAATAAGAACACATTGAAAATGATCGGCATCAGCAAACCGGTCCCGACTGCTTGGATCAACCGCCCGACAAGCAGGATTGAAAATGTCGGCGCGGAAGCACTGACAATGGTACCAATCGTGAAGACGGCCATCGTTCCGATAAACAATTGCCGCGTCGTGAACCATTGCAAGAGCAATGCGGAAATCGGAATGACAATTGCCATCACCAACATGAAGCCCGTCGCCATCCATTGCACCGTTGGCAACGTGATTGAAAACTCATCCATTAACGTAATCAGCGCGATATTCAACAATGTTTCATTCAAAATAGCAAAAAAAGCACCGATGATGAGTGAAAGCATGATCGGCATGACTTTCACATTCGGATCATCCGCCAAAAACTCATATTTCTTCGGTTCAACCGTTTCTTCCATATATAAACCCCTCTCATCCACCTACATATTGTTAGCTTTCTTACGTAAAATTAGTCGAAAAGAAACAATATTAGCATGCCGGCAACCACTTTGCAACGCTTTTTTGGATGAATAAACCTATTCATAGTTTAAAAGTTTAAAAAAGGTGTAATATAGTAAGAGAATTGAAACAAACGAGAAAAAGGATGTGCATCCAAGATGAGCCCGAACCACAAAGCCGCTCAGCTGTTGCAAACAAAAACGGACATCCAGAATTGGGGCGCCCGCCGCGCTTCCCGGATCCGGAAATACAAAACGACAACAAGGCGTGTCACAGATTACATCGTCCTCGACTTCGAAACAACAGGCTTCCGTGCAGGCGCTGATCGCATCATCCAAATCGGCGCTCTCAAATACATCAACCACGAGCGCGTCGAAGTCCTCAATTCGTTCATCAATCCCGAGCGGCATATCCCGGCCACCATCACACGACTCACCGGCATCACGAACGAAATGGTTCAATATGCACCGACCATCGAACAGAAAATCGACGATCTTCTGGAATTCATCGGCGACCTGCCGATCATCGCCCACAACGCCAGCTTCGACATGGGCTTCCTCTACGCCCTCGACAACATCGAGGGCATCCGGATTCCCGAATACACCGTCATCGACACAGTCAAACTTGCACGCAAAGCCATCACGGAAACGCCGAACCACAAACTCGGCACACTAGCCAAGCACCTCCAACTCGAACACGACGCCCACGACGCAATCGGAGACTGCCTCGCCACCGCCGCCATCTACCAATACTGCACCCAGTAAACCGCCGGCCTGGCGGTTTTTTTAATGAAACACGCATAAACGTCTCCAGAAACGCATAAATTGCCACATATACGCATAAATCCAGCAACTCACGCATAAACCGCTCTAGATACGCATAAATGCTCCCAATCACGCATAACGCCTACGATCAAACCCTTATTTGTCAAAAGCATTAAGCGCGAGTGGAAAATCATCCAGCAAGTAGCCTCCCGCGCTCATAAGTCTCTCCAGGTGATCATAAATCCTGTGAAGCGTCCATAAATGTCTACAAGTGATCATAAAATCTCCATCCACGCTCATAACTTCCAACTTTCACGCATAAACTCTACCAATCACACACTCCCAAACTAGCAAAATTCATTTTTAACCGCCGAAATTCCCTTAAAACTCAATTTTAAACCCCATAAACGGCCCAAAATGCAATCTTGCCCAAAAGCATTCCATTCGCACGCCTCGCAAGCTAAACTAATTATGAGGTGATAACAATTTGATCTGTAAAAAACGGACAATGCCAAACGAACTGAAAGCACTCATTTCATTAGACAAACGCCTGCCCAACAATAACGATAAAAAGCACGCCGTCCAAAAAAAACTGCTCATCTGCCAAGCAGGATACAACGGTGAACTCGAATACGACGCCCACATCAATGAATTCCAGCCGGACTACCCGCACGCCATACTCCACGACCTCTACTTGCAGCACGCCGGCGCCTATTTCCAAATCGACTCGCTCGTCATCACGCCATCATCGATCACCATCGTCGAAGTGAAAAACCACAAAGACAAAACGGTCATCAAAGCGAACCCGACTCAATTCATTCGAATCTTCCAAAACGGCGACCGCAAACCGATGCGCAACCCGTACACCGAAATCGACCGGAAAATCCACCTGCTGAAAAACTGGCTCGACAATCGAGGCATCCAAATCCCCATCGAAGGCATCCTCACATTCGCACACACCAACGAACTCGCCATCGAACACCCGTCGCCTGAAATGAAAACGATGTTCACATACGAAGCACCCTCCCATTTCCGGTCGCTGCCCGTGAATGAACACATTCTCGACGGACACGCCATCTACAACTTGGCGCACGCCTTACTCGAACACCACAAGGACTATAATCCATTTCCACTCGCGGACCTGTACGACATCAATCCCGCAGACATCGCACCCGGCGTCATCTGCCCGGCATGCGACCGCCTCGGCATGAAGTGGGGGAGGGAAAAGTGGAACTGCCCATCATGCGGGCACACGGGAAAAACGGAGCACCAACAAACCGTCCAAGACTGGTTCATGCTAATCAAACCGAAAATGACGAACCGCGACTTCCGCTACTTCACCCAGCTCAACAACCGCAACGTCGCCCGCGGCCTGCTCGCCAAATCGGGCCTCCAACTCATCGGCGAACGGAAAGCGGCGCATTATGTAGTAATGAAAGATAAATCGCCAACCCACTAAAAAGCGCTCCCACCGCGGAGCGTTTTTCTTCTGTTAATAAACCCAAAAACGCATAAATCCAATTTTGCACGCATAAACTCGCCGAACTCCGCATAAATCCCATTTCTCACGCATAACCGCCCACAAAAGTCCATAACGGGTCCCTTATAATAGTAGAAATCCGTCAACCTTTCTTTCAATTCCCGCAACTTTTGCTATTCAACTATCCATCTGTTAAAGTAGCAATACATACACTCTCGGAATCTAGTGAATGAGGTGATTTTGATATGAAAAAATGGCTAACAACCTTGCTGTTTTCAGTGCTGCTAGTCAGTGCATCATCCATTTCTGCATTTGCTGCCACGTTCAAGGACGTTCCGCCGACTTATTGGGCCTCCCCTCAGATTGAGGAACTTTCTACGAAAGGCATCATTGACGGGTACAGGGATGGCAGTTTTAAACCGGGACAGCCTGTGACACGCGGGCAGGCTGCGAAAATCATTGGAAAAGCATTGAAATTAACCCCTTCTGCGGGCTTCAAACCAAACTTTACAGACGTCCCGCCATCCCATTTCGCATACAACGAGATTGCTGCACTCGCTGAGAAGGGAATCATCGCCAACACAAGTAAATTCAACCCGGATTCCTTTCTGACACGCAATCAAATGGCAAAAATCCTAGTCGAAGGTTTCAAGTTGATCGTCGATGATAACCACCAGGTCCAATTCGTAGATGTACCAAAGGATTACTGGCATGGCTATATTATTACGCTCGCTGAAACGGAAATTTCAAAAGGCGTTTCAGCATCCCACTTCGACCCGCATGGCATCGTCACCCGTGCGCAACTTTCAGCCTTCACGGGCCGTGCGCTTGAATTTGACGCAAAACGGGAAGTTGGCACAATTTATTACGATAACAAACGAAAAATGTATATGGATAAATCAAAACCGGAGCCGTTACCACCCGTTATTGATGTGTCGGAGAACGCCATTGAAACTATCGATCTTGTCAATAAAGAAAGAACGGGCAAAGGCGTCAAGGCGCTTTCACACGACCTGGAGCTAAGCAAAATCGCCCAAATCAAAGCGGAAGACATGGCCAAGCATGGCTATTTCGACCACACATCCCCAACCCACGGCACCGTTGGGGAAATGCTGGCCACATTCAATTACACTTGGACCTCATATGGGGAGAACATCGCCAAGGGCTATCGGACGCCTAAGGAAGCAGTCAATGGATGGATCAAATCGCCCGGCCATTACAAGAACATGATGAACACGACGTTCACCAATATCGGCTCAGGCTACGCGACTACCAGCGACGGCACAACCTACTGGGTCCACCTTTTCTCCAAGAAATAAAGTGCAACCCGAAAACCCACGGATCCCTTGATTCGTGGGTTCTTCACTTCCAACCCCTTGGTTTGTCAAAACCATTCAGCGCGATTCACAGCTCTCCTATAATAGAAGAAACTTCGCGCTCACCCCCAAATCCGCATAAACTCCTTCAAAAACGCATAAACGCCCCCAGAAGTCCATAGACTCCCACAATCCCGCATAACTCCGCCGAATCACGCATAACTCCCATTTTCCACGCATAAATCGCAAAACTCACGCATAACCGCCCCCCGCGGCCTCCCAATATCTATCAATCTCCAATTACCCCTCCCAAAAACAAGGAAATCCTGTATAATCAACCTCAAGAACACTTAACGAAAGGAGCACCGGAAATGTCCTCCAAAAAACAAGAAACGTACAAGCCCGACCCGCGCTTCAAAATCGCGCACAAAGAAGCACTCATCGGCATCGCACTCGCAATCTTCAACTTCATCTGGTGGTACGGCTTCGCCTACGGACTCGGCTCCCGTCCTCCCGAAGAATATACATACATCCTCGGCCTGCCCGACTGGTTCTTCTACAGCTGCGTCGTCGGCTTTATTCTAATGTGCGTCATCGTCATCATCATCACCAAATTTGTCTTAAAAGAGGTCCCGCTCGACGCGGAATACACAACAGAGGAGGAATCCCAGAAGCCATGAACATCCAAGTCATCATCCCGCTCGTCATCTTCCTCGTCGCGATCTTCGCGGTCGGCTACATCGCGTCAAAACAGATGAGCTCAACCGGCGGATTCCTCCAAGAATACTTCCTCGGAGGGCGCGAACTCGGCGGCTTCGTTCTCGCCATGACAATGGTCGCCACATACGGCAGCGCATCGAGCTTCCTCGGGGGACCCGGAACCGCCTACACAGTCGGTTTCGGCTGGATCCTGCTCGCCATGACCCAAGTCGTCACCGGCTATTTCGTCCTGCTAATCCTCGGGAAGAAATTCGCCATCCTCGGCCGCAAATACAACGCCGTCACAATGATCGACTTCCTGAAAGCGCGCTACAACAGCCCGGCTGTCGCGATTCTATCAGCCATCGCCATCATCATTTTCCTATTCTCCGCCATGACTGCGCAATGGGTAGGCGGGGGACGGCTCATCGAATCGCTCACCGGCCTGCAGTACACGTCGGCGCTCTTCATCTTCGCGATTTCCGTCCTCGTCTATGTGACGATCGGCGGATTTCGCGCCGTCGCACTGACCGACGCCGTCCAAGGAGCCATCATGGTCATCGGGACGCTCATCCTGCTCATCGGGGTCATCATCGCGGGCGGGGGAGTTCCGGCAATCATGCAGGATTTACTAAATGAAAACCCGAGACTTGTCACGCCATTCGGGGCAGACGGGACCCACACCGCCGCATACGTATCCTCCTTTTGGATACTCGTCGGCGTCGGCGTCGTCGGCCTCCCGCAAATGGCCGTCCGCGCCATGAGCTACAAAAGCTCCCGCGCCATGCACCGGGCACTCGTCATCGGCACGATTGTCACAGGATTCATCATGCTCAACATGCACCTGATCGGCGTCTTCGCGCGCCCCGTCATGCCGGGCATCGACGTAGGGGATAAGGTCATTCCGTTAATCGCGCTCGAAGTATTGCCCCCGTGGCTAGCGGGCATCGTCCTCGCGGCACCGATGGCGGCCATCATGTCGACCGTCGACTCGCTGTTGCTGCTCGTCAGCTCAGCGATCGTCAAAGACGTCTACCTGAACTTCATCAAACCGGAAGCAAGCGAAAAACGCGTCAAACAACTGAGCTTCGGCGTCACCGGCATCCTGGGAATCATAGTCTTCCTTCTCGCCATCCAGCCGCCCGACCTGCTCATCTTCCTGAACCTGTTCGCGTTCGGAGGACTCGAAGCCGCCTTCATCTGGCCAGTCGTCCTCGGACTCTACTGGAAATACGGCAACAAATACGGAGCCATACTCAGCATGATCACCGGCATCGCCAGCTACATCGCGATCCACTTCTACAACGCGGCATACGGCAATCTACTCGGCGTCCACACAGTCACGATCCCCGTCGTCCTGTCCCTGCTCGCCTACATCATCGGCTCCCTCGCCATCCAGCGAAAAGCCTTCAGATTCTGAATGAAAAGCGGACTCCCCACAACAGAGAGTCCGCTTTTCCCATTCGGTGCAACGCAATCAAACTGTCGTGCAACACAATCAAATCCAATCGCAACGAAATCAAACGGGCGCAATACAATCAAATCACCACGCAACGAAACAAACTCCAGTCAATACACAACCAACCTCACTCATAACACAACCAACGATCCCCCCATCGAAACCAAACCCTCAATTTGTCAAAAGCATTCAGCGCGAATAGGGGAGGACTTGGACTTCAAAAGATTCCCGCGATATCAAAATAGTGAAATTTCCTTATAGTAATGTTACAATAAACGTATACTAAAAAAGACTGAGCGCTGTGAACGCCCAGTCAATTCGATAATTGCAGCTGACATCCGCAGAATAGCGGTTGACCAGGTGCGAAAGTGAAGAAGTAACCACCTTGCTTACTTGTCGGTTAGCGGAGGGCGGTTACTTTCTTTTGGTGAACAATGCAATCAACGCAATCACAGCCGTAGCCCAGAGTGCGTGCAATATACCTAACTGCACAAGTATATTCATTGTTTCGTAAGTCACCATATATGATCACCCCCCTTCGCAAGGGAGTGCCAACCGTCCATCCGCTAAATGTCGCTGCATTTTCTATTCTATCATTCTACCCTAATAAAAGCGAACCTACATTCCGTAATATTCAGCAAATAAATCATCCTCGGTAGCTTCACAAGCAAATCTTCGAGCAACACAATCAAATTCAATCGCAACGAAATCAAATGAGTGCAACACAATGAAATCACCCCGCAACGAAACAAATCCCAGTCGCTACACAAGTAATGGCAAACGCAATGCAACAATGCAACCTGGCAACACAATCACTCTAAGCAATTCACACATAACCGCCCGCAATCCCCGCGCAATATGCTAAACTATACTCCTACCATCACTAGAAAGAAGGCACCCGTCATGTGGAAAATCTACTCACTACTTACCATCGTCATGCTCCTCTGGGGGCTCAACCTGCCCATGCTCAAATACCTCCTTACCTACATGAACCCCGTCACCATGACAGCACTCCGCGTCCTCTCAGCGGGAATCGCCGTCTTCATCATACTCGGAGCCCTTAAACTCGTCCGACTCCCAACAAAAAAGGAATGGACATACATCATCGGCGGAGCCGCACTCAACGTTGTCCTCCACCACTATTTCCTCAACATGGGCCTCTTCCGCACAACCGGCACCAATGCAAGCCTCATCCTCGGAACCGGCCCAGTACTAACAGCAATATGCACAGCGCTCATCCTGCGCAACTACCCGACCAAAATCCAATGGATCGGCGCACTCATAGGCTTTATCGGAATCGGATCCGTCGTCCTCGCAGCCGGCGAAAAACTAACCGGCCTGCAACTCGGAGACGCATTCATCTTCTTCGCCATCCTTGCACAAGTCCTTTCGTTTTTAGTAATCGCTAAGTCGGCAAGGACGCTCGACCCAAGGCTGCTCACCGCGTACATGCTCACGACCGGGAGCCTCATCCTGTTCGTCATCAGCCTCATCCAAGAACCCGGCGAACTGATAAAATTCACAACCGTCCCGCCAAGCTTCTGGACTGTATTCGCAGCTAGCGCCCTCCTAAGCACGGCCGTCGGACACATGCTCTACAACCATTCGATTGGACAAGTCGGCCCTTCCAAAGCAGCCATTTTCATGAACCTGAACACATTATTCTCCCTGGCAGGCTCCGCCATCTTCCTCGGCGAAATCATCACAAGCCGCCACCTATTCGGCTTTATCTTAATCATTATCGGCGTCATCCTCGGTTCCGGTGCTGCCGAAGATTTATGGAAGAAACGAAAAATCAAGGCCGAGCCGTCCTGAGGACGGCTCGGCTGACCCTATGGAATTCAATCGCAAGGCAATTAAATTGTCGCAGTACAATGAACATCGGTCGCAACACAATCAAATCATGGTCTAACGCAAGCAAACTCTACCGCAAGACAATCAAACTGGCGCAACACAATGAATCCTGATCGCAACACAACAATTCCCGCACATAACGAAACCAACTCAACGAGCAACACAACCAACTTAAATCGCAACGAAATCAAGCCCCATCATTAGTTTGTCAAAATCATTCAGCGCGAACGCATAACCGGACCATCCAACAAGTCACCCGCGTACAAACATTCCCGACAACCTCTTGCAACGATCAAACATAAATGCTAACCTGTCCATGAACAAAGAATATTCAATTTAAGGAGCGTGGACACCGATACGTGAAAAACGCAACGAGCCCGAAGAACTTACCCAACTCGAACGGCTGCTCACAAGACTGCCATCCAATCATTCGCAGCGCGAAACGATCAGCAAAAAGTACAATCAAGTAAAAGCCGGCTACATCGGTGAACTGTATGTAGACCGAGTACTCAACGAAATCGCCTTTCCCCAGGGCGCGGCAATTCTGAAAGACATCGCATTGGAAATTAACCCCGATTTCCAAATCCAGATCGACCTTGATCATTACCCCTCACTTCATTTTTCTCCTAGAAATAAAAAATTACACAGGCACTGTGCACTTTGACGAGAAATCCGGCAAAACGATCAAAATCGCACCGAACGGAACCGTGGAAAAATACGACTGCGTCATTCACCAAGTAGACCGAGCGACAACCGGTCTAACCGAATGGCTGAAGCAACGTAACATCAACATTCCGATCGAGCCCGTCCTCGTCATGGCGAACAATAAAACCGAAATTCCCGAACTCCCTAATTCCGTTACACTAAAATATGCAAAGCAACTGCCGCGCTACATCAGGAATTTCCTTTCGGATGAACCGTTGATGACGGCAAACCAGATCAGCCGAATCGCTAGAACCGTCAAAGAAAATCGCAGGAAATGGTTGCATGAAATTCCTTGCAAACGGTATAACATCCACCCGAACGACTTGATAAGGGGAGTGCTCTGCCAAACATGCAACGAACCAGCAAGCCGAGTCCGCGGTCATTCTTGGTACTGCAAGTCTTGCAAGAAGAACTCAAAAGACGCACTGCAGCAAGCCATAGAAGACTGGTTTCTACTCGTCAGCCCCACTCTCACGAATAGGCAGATCCGCATCTTCCTGGAACTCAAATCCAGCTCAGCTGCAAGCGTCATCCTACGCCGCACGAATCTGCGAAGGCACGGAGCCACCCGCAACATAACGTATACGAAATCTTGAAGCCGTCTAAGAGGATGGCTTCTTTTTTTCACTGGACCATTCCATATCAACCCAATCAAGCGAAACTGATTGATTGAGTTGCGCGGCTGCATTGTTGTGTTGCGGCTTTCAATTCGTGTGTTGTTAGGATGGTTGGTTGCGTTACGGGATTAGTTTGTTGTGATGCGACGATTTGGTTGCGTTGCTGACCTAGATGGTTGTGTTGCCAAGAAGCATGATTTCGTTGCGGCAATGAAAAATTGTGTTGCTGAATCCATGGACGTGGGTAGCAAACTTGTGAGCTGCCTTCCCGGGTCGCGCGGACTGGTTTTAACAAATTAGGATTTTGGTTTTGATGCGGGAAAGAATGATTGTTTTATAGACTAGTTTAGTTGCGTTGTCAAACCTTCGATTCCCGAATTCACAATAGAGATGAATCATCTATTCTTCCCATTCTTTTAAAAATGATTAGAGCTGTTTCCATAAGAAAAAGTAATGGGAAAAATTCACTTGATTATTTCAAAAAGTAACACACAAGCTAAAACTGAAATAAATACAGTCAACAGAAAGGGGGAGTGAAATGAAAAACAACATTCAGGTTTTACCTATCGTTGCTGCCATTGGAATTGGGGCTGCAGCCTATAGTCTGATGACCGGGCGTGGCGGCCAATTGCAAAATATGATCCCGCAGTTATCGAACATGAGTAATCAAGGCAATGCAAACCAGCAAAAATAATCTACAGCCGGAACAAATATCCTAGATACTGACAGTTAGCTATTCGTAGCTAGCTGTCTTTTGCATGTAACAGTGACTAGGGAAGAAAAAACAATCCCTCATCCCTTCAATATAAGAAGGTGTTATGTACATGTTTGTCGAATCACTTTCATTAACATATTGAAGGAGGTAGTTGAGATTGAATCGAGTTGAATTGCTCTCATACATGCTGGATACAACCTTTGACAAGGAGAGTTGGTATGCGCCGCTCAAAGATGCAATAGAAGGACTCACCGCAGAACAGGCGAACTGGAAACCGACAGGAGAGGCGACCAAAACAATTTGGGAGAATTTGAATCATCTTATCTATTATAAAGAAAAACATGTAGCGATTATGGAAGGCCGTGAATGGACACAGCATCTCGACGGTAATGAAACCTTCTATCTTACTGATCAATCAAATGATGACCAGGAATGGAAGAAAGTCATTGAACGTGCCGAAAAGGTTCAAGACAGTTTAAGACAGGTGCTGAATAAAACAGCCGTTGAAGATCTTGACCAAGATTATCTTGAATTGAAGCTAGTAAACATCATGCTTCACGATGCCTATCATACAGGCCAAATTATTCAGATCAGAAAAATGCAAGGTTCCTGGCCTTCACACCGTTGAACGTTTAACCCGAGCCGTCCGAAAGACGGCTCATCCAATTTACTCCTCCATGAAAACCTGTCAAAAACGCATATCTGCCTCCAAAAGTCCATAAGCCCTTCCAAACACGCATAAATACTATCAATCACGCATAACCCACGATAATCGCTCATAAACCCACCCAGAAACGCATAATCTCCCAAACTCACGCATAACGCCTTCAACTCAACCCCTTACTTTGTCAAAAGCATTCAGCGCGAATAGGGGAGGAGAAGGCCCAAAAAACTCCCGCGATTATAAAAAACTGAACTCCAATCCGCAACGCAACCGCCTCCAATAGAGAAGAAGCCGAAAGTCCCGGATTAATCTGTCTTTTACATATAGTGTAATATATAAATGAATGGTAAAATAGATATGAATCTTGAAAACTTTGAAAGAGGGGGAAATGTTTTGCGCAAATCAATTCAAAGCAAGAAGTATCTAGCAACATCGATCATTGCGGCGGCAGTTGTGACTGCGGTGGCTGTTCCATCGGCTTCAGCGGCCACAGCTACATTTAAGGATCTATCAAAAAGTTATCAAAATGCGGTAGATTTCCTGTACACACATGGCATATCGAGAGGATACACACCTGAGCAATTCGGCACTACTGATTCCGTCAAACGTGCAGATGCAGCAGTCCTGATTGCAACAGCACTCGGTTTCGATCCAAACAAAACATATAAAGATGCTGGCTTCAAAGATGTGCCGGCACGCGCCAAATGGGCTGTCAACGCACTCGTCGAAGCGAAAATCATCGATGGCTTGAATGCTGATGAATTTGGCTCGGACGAGTTATTGACGCGCAACCAAATGGCAAAAGTACTTGCAAATGCTGCGAATCTTTCAATCGACGATAAGGTTAAAACAACGAAATTCAAAGACGTCAACTCCAATTTCTCAAAATACGTCGAAGCACTTGTGAAAGCTGGCATTACACAAGGGAAGACAGATACGAACTTTGGTGCATATGACCACGTCACTCGCGGCGAAATTGCCCTATTCCTATTCCGCTCCCAAGAAAACCTAGGTTTCATCGACTTGATGGTCATGCATATGAACGACCACCATGGTTATTTGGATCCGTTCCCTTACGTGGCGACAGTTGTCAATGAATTGAGAAGCCAACATAAGAACAATCTTCTTCTTCATGCTGGGGATGCTTTCTCGGGCGATCTTTACTTCAACGCGTTCCACGGTGCTGCAGACGTAGCGATGATGAACCAACTTGGCTTCGATGCGATGACATTCGGAAACCATGAGTTCGATTTGGGCGCCTCGAAAGATGGACATCTGAAGCTTACGGAATTCATCAAGTCTGCAAAATTCCCGTTCGTCTCAGCAAACGTGGACTTCTCGAAGGACAAGCTGTTCGACGGGCTGCAAACAAGAAAAGTCGTAGACAACTATAAAGATGGCCAAATCTATAACGGAATTGTCATCGATGTAAACGGTCAAAAAGTCGGCGTGTTCGGTTTGACGACCGAAGAAACTAAAACCATTGCAGATACCGGCGAAGTGAAATTCGAAAACTATATCGACCGCGCGAAAGCTGCAGTTAAGGCATTCGAAGACCAAGGCGTCAACAAGATCATCGCCTTGACTCACCTCGGCTTTGACGATTCACTCGTTTGGGACAATGACCAGGAGCTTGCGAAACAAGTTGAAGGCATCGATATCATCGTCGGCGGCCATACACACTCTTCGCTAGGCGATCCTGTAGTTGTAAATACAGGGAAGGCTCCGACAATCATCGTTCAGGCGCATGAATACGGCAAAGCACTCGGAACATTGGACGTCAAGTTCAATTCCAAAGGCGAAATCTATTCACATGCTGGAAAGTTGATCATAACTGACCCGACTTCGAAAGACTTCGCAATCGTTGCGGACAAGGAAGCGGCAAAAGTATTGGCGCCGTTCACGGACAAAGTGAATGAATTGAAAGCAAGCTCTATCGGTGTCAGTGCAAAAGCTCTTCTTGATGGAAAACGGGATAGCGATAATACAGGAGTTTCAAGCGTCCGCCATAATGAAACGAACCTTGGGAACCTGATGACTGACGCAATGCTTTGGAAAGCGAAGTCCATCAACGACAAGACATCAATCGCTATCCAAAATGGCGGCGGTATCCGTACATCGATTGACGAAGGCGACATTACAACAGGAGAAGTACTGAAAGTTATGCCATTCGGTAACGCATTGGCAATTGTAGAGCTATCAGGTGCGGATCTTCTGAAAACACTCGAGCATAGCGTAGGAGCAGATGTGATTGCAAACGGAAAAGGTTTGAAGGAAAACGGTGCATTCCTGCATGTTTCGGGCATGAAATTCACATATGACAGCTCGAAAGCAAAAGGGGAGCGCGTCCAATCCGCACAAGTTCTTGAAGGCGACAAATACGTGGATCTTGATAAAACAAAAACCTACTTCGTCGCAACAAACACGTTCACTGCTAAAGGCGGCGACGGATTCGAACAACTTGGCAATGCATACAAAGCCGGCAAAGTATCCGAGCCAGGTTTCGTAGACTATGAAAACTTTATAGAGTACGTAAAAACCCTCGGAACTGAGATCAATCCAACTGTTGAAGGTCGTATCATCGACGTCTCACTAGCAACACAGCAAAACGGCTTCAAAAAAAATTAAGATAATAAAAAAAGCAAACCCTACTCCGATTCGACTGGAGTAGGGCTTTTTTGATAAGTATCTGCCATTCTTTTATCCTAACCGCCTAAATGCGACCAATTACATCTAAATCCATACCCGTTCGCCACCCCTTTTAGACACAAAATCCCAATAAATTTGAAATTAGTCCGAATGAAACATATTATTATGTAATTTCATATGGTAGACTAAGAGAAACATTTTCCACGAAGGAGTACAGTATTAGATGAAAAAAAGTGTTTTATTTTTGTTGTCGTTTCTCATGATTTTTTCATTTGACCTATTCACACCTAAATCTGCCTCGGCTGCTTCCGGTTTTGTGGACATCCCTGCTACACATAGAGCATATAAAGAGATTAGCTATCTTCAGCAAGGTAATATTACAACATCCGACATTGTTGGTAAATTCGACCCCGATGCACCTATGACACGGGCTCACGCCGCGGCAATGATCGGAAAAGCGATTCAATTGAAAGGTGTTCCTGTTAATACTAGATTTCCGGATGTTCCAACCGGTCATTTTGCGTCAGGATACATAGAAGACTCTGTGAACCGCGGCATTATTTTCGGATACAAACAGACAGATGGAACGTATTTGTACAAGCCTGAAAATCAATTGAAACGCGGAGAGATGGCTTTGCTGATCAGCAGGGCATTCGGCTACAAATCCGATACGACAAATGCAGCGGCACAAGAATTCATGGCGAAAGGTATTTCTGAAGGGGTAGGCAAAGGAAACTTCGGGACCGAGCAGCTTATGAAACGCGGCGATTTTGCTGTATTCCTAGCCCGCGCCGTCAATGCGGAATTCCGTACGAAAAACGAAGGCATGACATCCACATCGCTGTATGTAAATGTTGATGAGGACACGACGCTCAATATGCGGACAGGCCCATCGGTGGATTACCCTGTAACAAAGAATTTATTCAGTGGCTATCCGGTTGACGTTACGTACACTGTCGGAAACTGGGCCTATGCGAAAGTGGGGAACGGCTATGGGTTCATCCATAGCGAATATTTATCCACCGACCAGCCTTCCATCAGTAATATCAAAGATCCGATTGATGTCATTACCGAAATCATCGGCAAAAAAGCACTCGGCCAACTGACAGTCGTCATCGATCCGGGCCACGGCGGGAAAGATCCTGGAGCTGTCGGCAATAAAATGTCTGAAAAAGAGGTCGTCCTTGATATTTCCAAACGCGCCAAAAAGTATTTCCAAGGCACGCCGATCAACGTGAAACTGACACGGGAGACAGACGTTTTCATTGAACTTGCAGATCGCGTCAAATTTGCGAAGCAGAACAATGCGGACCTATTCATCAGTGTCCATGCCAATGCTTTTAACGGAAAGGCATCCGGCATTGAGACTTACTATTATAGCGCGGCCCGCAATACGAATGTACAAGAATCCAAAGCACTTTCAACATATATCCAAAAGCGTATGCTCGAAGCGTGGAACCTTCCGGATCGAAGCGTACAAAGCAAATCGCTTCATGTTATCCGTGAAAATTCGATGCCTGCTACATTGATCGAAGTCGGCTTCATCGATAATGCAAAGGATGCGCAATACATCGCTTCCCCGGCACACCGCGAAACGATGGCGAAAGCGGTGTTCCTAGGCACTCTCGATTACTTATATCACTTTGAGGGTCGTTCAGAGGTAATGCCTCTCTATACGAAATACAACGCGACCCCATCAAAAAAATATCATTAATAAGTAAATGAACAGCCCTACTGGAATCTTGTTTTCTAGAGGGCTTCTTTTATAGTTAAATAGTCAGTTTGAAAAGGACGGTGAAGGCATTGAAAAAGTTTTTGGCAACCATTGCGGTCTTATTCACGCTTATTTTTACAATGCAAATTCAGGCAATGGCGCAAGAATCGAAGGAAATATATCTGATCAGTGGTGGAAACCAGACGGAACTAATTGATTATATGGATCATAGAGGAATGCACATCGAAAAAAAGTATCCTTCATTCGATATTGTATCCGTATCATTGACAGCTGCAGAGCTTGAAGAGCTGAAAAATGAATTTCAAGGCATCGTTATCCAACATAACCGGACATATGAGAAGAATGCTGAAAAAGACCTTGCCTCCAGTGCATTGATCAACACGACAAGGGCCAGTACTGCCCCTTATACAGGCAGGGGCGTAAAAGTCGCTGTCCTGGATTCCGGAATTGATATCAATCATCGGGACCTCCAAGTCAAAGGAGGCTATTGCCCCTTGAAGATGGAATGTGCTATTGGCGTCCCATATGACGATGACAATGGCCATGGAACCCATGTCGCAGGCATTATCGCAGCGCTTGCCAATCAGACGGGCATTGTCGGCATCGCGCCGTCTGTCGACCTATACAGTATAAAAGCCTTGAACAGTTTCGGAGTCGGCTCGACATATAGCTTGATTGACGGTATCGATTGGGCTATCAAGCAAAAAATTGATATTTTGAACCTAAGCATTACAACTGAAAAAGATGATCCCGCACTTGAGAAGGCGTTGCAGAACGCCTATACACGAGGCATGCTCATTGTAGGATCGGGAGGCAACAACGGCGACCAGGCCGATAGCACAGTCATGTATCCCGCTAAGTATGATTCTGTCATCGCAGTAGCGGCGGTTAGATCCGACTTGACGAAATTGCGGAAGAGCGCTGCCGGGCCTGAAATTGAAATTGCAGCACCAGGCGAATTTATTTTTAGCACATACCCGATGAAATGGGATTTCGAAGACGAAAAAGCGGATGGTTATATGCGTCTATCCGGCACGTCCATGGCAACAGCCCATGTAACCGGTATTTTGGCGCTTTATAAAGAACGGTTCCCTGAAATGAAAAATAGCGAGTTGCGCCAGATTCTGGCGAGAACCGCCAAAGATCTCGGAACGACAGGGAGAGACGATGTTTTTGGCCATGGCCTTGTCCAATATAGGCAATCCTTTGAAAATACGATTGACTTTATAGAGCAAGTGGAACCCGGTAAATTGACACTCCAGTACAGCGGGGACAAGGAAGTGGAGATTAAGGGAGGCAATGTTCTTCATCACACAGGTGGAAAGTGGGAAATCTATGGGGTTGCAGGCAACCTCGAAGTATTGGCAACAACAAAAAACGGACAAAGCACACCTTGGATGGAAAAGAAGATTTTCCAGTTGCAATCACCTGAATTCACGGACGTGAACAACAGTCAGCGATTTGCGGGTTCAATCGGCTTCCTGACGATTAACGGACAATTAAAAGGGTTTCCAGACGGCACGATCCGACCGTACGAAAACATTACAAGAGCAGAGGCCGCGGCTATTATCGGAAGGGCGTTGGATTATCCGGAAAGAGCTTCGGCGGTTGCTTTCAAGGATGTTTCACCAACATCTTTTGCAGGAGGCTACATACAAGCATTAAAGGAGGCCGGAGTTATATCCGGATTCAAAGATGGGACGTTTAAACCCAATCAAAAGGTGACACGTGGAGAAATGGCGATCCTTATATCAAAAGCATTTAAGCTGAAATCGGATGGAGTCAATAGATTCACAGACAGTCACCCTTCGACGGCTTCCTACAATGCAATCAATGCACTCGTCTCCGCCAAAATCACAAACGGCTACACAGATGGCACCTTCAAGCCGAACGACCAAATGAGCCGGGCCGATTTTGCAGTATTCCTGGCAAGGGTTCAAGAAGATGCGTTCAAGTAAGGATATCGGGGGAATCAAAAATGAAAGTTAAAAAGATAATGCTGTTGCTGTTAGTCATGGCAATTGTGTTTCCTAGTATGCATGCGAAAGCATCTACTACTAGTTTGACAGAGTTTGCGAAAAGGTATGAAGGGACTTCTTACAAATTTGGCGGAAATACGCCTGAAGAGGGATTTGACTGTTCTGGTTTCATCGTTTATGTATTTAACCAGTTCAACATTCCACTGCCGCGGACATCGGAAGGGCAGTTCAATTACGGTGTTCCGGTAGATGTTTCCGACCTGCAGCCAGGCGACCTGCTATTTTTCAGGGACACGTACAAACCGGGAATCTCTCATGCAGGCATCTATCTCGGAGATAATACGTTCATTTCAGCTGAAAATGAAACACGGGGCGTCG
This sequence comes from Sporosarcina koreensis, assembly GCF_042655825.1. Lineage (NCBI taxonomy): Bacteria > Bacillati > Bacillota > Bacilli > Caryophanales > Caryophanaceae > Sporosarcina > Sporosarcina koreensis. The sequence goes on along the minus strand of NZ_JBHSNP010000029.1, from coordinate 140,943 downwards.
CCAAAGCGAAGCTGTTCTCACATCCATACTGGGAGCCGCGCTTTGTAGGGGCAAAGCGTTTATTTCCAACGAATACTGCACCCGTCAAGCCGTCGATCCCGACAAACACATTTGTTGACGTCAACGCTGACCATCTGGCATACAACGCAATTTTGACGTTAAGCGGTAACGGTGTTATCAATGGTTTTCCGGGCAATCAATTCAAGCCCGAAGAAACGATCACCCGCGGACAGGCGGCTGCCATGCTGAATCGCGTGTTGAAGCTGACACCTAAGAGTGAAGTGAACTTCAGTGATATCGATAAAAAGCATCAATTTGCTGTCCATATTGCCGCGATGAATGAAGCAGGCATCTTAAAAGGTTATGAGGATGGCAGTTTCGGCTTGAATGACAAACTGACCAGAACCCAGCTTGCCGTCATCGTCGACCGTGCCTTCGATCTACAAAAGAAGGCGGACGACCAAGTGCACATCTCCTCCCTCTACGTTGACATGCCGTCGACCTATTGGGCCATCAATTCAATCAACGCTTTGAAACAGCTGGACAAGACAGGCGTCTTTCAAACATCCTCTTACGGATTCACTAAGATCGTGACAAGAGCTGAATTTGCAGCAGCTGTCTATAGCGCCACCGATATGAAGTAAGGACAACATCTATTTAATAATTGTTTCATAGACCGATAGAAAGAAGGAGAAAGTTTTTAGGGGGAAGAAAATGAAACGCAAACTAGCAGCGATGATTGTCATCCTTATGCTAATGATGCAATTGGCACCGTCAATTTCACATGCTGATGAATTGACAGGTTTGACATTGGAAAATGAAGTTCGTGAAATGGTCGCGATGGGGATCATTAAAGGATATACAGACGGCAAAATATACCCGAAAGCGGACGTGAGCCGTGGAGATTTCGCGGCATTCTTGGCGCGAACAATGAAGCTCTCTGCTGAAGTGCCGGAATTCACTGATGTGAATCCATCATCTGCTATTGCAGGTGAAATTGGGGCCATACAAAAGAGCGGAATTATGAAAGGCACGTTGGATGGTAAATTCATGCCTCTGAAATTAATGACAAGGGAAGAAATGGCCGTAACTGCAGCTCGCGCCATCAACTACTTAGGCATCAATGTCAATGCGAACGAAATCGTGCTGACAGATGAATCCCTATTCGCATCAGCGGAAGGGGTCATGGCGGCGAAAACGGTATTCGCGGCAGGCATCATGAACGGGACAAAAGTCGATGCGACACGCACTGTCATTACATTCGACCCGGCAGGACTGTCAAAGCGGGACCAAGTGGCAGCTGTACTTAGCCGATTCCTCGCATTCCGTGCAAAACACGAAATTCCTGAATTGGAACCTGAACAACCTTCAAAACCTGAACCACCAGCTCCACCGGTAGCTGATCCAGTAAAATTCCAACTTGCTATCGTCGAAAACAAGGCGATGAAGCTGTTGGACAAGAAATATGATACGTACGCGGCAGCGGTCCAGGCACTGAATGCCAGTCCGATAGCTGAAGGCATCTACAAAGGCAAAGAATTGCTTCGCATTAAAAGCGGCATGGCCTTTGCCAAAGGTCCTCTAGGCAACAACACGATCATCTATTCAAGTCCGTCCTTCGGGACACAGCTGACGTACATCGAGGCCGGCCGTGAAATGGGCGTTCTGGAATACGCGGAAAACTACGTCAAAGTGCAAGTGGGGGACACAGTCGGCTACGTAAAACAGAACCAAATCGATTTCATGCCTGTTTCCATTTCCCAATCAAAAGATTACTATATCGGAAACAACAGCAATGAACTCCTCCACTATACGTACAATTATTTAACACATGCCTATGGTGCTTACAGCATCGGTCCCGTTCCTTCATTCATGAAGATCGGGACAAGATACTACTCAAGAGATGGCGTTCATTATTTAGACGGTGCCGGGAAAGTGGCGGGTACACATTATCCGTATTTCCAGTTCCAGTCAATCCGCTCGAAAACAGAGTATACTGCAGAAGAAATCGATGCATTCATTATTCAGATCCTTGCGGAAAAGGAAAACACCGGCCTGTCTAAATACGCAGCAGCCAGCGTGAAATCGAAACTTCGCGGCCTAGGTTCCTATATAAAAGAAATGGAAGCGCAACATCGAGTAAACGGGCTCTTCATCCTCTCGACAGCCATGCATGAAAGTGATTTCGGCATGAGCCGCAATGCGCTCGAAAAGAACAATCTATTCGGCATCAGAGTATTTGACAGTACACCGGAGGCCGGGGAAAGATACGCCACCCCGCAACGCAGCATCGAAGCATTCGTATTGGAATACGCCAATAAAAACTACGGCATTCCAGGAGCAGCTTATGCGAATGGCGCTGCGCCTGGCAATAAAACCGTAGGCTTCAACGTCCGGTACGCATCCGATCCGACATGGGGAGCAAAGATCTCAGGCCATATGTGGAGAACGGACAAAGCGATGGGCGGCAAGGATCTGTACAAATACCGCCTGGCCATGACGAACATCAAATCATCATTGAACATCAGAACGGCACCGGTCGTCTCGTCGGATACATTGCTATTCTCATTCAGCGAACGCGACCTTGGGCGGAGCGGCGAAAGCGGCTATCCAGTCGCCATCGTCGAACAGCAAAAAGGTGCAGACGGCTACATCTGGTACAAAATCTTCGCAGACTCCGTCATCAAAGACGCCAACGGAGAGCACATCGAATTCGGATGGGTCCGCGGAGACTTCCTGACAGAATTGAATACAAGATAATGAAAAAAAGTAGAGGGCTCCCTCTACTTTTTTTATGGTGATAAATCCGCAACACAATCAACCTCGGTTGCAACGCAATCAATCGGAGCCGCAACGCAATCAAACCAGCGCATCACAATCAATCAGCTTCGCAACGCAATCAAACTCAATCGCAACGCAACCAATCAAAGTCGCAACACAACCAATCAGCTGCGCAACGCAACCAACCCCCTAATTTGTCAAAAGCATTTAGCGTGATCCGAAGAGTAGAGAAAACATCAAGCTGCCCACGACCAACTTGATTCGTAACACAATGAACCCCTATCGCAACGCAATCAATCGGAGCCGCAACGCAATCAAACCCGCGCATAACAATCAATCAGCTTCGCAACGCAATCAAACTCAATTGCAACGCAACCAATCAGAGTCGCAACACAACCAATCCGCTGCGCAACGCAACCAAACCCCTAATTTGTCAAAAGCATTCAGCGCGATCCGAAGAGTAGAGGAAACATCAAGCTGCCCACGCCCAACTCGATTCGCAACACAATGAACCCCTATCGCAACGCAATCAATAAAATTCGCAACACAATCAAACCAGCGCATCACAATCAATCAGCTTCGCAACGCAATCAAACTCAATCGCAACGTAACCAATCAAAGTCTCTACACAACCAATCCGCTGCGCAACGCAACCAAACCAAACCAAACCAAACCAAACCAAACCAAACCCCTAATTTGTCAAAAGCATTTGGCGCGATCCGAAGAGTAGAGGAAACATCAAGCTGCCCACGACCAACTTGATTCGCAACACAATGAACACCTATCGCAACGCAATCAATAAAAGTCGCAACACAACGAACCCTGCCCGCATCACAACCAATCCTAGCCGCAACGCAACCAGTCACACTCGCATCACAACGAGTTCATCCCGCAACACACCAGAATCAAATTACCCACGCCTCAACAATCCAACAAACCGATTAAACCCTTCCCGGTACATGACCCGGATCATCGCTGCGTAAACAACAACCCCGATCGGCACTAGAACGGCCAATTGATACAGTGAATACCAATCTTCGGCATGCAACAGAACCTTCGCGCCCCATACAGCTAGCCCCATCACAATTGCCGGTCCTACAACCCGCGAACTCATCCGTGCAACCCGTTTCAACTCAACGGCCCCTAAATCCTTATAAACAACGGCCATCGAAACCGCAAAATAATAGACGCTGACAACGGAAGCTGATATCGCAAGTGCCGGATAACCATACTTATCAACCAACAACCAGTTCAATATGAAATTCACCGCAATCGTCGTCACACTGATCCGGAATACAACTGCGGTCTTGCCCCTCGAATACATCGACTTCGACAAAATCAGCTGCATCCCCTGGAATACAATAATCGGCAAATACAGCAGCAAGGTTACATACGTATTCGAAGTATCCACCGCTGTAAATTTCCCACGTTCATAGATGAAAGAAACGACTGCATCCCCAACAACCAGCAAGCCGACCGCAATCGGCAGTAGCGTGACCAAAGAGATCTCCATCCCGCGGAAAACAGTATCCTTGAATTTATCCAATTGCTCCGTCTGCTCGCTCATCAGCGTGAAAATGATGGCGGCAAGCGTTGTCGCATAAATTGCATTCGGAATGCTGATGATCAGCGATGAGTTGTTCAAATAAGTAACGGCCGCTTCCTCCGTCCCCGAAGCGAAATACCGGTTCACGAACAAGTTCACCTGGCCAACTACGGAATTCAACAGCGAGGGAATGATCAGCACTAAAAACGCCTTCGCAAACGTCTTCTCCATATTGAAAACAGGCTGCCATTTATAATCGGAGCGGGCGAGCGCAACGACCTGCACAATAACGCCCATCACCGTCCCGGCAATAAACCCATATACCAGCGAATAAATGCCCCACAAATCACTGAAGAGAATCGCAAAAACAGCCGCCATCAACGTCGCAAGCAACTTTGCCATCTGGGATGGGACAAAAATTCGTCGCGACTGCAAATACGAATCAAGCAATCCACTTAGTGCAATCATCGTCATGAAAGCGAAAAACAACCGTGTCATCTGGACGGCAAGCAACTTCGTTTCGAGAGCCGCCTTTTGATAGATGAACGGCACGAACCAATCTGCAAAAAACCACCCGATCAAGCTCACGAATACAAATAAGAGAACCGTCCAATTCAAAAGCGCATTTGCATTCCGGTCACTATGCTCCGGATTGCCATTGCGGCTCTTCACATACATCGGCAAAAACACATTATTAAAGCCCGTCGAGATCATCGCCACGACAAGCGTAATAAACCCGAACGCCAAAAAATACGCATCCGTCTCCGCCGAAGCACCAAACTGATTCGCAACAATCGACTCCCGAATGAATCCAGACACCTTCAAAATGAGAGCGAGCAGCGTCGTCCACAAAGCCGCCTTCTTCAAATTGCTCATAACGTCATCCACCTAACTTATACCTGCGCCCATCAAGACGTAGTCAGTAAATGCAAATAAAATCGTTGACTAACATATAAAACGCTCCTAATAAGCATAAAGCTTCTCAAAAACGCATAAAACGCTCCAAATACGCATAAAGCTTCCCAAAAACGCATAAAACCATTCCAGACACGCATAAATCCTCTCAAACACGCATAAAGCACTCCGTCGTAAAGGTAATCCATAAAAAGAAAGCCCCCAGCCAGGGCAGGGAGCAATCATTCAATCAATTCTTCTTCAAAGCCTTCAAATAAATCGCCTCATACTTCTCTGCAGCAGCAAAGTGTGAATACTCACGGATAATCTTCTCGCGCGCAGCCTTCGCAAGCCGGTCCCCCTCTTCGGGATCCGCCAGCAGCCGGATCATTCCCTTGCTCAAATCCTCCACATTCTGCTCCTCAACAAGCAATCCATCCACGCCATCCTCGATGATCTCCTTCAACCCGCCGACCGCGCATGCAATCAACGGAGCTCCCGAGCCCATCGCCTCAAGAGCGGAAATCGACGTCGCTTCCTCGACGCCCGCTGAATAGATGGAAGGGACAAGGGCGACATTCGCCAATGCATAATACTCCACAATCACCGAATGGTCGACAGCTCCGACCATCGTCACGCGATCCGAAACACCGAGCTCTTTAGCCTTTTCCTTCATCTCATCCATCATCTCGCCAGTCCCCGCAAAAACGACACGGGCTTTCGGGAATTTCTCCAACACCGCGGGCAATGAAAGGATCGGGTAAATGACGCCGTTCTTCTTCGTCAGTCTGCGAGGTACGAAGAAGATCAGATCGTCCTTCTCAAAACCGTGTTTTTCACGGAACTCGTCCCGACGCTCAACCTCAGGCTTGAACGACTCGACATCGATGAAGTTCTTGATCATATTGCCGACGACGCCGGTCTCTTTTTCAATATAATCCTTAATCCGCGTATCCACCGTAATGACTTCACGCGTCGACTTATAAGATCTGCGCTCCGCTTCCATCAGCTCATCCGCTTCAGCGGAGTTTTCCATGACAGTCCCTTTTGAAATCCCCTCGAACGTCAAATAGCCATGGACCGTACTGACGACAGGGACATCCGATTCAAGCGCGGCAAGCGTTGTATAAGCATCCTGCGCATTGATGATGTCATATCCGCCGCCTGCAACCTTCTCCTTGATCAACGACTCAAGCTCGTCCTTCCGACGCTTCAACGTCCAGACATAGCCCGAACCTTTCTTCATCTTATTCAAAACGAAAGCCGGTCCGCGGACAACACCATCCCGCTTCCATTTCGGCACATCGGAGAATGATACGATATCCACGGAATGTCCCCGTGATTCAAGACCTGCCTTCAAAGTGGTCAAATGGACTGACAAACCTCCCAAATGGGGATAATCATATGCAGTAGCCAAAAGTATTTTCAATTCAACGTCCTCCATCCAAAAATTGTTCCCGTAATAAGTCGACATTGCGAATCGCTTCCCGTCGCAACTCATCAACATTCGGTGCAATCATCTCTTTCGTCTCTGCACCGTGGTCAAGCACGTAAAGCGCATTTTCAAGCAGCGCTTCCTTCGTGAAATCCCCCAATGGGAAAGAGCGGTCCCACATGCCGGAGCGCTTCAGAAAGCTTTCCACTTTCCGATCATAGCTCAACCCGATATGCGGCACATTCGAAAGCGCTGCAAAGATCAACGCATGTAAACGCAAAGCAATTGTCAGTTCAGTCCTTGAGATGAAATTATAAAATTCATTCGGTGTGAATGAATCACCTAACAGCCGGGTTTTACCAGCATTCTTCATCTTCGCCATCACCTTTTTCGACACATTCGTATCATAAGGCGGTTCCATCGGGACGAAAACAGGCATGACGCCTCTTTGTTCTATCAATTCGTCCAACACCCAAGCAAGCTTCTCGATATATTCATCCTCATGTTCAAACCAAGGACGGGGAGCGACCGCGACAAGGCGTTCATCACCTTTCAAGCCAAGCGAGGCATAGGCGACATGATCCACCGTCGGCTTGAAAGCGAACACGATATCAGCAGTAACGACCGTCTTAGGCTTCGTGACCTTCAAACTCTCAAGATACTCTTTCGAATACTCGTCCCGTACCGTGACGAAATCAGCCTTATTGGCGAGCGCACGCATAAGGAACTTGCCCCAGCGGCTCGTCACAGGACCGATTCCTTGAGAAAAGAACATGACTTTTGTTCCGCATAGCTTCGCCAATAAAACAATCAGTAAGTAATAAGGGAGCGGGCCGAATAAAAACTTCGTCGGGTATGTATCCTGAAGTAAGCCGCCGCCCCCGGAAATCAACAGATCCGCATTACGGAGCGCCTTCACCTTTTCCTTATTCCCATGTCGCCATCCCCTGTAGACCGACTTCACGCCATGCTCCTTCGCTGTCTTATCGGGAGATAGCGAAAACACGGTTATATCCGGATTGTCCAGCTCTGCACGCAAATTATCGACAATGGCCTTCAAAATGGCCTCGTCACCCGTATTGCCAAGGCCGTAAAATCCTGAAATCACTATTTTCAATGGATATCCTCCTCAAAACAAAAGCTTCCACGCATCCGTGAAAGCACAGTTATAGATAAATTAAAGTCGACTTTTTAAATAGAACGAAATAATGAATGGAAATGTTCCGATTCCGCTCCAAGTGGATGGTTTCCACTTATATCGTTAATTCTAATTCATTCTATCATCGTTCCCAATGGCTATGCAACCGCTTTGGGTTTCTGCTATACTTATACAATTGAAAGCGAACGAATCGAGGGTCATGCAATGAAAGAAACGTACCTTGGCGTCCATGTGTCGCCTCTTACATATGAAGGAATCATAACGGAAATAAAAAACCGGATGGCAGCCGGTCAACAATCCACCATCATCGCCGTCAACCCGGAAAAAGTGATGACAGCGCAAAACAATCCGGAAGTGAAGAATCTGATTAACGGATCGACGTTTCAAATTCCGGACGGCGTAGGCATACTACTGGCATCCAAGATGAAAAAAGGGAAGATCCATTCCCGCGTCACGGGCGTCGATATGATGGCGAGGCTGCTGAAATTCGCCGAAGACGAACAACATCCCATCTATTTATATGGCGCAAAAAAGGAAGTCGTAGAAAAAGCGGCCGATAACATAAAACAACAACACCCCGGTATCGAGATTGCAGGGATGACGGACGGATATGAACAGGATGAAGAAGCGCTAATAAACCGAATTAACGAAAGTGGCGCTGAAATCATCTTCGTCGCCCTCGGAAGCCCGAAGCAGGAACTTTGGATTAGACGAAACATGGACAAGCTGAAGAACGTCTTAGTATTTCAAGGGGTCGGCGGCAGCTTCGACGTCTTCTCGGGAACCGTCAAGCGGGCACCAGCTCTTTTCCGGAATACAGGAACCGAGTGGCTTTACAGGCTGGCGAGCGATCCGAAACGGATCAAGCGCCAAATGAACCTTCCCCTCTTCCTGATGAACATCCTCTTTAATAGAAGAAACTAAAAAAGTTAGGAGTCAATCAATATGAAAAAGTCAATTTGCATCGTCGGTCTTGGGTATATCGGGTTACCGACAGCAGTCATGTTTGCCAACCACGGCCATAAGGTTCACGGCGTCGATATCAATGAAAGCGTAGTGGAAAGCATCCGCAACAAACAACTTCATATAGAAGAGAACGGTCTGCAGGAACGGTTGGACGAAGCGATCGACTCGAACATGTTCACCGTTTCCACAACACCTGTAAAGGCAGATGTATTCATACTTGCAGTGCCTTCGCCGATCAGTGAAGACAAAACAGCGAATCTCGAATACATTAGAAGCGCATCGAAAGCGATTGCGCCATTCGTGGAAAAAGGGAACCTCGTCATTCTTGAGTCGACGGTTCCGCCGAGAACTGTACAAGATGTCGTCATCCCGGAACTCATTCCGACAGGGCTCGAAATCGGAACGGACCTATTCGTCTCCCATTCACCTGAACGGGTCATTCCTGGCCGTGTTTTCGAAGAACTCATCTCGAACGACCGTATCATCGGCGGCGTCAACGAAGAATCCGCTAAAATGACATCGGACCTATACCGTTCATTCGTCAAAGGACAAATGCACGAAACGGATGACACGACTGCCGAACTCGTCAAAGTGATGGAAAACACATACCGCGACGTCAATATTGCGTTGGCGAATGAACTTGCAAAACTTTCCGCAACGATCGGCGTGAACGTCTGGGAGGCAATCCGTCTTGCGAACTTCCACCCGCGCGTCAATATTCACCAGCCAGGGCCGGGAGTCGGAGGCCATTGCATCGCTGTCGACCCATGGTTCCTCGTTGAATTGAATCCGGAAATCGCGAAGATCATCAACCTGTCACGCAAGACGAACGACGGGATGCCAGCCTATACAGCAGATTTGCTTACGACAATATTGCAGGCCAAAGGGATTGAGACAAACGAAGCGAAGGTGGCAGTGCTCGGTCTTGCTTTCAAAGGGAACATCGACGACATGAGGGAAAGTCCGTCCATCGACGTTGTAGAGGAATTGCAGAAGAGGGCGTTGAATGCCGTAGCATTCGACCCGCATATCAAAAAGAACAATCTTGAAATCCAGACGCAAAATATGGATGAGGCTTTAGAAGGGGCAGAGGCAGCCATCATCCTGACAAGCCATGATGAATTCAAGAATCTCAATCCAGCACAAATCGCCGATAAAATGAATAGAAAAATCATTATCGATACAAAGCAGTGCATCGACCGGGAGAAATGGCAGGCCGCCGGCTTTGAAGTGTATGTGTTAGGGGATTCGAAAAACAGTCCGATGTGAAAGAAAGAGTATTAATAGATTTAGCTAGAAAGGCCGGTGTTTATGCCGGTCTTTTTACATTCCAAGTCTCTAAAGTTGAATGATTGGTGCTAGAATACTCGAAAAACATTCCGTTTTAAGCAGTATAAATGGCATCACAGCGCATATACGACGAATTTTCAGAAGATAGTTTAATATGGCTTGAATTATTTTTAAAGTTTGCTATACTTGTAAAAGAGCGACATGCCGTATGACGTATTTTAATAAACTTCTAATTTCTAATAGTTTCATTCTACTATTCTTATATAGTAAAATGGACCCCACTTGAAATTAAAAGTAGATTATTATACGCATTGTTGGTATAATTCATATTGAATCTTGTACACTAGTAGATTCATATGAAAGCTTCATAAAATGTAACCATACAATAGGGAGGAATTCTACACATGGCTCATCAACCAAAAGCCTACAAAAAGTTTGTAGCTTCGGCTGCAACAGCAACACTAGTTGCAACAGCAATCGTACCAGTTGCTTCAGCGGCAACAGCATCTGACTTCACGGATGTAAACAGCAATTACAAGGATGCTGTCACTTACCTAGTTGAACAAGGCATCACTAATGGTAAAACAGCTACGACTTTCGGCACTACTCAAAACATCACTCGCGGAGATGCTGCGGTGTTCATCGCACGCGCTCTCAAACTAGATGTTGACGGCGCGAAAGACCAAGGTTTCACAGACCTTAACAACCGCGTTAAGAACGCTGTTAACGCAATCGTAGAAGCGAAAATCGCTGGCGGTAAATCAGATACTAAATTTGATCCGGATGCAAACATCACTCGTCAAGAAATGGCGAAAATGCTTGCTAACGCTTACGGTCTAACTGCTAAAGAAAACGCTAACTTCAAAGACGTGAACAGCAACTGGATCGGTTATGTTTCCGCTCTTAAAGAAGCCGGAATCACGCTTGGTAAAACAGAAACAACTTTCGCTCCAACAGCTAACCTTACACGTGGAGAGTTCGCTCTATTCATGTACCGTGCTGAAGGTGCTCCGGCAGTTGGTGTAGTTGCACTTTCTTCTGTTAAAGCTATCAATGCTAAAACAATCGAATTAACATTCAACAAAGCTGTAGAGACTGATAAAGCGGCAGTCGAATTACTACGTGATTCATTCAAACAAAACGTTACACTTAAGTGGGCAGACGATAAAAAATCTGTTCAATTAATTGGCGCTGGTAACTTCCAAGCTGGAGACTACACAGTCAATGTAACTGGTTTAGGTGATAAAACTTTAACTGGTTCCGTTAAAATTGAAGCGCAAAAAGTCTCTTCAATCCAAATTTTGAGTGATGTAGCTGTACTTTCTGCTAATCCAGATGGTGGTTTAATCGATAATGAAACTGCAACTGTTGGATACGTAGTAAAAGATCAATACGGTACAGACATTACCAAAACAACAGATTTGACTACAAACGACAGCACGAATGTAAAAATCAATACAAAAGGCACAGTAGATCTAACAGGATTAAAAGGTAAACGTATCGGAGATTTAGTTCCTGTAGTATTAGTTCATGCACAATCAGGCACAACAACATCTGCGACACTGAAATTATCAGCAGCTGCAACTGTTGCAGATATCTCAGTTGATGGAGTTTACAATGCTAAAGGTGAAAAAGTAGATCTAAAAGATAATACAGTAGCTTCAGATGTATACTTAGTTGTGAATCTAAAAGATCAGTATGGTAATGCAATCGCACCAGCAAACTCTTCAGATACAGCTACAGGTGTAATTGTTACAAACACAAACCCATTAGTAGCTAAATTAGTAGATGACAAAGTGACAACTGCTACTATTGATGGAAAAAACAAGTTCGTTGTCAAATTTGGTAAACTAAATAGTGATACTGAATTTAAAGGCGGTTCTGCAGAATTGCTATTCATCCTAACAATGAATGGTAAGACTTTCAACCACACAGTTAATGTTGTAGAAACAAAAACTACAGATGCTGTATCATTAGGCCAACCTCAATATGCTGTTGTGGGTGAGGCTGTTAAATTGCCAATCACTGTTCTTGACAAAGAAGGCAATGTAATTACTGATAAAGATCTATTGACACATGCAACTAAAGGTATCAAAGTAAATGGTTCTCCAGCAACAAAAGCAAACATTGAAGTGAAAGACGGCCAAGTTTACTATAACTTAGGTAACCCTACTGTTGCTGCTAATTCTTATGCAACTGCTACAGTTACTACTTCAACAAACAAAGTTTCTACAATCACGTATAAAGTTAATGAAGCAGCTAAACCAGTTGCAGTTCGTGGCTTGAAGAAAGCATTAGTTGTTAAGTCCGGATCTTCTACAGTTATCGATTTTGCTAAAGTTAATGTGGAAGACCAATATGGTCGTACAATGACAGCTTTACCAAATGGCTATTCTGTAGAAGTTGAAAACATTGCAAGCTCTGCTAACCAAGTTGTAACTGTTACTGATAACAAAACAGTAGTAGCGGGAGACAAAAATGGTGCAGCAACGCTTACAATCTATTTGAAAGATGCAAGTGGAAAAGTTGCAAACTCTGCAGTTGAACAACAAGTTCGGGTAACAGATGGTAAGGAATATTCCGACTACGAGGTTGCTCAAGTTGGTAAAGTTCAAGTTGGCGCGGCTAAGGCATTTACTGTTAACGGTATTTTAGGTAATGGTAAAGTAAAGCTTGATACTACTGAGTACACTGCTGAAGTAATTGGTGCTAAAACTGCTAATGCTGATGGTGGTAAAATCACTGTGACAGCTTTAGACGAAGAAGGCAAATTGAATGATAAAGAACTTACTCTACGAGTAACAATCAATGCTACTGGTAAAGTAATCGAACAAAAATTCATTGCTTCAAAAGCTCCTAAAACTGTTCAAGACTTCTTCTTTACAACAGAATCAGTAGATTTTGATGATGCAGAAGCTATCACAGATGCACTTGTTGCAGGCGATACTTTCACGATTGCAAGCGAAATTGTTGATGAAGATGGAGATGCACTTGCTTTGTATGTTGCAACTACGGATCAATACGACAATGATGCATTAGTTAAAGCTGATGCGGCTTCACCAGTAGTTACAATCGTTCCTACTAAAGCTTCCGATGTTTCAATTACTGGAAATGGTACATCTGGTGCTAAAGCAGTATTAGCAACTGGCGTAAACCAAACTGTATTAACAGTAAAAGTAAAAATCGGCGATGCAACGAAAGAATTGAAAGTCACATTGAAGAAAAACTAATTAACATTTGTTAAGTGAACTGACATCAGTCAATTCATATACCTCAATACTATTCTCTTAATAGTGTTAAAGAAAAACCCTCGAATCTAAAATTGATTTGAGGGTTTTTCGCGTTTTAAAATGCTTATGATATATGAGAATTTGTATATTGTGGATACTGAAGGGGGGCAGTCAAGCTCCTCTTTTTTTCTTTTACATAACAAAGAATATTACTAGACAAGCAATCATATATTTGAGGGGAAGGATACAAGCTTGTCCATTTATATGCGTAGTATCTGGATTGTTACCGCGGAAAACCCTCGGACAATCAGTTGAATGGGTCATCCGCAAAAACTATTATTCTAAGGGGGAAGGGGTATTGTACAGTAAGAAGGTTCTAAAGTTTTTGAGTACAATGCTGGCTGTATTTATGGTCTTGTCATTGCTCACACCGATGCAGGCTTCGGCTAACACAACAGCACAGCCATTCAAAGAACGGGGTACGGACGAAAGTATCCACCAGATGAAGATGGCTGTCGCACAACAGCTTGAGCTGTTGAAAAACGTTCCAACCCTGCACAAAGACCTTCAAGGGTTAAAAGGGGAAGAAAACGTTGACGTCATCATCCAACTTTCGGAAGATGCAGTAGCCTTGGCTGAAGGAAAGCAAAAAATCAATAATAAGCCTTTTACCGCGGCTGAACGAACTGCCGCACTGACAAAAGTAAAGCAGCAACAAACGGCTGTGAAAAAAGAAATGTACGCAAATAACCTGATCGAACAAGAAGGGTTTTCCTACGAAATCGTCCTGAACGGATTTGCTGCAACTGTAAAAGCGAAAAATCTTGAAAAATTGCTTAGTATCCCAGGCATCACATCCGTAGAGCCGGATATTGAAGTATATGCAATGGAAGATACAGCTTCACAAGATACCGACTACGAGGCGATGATGAATACAAGCATATCCTTCCTTGGTATTGAGCGGATTTGGAATAAAGGCTTCAAAGGAAATGGCATCAAAGTAGGTGTTCTGGATACGGGGATCGACTACAACCACCCAGAATTCGAAGGGATTTATAAGGGCGGATGGAACTTCATCTCCCATGCCAATTCAGCAGACTATACAAAGCCGCGAGATGAGCGGGATCCATATGAAACAACTCCATCTGAACGTCCAGCCGCCAAGCCGGAATTCAACGCTAATGGAAGTTCATTCTACACTTCCCACGGGACACATGTCGCTGGTACAATCGCAGCCCTCGGCAAAAATGAGTATGGCATTTCGGGCATCGCCCCGCAAGTGGACCTACATGCATACCGTGTTCTAGGCGCATATGGCAGCGGGTCGAACGCGGGGGTGATTGCAGGGATAAATAAGGCCGTTGAAGAAGGCATGGATATCATTAACTTGTCTCTTGGCGGAGGTAGCAATACATCCGTAACAGCTGACACAATCGCTATCAACAATGCCATGCTTGCAGGAACATTGGCGGTCATGGCTACAGGAAACTCCGGACCGGGGCGCGGGACGATCGGCACGCCTGCAGCTGCTGCACTTGGTGTAGCTGTCGGGAACACGACAAATCCGGAAACGCAATTTGAAGCAACTGTCGACATAACGGCAGGTGCTTATTCAAAAGAATCCAATATGAAATTGATGGGGACGACATTCGGGGCAAACCTATCGCAGCAGCTTGCTGGTGAATTTGAAATCGTTGCAATCCCGGGTGTTGGCAAACCGTCCGACTACGCAGGTTTGGACGTTGCAGGAAAAGTAGTCCTCGTTTCCCGCGGCGAAATAGCATTTGTCGATAAGATCGCTGCTGCGAAAGAAGCAGGAGCTGCAGCCATGCTGATCCATAATTTCGGGGGAGGAACAAATGCACCAGGTCCATCAGGTACTTTCCTGGGGGATGCTTTCGAGTTCATCCCGGCATTTGACATGTCCCAGACAGAAGGGGATGCGTTGCGTGCTGCGCTTGCTGCAGAAGCCGGAAAAGTTTCCTTCGACAATTTCACTTCAAAAAGCTCTGCAGGTGACGAAGTGAACAATTCAAGCTCACGCGGCCCGACGACCCCGAATTTCGACATTAAACCTGACGTCACTGCACCAGGGACGAATATCATGTCTACCATTCCAATGTATGGAAAAGATAATCCTGCTGCAGATTATTCCAAGGCATACACACGAAAAACGGGAACATCGATGGCAACTCCGCATATTGCTGGGATTGCTGCGCTCATCATGAATGCGAATCCAGATTGGACACCATTCGATGTAAAGGTTGCCTTGTCAAACACAGCAAAAGTATTGGATACGGCAAAATACGATGTGTTTGCACAAGGTCCGGGACGCGTCCAGCCATACGATGCCGCATTCCCGAAAGCACTGGCATATGCGGAAGACCGCGTTGTATCCGATGGTGTTGAAGTCGATAACCATAAAGGGACAGTCACATTCGGAAACCTAGAGAAAGTTAAAGATGGAGACATCTCCGTTACTAAACAGATCAGGGTGAAAAAACTGTCGGGAGGGCCGAGCAATTTCGAAGTGAGTGTCCAAGTGACAAAGGCATTTAAAGATGCGAAGTTGACAATTGATAAACCGACATTCACGCTTAATGGTGAGCAATTGTTGAATGTGACATTGACAGCATCCAAATCAACAACCGCTACAGGAAATGAATTCTTGGGCTATATTCACCTACGGGACGGTCAAACGGAACTTTCATTGCCTTTCGCGGTGGACTTTTCGCCAAAAGCTCCTGCAACTGGAATGGGGGATTATGCGCTTACCGAAAAAGATCTTTCATTCAATGGGGATGGGGTAAAGGATGTTGGACGTCTGGAGTTCACATTACTAAGCAATGTAGCGACGAACTACATTGAACTTTGGGATATCCAGGATCCGGAAGGCGGATATTATGAAGATGGATATATCGGCTATCTGCACTCCGGTTCATCATTGGCAGCGGGAAGCTATTACTTGGAGATAGACGGTGAGTATGCACCATGGGGCGGTACGGGACTTGAAAGTATTCCAGATGGCATCTATACGGTTGATTTTACAGCGCTGAACCTTGGCGCTGGCCCGACAATCATCGAGGCGTGGGACGGACCACTCTTCGTCAAGAGTACCTCTGCTGTCATCGAGTCTGAAGGAACGCATGTGGCAGATGCACCGACCTATACATTCAGCGGTAACCTGGTCGACAAGTATATCGACTATCAAGAACTACTAGCTGAATACGGGCTTGGCTATAACCTGAATACCAAACTCGCAACAACATACGAAGCGGCAGATGAAGCAGGAAATATCGTCTCCAGCGGCCCGGTGAATCTTGCACAGGATGGAACCTTCACATTTGAAGTGACAGGTTTGGCGAATGGTGTGAACACGGTCACGATTTTCGTCGAAGACGCAGCTGGAAATAAATCCGAAGCTTCATTCGATGTGGTTTATGATGCAGCTGAAGAACCTGGAGAACCGGCTCAAACCCTATCTGTCACACCTGACAAAGTGACCCTGAAAGTTGGCGACACCAAACAACTTGCGGTCACTTCAACGCAAAAAGAAGATAAAGTGGAGAAAAAAAAGGATGTAACAAAAGACGCTGCATATACCGGCTATGACGAAAAAGTCATTAAAGTGGTAGAAGGGAAAATTGAAGCATTAGCGGTAGGAGAAACGGCAATTACAGTAACGTACGGAGAAGAAGACGTCACCGTAACTGTGACAGTCGAGAAAAAAGATGTAGTCCTGCCGCCATATTACCCGCCATATACACCGCCTGTAGATCCAAAACCTGAACCTAAGCCTGAAGAAAAACCGGTAACCAAACCAGTAATCTTCACGGACATTGCCAACACATTTGCGGCGAATGAAATCAAGGTTTTAGCCGCAAGAGGCATCATCCAAGGAAAGACGGAAACTGAATTCGCACCCAATGCACAAATTACACGTGCGGAATTTGCAGTTTTCCTTGCAAGAGCACTTAACCTTCCAACGAAGGAGTATGAAGGCAAATTCAGCGATGTTATTGCCAGCAAGAAATGGGCTTATGCAGGCGTGGAAGCGGCAGCACGTGCAGGTATTGTCAACGGAACAACAGACGGGAAATTCAACCCGGACGCACCGATCAAGCGCGAAGAAATCGCTGCGATGGTCGTCCGCGCAATCGAATACCAAAACAAAGAGAAACTGGCAAACCTTGAGAAGCCTGCTAACTTTGGCGACCATGGATCGATTGGCAATTTTGCAATTGACGCTGTCTATAAGGCAACATCACTAGGCGTTATCAAAGGAAATGAAGGAAACTTCATGCCGAAGAACAATGCAACACGTGCAGAGGCAGCAGTTATGCTATACCGTGCATTGGATACTTTGCAATTGTTAGACTGATGAAGGTAAGAAAAAGGGGGGGGGCTGCGGCTCCCTCTTTTTCATATGTTAATTAATCCACTTCAAAGAATAATGAAAAAATTTATTGACGGGTTTTAATGTGGATGGTAAATTAGATTTAATATCTTTTCTGAAGGTTCAGCACTTCGGAGAAGTACCAGAGCGATATGCGGAAACATATCGCTCGGGTCCCATAAAATCTATACCCACCTTGTTTGCGAATTTTTTGCAGATCAGGTGGGTTTTCGTTTATTACTGAGGTCAATAAGATAGAAACGTAATTCTTTTAAACTATAGGAATGTGGGAGGAAGAGCTTTCCTGGATGAGGAGTCTGTCAATATTTCAATTGTGGTATGGAATAGGCACTCTTTTTCCAAGATGTGATTATATTGTACTAAGAGTCGCAGCGAAAATTCGACAAAATATACCGATTTGCTTGTTTAGAATTGTGTTTTATATTAGACTATTAATCACGTAGTAAAAATATATAGTGGGGTGAAGAAATGTCTGGAAAAAATCAAGGTGCAAAAGTATTGAAATCAGTAATGATCGGAACAGTAGCGTTGACGCCTGTAATTGCTATCGGTCTGAATGCCAATGAGGCTACAGCTGCTGAAAATTTAACGACCGGTGAAAAAGCATCAATCAAAAAATTTATCGATAAATTCAATGCGTTGGATGCCGACAAAAAAGAACTGATTCGAATTGTCATGCAAGAACTAGCGAAAGACCCTTCGCAATCTATTGAAGCGGATTATCAAAAAGAAGTTGGTCCGGCATTCAAGACTCTACTGACATTCGATACTGTTAACAAAGTAACTACACAAAATCTTGAAGCCCGATATAGCGACTTTAAAAACGCTGTTCGTGGAGCTAAAGAAGATGTTACTTCAGAGGACCTCGTAACCTATTTCGATAGTGTGATCGATGGCTTAGCTATGGCAGTCGGGGAACTAAAAAGTTCTGATTACCGTGACTTGGCAGGGTCGGGTCTATATGATAAGTTATTGAAGGTCTATGAAGAAAATGCAGTTCCTGCTAGTTTAAAGCCTGTCATAAAGCGCCCTGATTTTACAATAATCTCTGGCATCCAATCAGCTTTTAATGCATACTTACCTCCTGTGGACGGTGGCGGAGGCGGAGGCATAATAATCCCTCCAACAACACCACCAGTAACTGGCGGCGGTGCTGTTGAAGTTGACGGTTCGACTGTTGTAAGCAATCCACAAGCGGTGATTGATATAATCGAAAAAGCAGCTAAGATCGAGGTGCTTGCGATTAAAGTACCGACAGGTTCAACGGAAGTGGAAATCCCTGCAACTATCCTGGCTGCACTTGATAAGAAGAACAGCGATGCTGTAGTTGTACTTCAATTTGGCGATATAGCTTATGAATTGCCTGTTAACGCATTCGATTTAGCTGAAGTGGCAAAAGACTTGGAGGTTACTTCTATTGAATTGAAACTTAACGTATCCGTTGAAAAGGTGGACAACCCACTTGCTAGCAAAACAGCTTACAAAGTACTCGCTGATGCTTTTGACTTCAACGTATCGGTTGTAGCGCCTGGCGGGAAATCAGTTGAATTGCATGTGTTCCCGACGCCAATCAAGCGCACATTGCCAGCAGTTTCTACTTTGAACCCACATTCAACAGTAGGTGTAACAGTGGATGCAAATGGTAAAGTGACAGCGGTGCCGACATATGTAAATACAGACAATAAATCTGCTGACCTATATCGATCAACTAACTCAGTGTACACATTGATCGAGCATTCGAAGTCGTTCACTGATATTACCGCCGGTACAAGCTGGGCGGAGGAGTACGTTGACAAGTTGGCTTCCCGCATGGTCGTGAACGGTAAAACGCAGACGACTTTTGCTCCAACATTGAAGATCACTCGTGGTGAATTCGCAGCAATCCTTTCCCGCGGTCTTGGCATCGTGGCAATGGACAAAACAGCGAATTCCTTCAAAGACGTATCAACGAGCCAAGCATTCAACCAAAACGGCGAAATCGCTGCAGTCGTTGAAGCAGGAATCGTGGCAGGATACACTGACGGCACTTTCCGTCCATACGAAGAAATCACTCGCGACCAAGCGGCAATCATGATCAGCCGTGCAATCGACTATGTAGGTGCAGATAAAGTGACATTCGACACGAAGAAAGCTTTGACTGCATTCAAAGACAGCAAGGAAATCGGTGCAGCTTCACGTAAGCACGTTGAGCGCGTCTACCAAGCCGGCTTACTTGACGGCTACGTTGACAACACATTCCGTCCGAACGCGGATGCAAACCGTGGCCAAATGGCGAAAATCATCTACAACTTCCTTGCAGAAATCAAATTCATCAACTAATTACGAACTGATCAAACCCTCCAATGCGTCTAAGCAATTGGAGGGTTTTTCCTTGTTCTCTATTAAATATGAGCAGTTGGCCTTCGACTCTTCCCGATCGCTTAGCCTCATATTCCTGACATTCCTTTCAAATTGTTTGACATTATAGTAATCTACTAATAGGGAGGGGAAGCGGATTGAGAAAAATCATTACATTTTTAGTAGCAGCAACACTATTTGTAACTAGTGGTGTTGGAACTGCCAAGGCTGAGGGTTTTTCAGATGTAAGCAACACCTATCAATTCTATGAACATATCAATTATTTAGCGAATCAAGGAGTCATCAAGGGGAAAGAAGGGAATCGATTCGCTCCGGGCGACGTAGTCACGCGTGCGGAGGCGGCAGTCATGATTGCTAGGGCGCTGGACTTGCCGACTGGAAATAGGGTTACCATTTTCACGGATGTCAGCAGTCAAAGCTTCGCATCGGGTGCAATCCAATCGGCCAATGACGAAGGGATCATCAAAGGCTACACCGATGGCAAATTCAAGCCGGATGAAAAAGTCACAAGAGGGGAAATGGCAATCTTCCTTACGCGTGCCTTTAAATTGACGGAAGAAGAGCCGATGACATTCACCGATGTTCCGGTAAGTTCTGCAGGCTATGCGTACATACCGAAGATCATCGCAGCTGGGATCACGCAAGGCTATTCGGAATCGACATTCAATCCGGATAAGCCGGTCACACGCGCACAATTCTCTGCATTCCTTGCACGTGCCACGAACGAGCAGCTGCGCCTGACTGTTCAATCCTGCGGCTACGTTCCGGCAAGCAGGGTGAATCCGGATCGCCAGACGCTAAATTGCCTTGTAACGAAAGCGGCAAGAAAAGCGGATGTTCCACCTGAAATCGTAAAAGCGATTGTCGAAGTTGAAAGCGGATGGACGCATTATCTTAGCAACGGTGAACCACTCATCAGCTCAGACAACGGAATCGGTCTCATGCAAATTACGAACAGAACCGAATTTGACACAGAACGTCTCAAATATGACATTGAGTACAATATCGAGGCTGGCATAAAAGTCCTTGCGGATAATTTCAAGCGTACGGATCTGCCGAACATCGGCACGAACAACCGTCATGTCCTTGAACACTGGTACTTCGCGGTAATGGCCTATAACGGAACAAAGCCGATGAACAGTCCATTTTACCAAGCGACTGGAGATAGAAACCTGAACGCATACCAAGAGAAAGTCTATCGCAAAATCAGCAATGGCTTCGTCACGCCGAATATCGCGACCATCAACATGACAATTGCCGATTTCACGTACGACGGAACAACAACAGACAATATCCAATTCAATAAGAAAGCTTTCACAATGACTGGCTCCAAAACGATGTCGGCTGAACTATTGAAAGAGGGGTCCGTCGTCAAGTACACCGGAAAGGGATTAAGATCCAAGCCAAGCTCCGGAACTGATTCAATCCTGACGGGAACGGGAGATACATATACACTCATCGGTGGACCCGTCTACGATACGAATCCTAACTCTTCCAATCAATACATCTGGTACCCGGTAAAGACCGTCCACAATGGTAAGGTGCAAACAGGCTTTATCGCTGCACCTTATATTAAATAAAAATAAAGAAGCCCATCAACATGGATGGGCTTCTTTTTATTGCTATTTTATCATTAAAACTTTTATTTGATTATTTAATTAAACAGATTAATATAATCTACTATAATTAAACTATTTAAATAGAAATATAGATGAATATTTATTTAACCTTAGTTATATAGTTAGCGTTGTCATAATAAGGTTTAAACAGGAATGTATAATAGAATAACTAAATAACTTTGTTATAATATGGTGTCGAATCCAATGTTTTATATTGGATTTACCGGGTAATAGTTGGTAAGATGAAACTATATTCCTTTCCAAGTTTACTATATTGGTGAGAGATACAACTAGGAGGAAACCTACACTATGAATTCAAAGATGTACAAAAAGATTATGGCATCGACTGCTACTTCAGCATTTGTTGCATCCGCTATCATTCCAGCAGCCATGGCCGCTGCACCAACTAATTTTAAAGATGTAAATTCGAACTATAAAGAAGCGGTAGATTATCTAGTAGCGCATAACATTACAAACGGTGTGAATGCGACTGAATTTGGCACAACACAAAATATCAAACGTGGCGACGCAGCTGTTTTCATTGCGAGAGCCCTTGGATTGAACATAGAAAATGCTAAAGATCAAGGATTCAAAGATTTGAATAATCGTGTCAAAGGCGCGGTTAATGCCATTGTAGCGGAAGGAATTGCATCGGGTAAAACGAAAGAATCTTTCGCTCCTGACCAAAACATCACGCGTCAAGAGATGGCGAAGATGCTCGTGAATGCGTATGACTTGACTGCTGAAACGAAAGCGGATTTCAAAGACGTCAATTCCAATTGGATCGGTTTTGTTTCTGCACTTAAAGATAACGGCATTACAAAAGGGAAAACGGAAACAACTTTCGCACCGGAAGCTAATTTGACGCGCGGTGAGTTTGCGTTGTTCATGTTCCGTGCTGAAAATCTTGAAGAAAAGGTAACAACACCTGAAATCACTTCTATTTCTGCAACGAACCCAACGACAGCAACAGTTTCGTTCAATACGAAAGTAGCTTCATTGAAAGCGGCAGATGTTAAAGTGAAAAATACGTCTACGAATAGCAACCTAGTTGTAAAATCCGCTACTCTCTCTGAAGATAAAAAGTCTGCTGAAATCACATTCTATGAGCCTGTAACGGCAAACACAACATACGCTGTTGAAGTCACTTCAGGAACGACGAAGCTAAACGGGGAACTTGCAGTCGGCTCATTGAGCGTTGAAAGCATCGTGACGGAAGATCAAACCATCCCTGCAAACGTTGCAACAGAAATTGCTTTCAAGTTGGTTGACAATAAAGGTGCAGATGTCACTGCACAATTTAAAAACCAAGTAAAATTCGTTTCGAACGCAGCAATCTCAAACGGCAAAATCACACTTGCCAAAGGTACTTCAACTACAGTAAAAGCTGTCTATGAAAAAGACGGCAAAGTCGTAGCTGAGAGCAAAGTTGTAACGATTAAAGCAGAAGCGAACACGCCTGCAAAACTAGCAAACTGGACAGTTTCGACAACTGCTCCTAATTTTAAAGACGATAAATTCAAACGCAACACGATTGTGTATGCGGATCAAAAAGCGAAGCTCTATACCGAAGTGGTTGATCAGTTCGGAGCTGTTTTGGCGAATCCGACCGTTACATTCGAATCCCTTACTCCGAAAGTTGCCGTAGTTGACCAAACGACTGGAGATGTTCAAATCTTAGGTACAGGAAAAGCGCAAGTAAAGATCACTGTCAAAGATGGCGATAAAGTTGCATTTGAAGAAGTCGTTGCCTTGGATGTTCGGGAAGTGCCTGCTGTTAATACATTGTCACTTAGCCAATCTACACTTGCTTTGTCAACAAACGATACGGCAGGAATGGAAGTCCAAGCGACAGTTCTTGATCAATTCGCCAATCCGATTAAAGACGAAGCAGTTACTGTGAAAGAAAAAGTGGCTCAAAACGATACAGCTGCACTCACGATCACGAACTCTGGTTCGAAAACGAATGATGAAGGCGTCTTGAAATTCAATGTTGCTTCAAAAGCTGATGCGAAAGTCGGCACTCGCACTGTAGAAGTGACTGTTGGTACAGGACAATCAGCTGTGACAACTACACTTGCTGTTGAGATTAAGAAACCGGGTGTATTTGCTAGATACGATGTACGTGGGCTTGAGTCTACATTGGACTTGAACGCGGCTGCAAAAGCAAACACGATGGAGCTTGACGTATTATCGGTTGATGCGAATGGGTTGATGATCAAAGCAGAGACTCCGACAGTAACTGTGAAAAACGCTAAAGGTGAAACGGCAACAGCTGTAACGGTTGATGGCAATAAGATCACACTTGGCGCAGGCGCGAAAGCTGGGGATGTCTACACGGTCGACGTAAAAGTGGCTGGAGTGACTGTTAAAACTCATTCATTCACAGTTGTCAACTCGACTGCAACAGCAGTTGAACCATCCATCCTCTTCACTTCTTCTACAGTCAATGTGGCTGCAGGCGAAGAACTTGCGGATGCGATCGCTAAGATCACGCAGTTGAAAGATGCTAACGGCTATACAGTAGCAAGCGTCAAAGGTGCTTCTGCAAACAAAGCAGTTGTTTCATTTGCAGCTGATGGTACATTGGAGAAAGCTGCTGCCGGATCGACGAAAATCTACGTGAATTCAGTAGTTCTTACAGATGGTCAGAACACTAAAACAATTCCATTGGATTCTATCGTAGACTTAACGGTTAACGTTAAGTAAATATATAATATAAGTATTGAATACCTTCCGAGTGAAACCCTCATTCGGAAGGTATTTTTTTATGCGAAAAAACAAAACACCAAATTATTCCTTCTGACCTTCCAAACAGCAAGCAAATATAGTACTCTAGTAAAAGAGACATCAGAATAAAGGGCTAGATGGTAGCTTGAAAACAAATTTCGTTACTTCACCTTACTTCTGATAGACAACATTTGAAAATGATGGGGAACATTTTAGTTAAAATATTCCTCTCGAACTTGCAAACAGAAGGAGAAGGTGGAATGAAATCATCAAGTAAACAGCTAAGCATCATCATCGTCATTTTGTCCGTATTCATCTTAGGAATGCCTACTGCACAGGCAGCTACATTCAAGGACGTATCGTATCAATATTGGGCATACAAAGATATTGAATTTGTAGCTGAGCATAAAGTCATCAGGGGCTTCGGAGACGGTCACTTCAGACCCGGCCTTGATATTACGAGGAAAGATGCTGCCGTTATGATGACGAGGGCTCTTGATCTCTATACGCTTGAAGGCGAGCCGACCCCGGTGGAGGATTTGCTTCCAACATCTCCGGGCTACGCTGAAATCATGATTGTACTCGAAAACGATTGGCTGTCGCTCGATGAAGGACACTTTAATCCCGACAAGCCATTGACTAGAGACGAAATGTCCAAAATGCTGGCAACAGCTTATCAATACGAAGGAAAAGGCAACAGCTCTTTTACGGATGTTCCGATAGAGGATCCGTATTATCACTACATAGACGCCATTGCAAACGAAGAAGTGACAACAGGTTATAATGACGGTTCATTCCGCCCGAAGGAAAAAGTGACACGCGCCCAGTTCAGCGCATTTCTCTACAGGGTGTACCAAAAGCCGGTCGCCTATGAAGTAAGAAATGGCGGAGAGCTCATCGCTGTCATCCCGAATGTAGACGATGCGATTGAACTGGCACTTGATTATCCGGAAGGGACCGTCCATCCGCAAAGCAATAAATTCGTGGAATACCCACAAACGATCGCGGCAGCGGACAAGACCAATCTGAAGAGCGGTGCCCTCATCTATAACGGATTCAAGGAAATCGAGAAATTCACACCGGAGTTTTTCCAAAACTACTTGAAGACAAAGCCGGTAAACGGCGTTCAACAGGATATGTTTGACACCTTCATCATACTCGGTCTGCGTTACAATGAAAACAGCGACCAATTCGTAGATGGGCCGACGAACCGTGCCAATTACGAGGATTGGAAAACGTACATAGAAAGGACATTCAATTCCGATGGGGCGATCAAAAACCTGAACACGGCAGCTGGTCAAGCAAACCGGAAAGTCGATGTCTATGTCGCGATTCCCTATCCGAAACGGAATGAACCGATCATCAATTTGAACGGTAACGAAGTCGGACGTGATGTGTATGCCCGTTACGACCTTGCGAGCTGGTATGTAAAAGAAGTGATGCAACGCTTCGAAAGCGGCAAGTACGATAATTTGAATTTCAAAGGATTCTACTGGCTTAGCGAAACGGTGCGGACCGTCGACGATGAAGTCATCATTTCATCCATTTCAAGCATTTTGAAGAAGAACGATAAATTCTTCATTTACTCACCGCACGCAACGTCAACGAACTTCTACAAATGGAAGAATTATGGATTTGATGCCGCATTCCTCCAACCGAATGCTTTCCGTGCATCCATTGTTGATAAGGAAGAGCGGCTTCACCGCGCATTCCTGAATGCGCAAATTTACGGTACGGGCATCACAATTGAGATCGACTCCTACCATACCGACAAAGCCGAACAAGGCGTCGAAGCATTCGACCTCTATATGGATATGTCGAAACGGTACGGACTTGACGAAAAAGGCATGATGTTCTATCAAGGGACCAATATGGTGGAACGGATGGCGACATTCGACCACCCGGTATACAAACGTTGGTATGAGCAGCTGACAGGGACTTTTTTCAATAAAGCAGCAATAGAATGAGGAGCGGGCGGGTTTCCCGCTCCTTTTTCATATTCATGCATCCTTTCTCAATCCATAACGTCTTCATATTGGGAAAATAAACTGACGACACGCCCTAGGGCTGTGTTATAATCGAAACGTGAAACAACTATAGAAAGGGTCATACCATGAATCTCAACATCAAAGAACTGACAGTGCCGATTCTAGGAGTACTGCTGCTCGCAGTGGCGCTCGTCATTCCAAATACAATGATTGCTTACGGCATTTCGCTCCTTCTGGCAATCGCGGCATTGTTCCGGCCAAAGCAGGCAATTCTCTTTTTACTGATCTACTTCCCTTTGCGTTCATCTCTGATTGAAGTAAGCCCGGGACTGAAACTGGTCGGCGATCTTGTCATCGTCTTCGCTTTCCTCCGCGTACTTTGGGATGCCAGGAAAGATTGGAAGTCGATCTTCCGTTTCGAAATCTTTGAATGGGCATTTATCGCATTCATGATCATGGGGACCGTTTCGGCATTCCTATCCGGTGTCATCCTGTCGGCGATCATTTTCCAAATCCGCGCATTCGTAATCATGTTCCTTCTACTCTATATCGTGAAAAGACTGGACATTACGAAACGGGATATTGTGAACTTCCTGACGGTCACGTTATTCGTCACGGTTGTCCTGATCATCCAAGGTCTTGTCGAAAAGCTATCCGCCCGTTCCCTTCTCATGCCGGAGCCATGGGTGAATCGCCAGCTATCTAAAAATAACGCCAGCCGTATTTACGGACTTGTCAACAATCCGAATGTGCTTGCCGTCTATTTGACGATTTCCGGCATTCTTATTTACTACCTGAAAACGCTGCTTCCGAAGACGAAAATCCAATGGGTGTTCAATCTCATCCTCGTCGTCCTTGCTGGGACATGGATTCTTACGTATAGCCGCGGCACATGGATCGCCTTCATCATCGGGCTTGTCATCTACTTCCTGTTCACAAGGAATTGGAAGTTTGTCCTGAAATCGGGCCTTGCCGTTGCATTGGGATTCGTCCTCATCACGATGCCGGTAACAAAAGCGGCGCAATGGATCAGTGCAAACACGGAAGTCGGTGAAATAGAACGGACAGGCACGCCTGAAACCGATCAAGCCTTCGCAATCGAAACGTCTCGCATCACGGGGACATTCAAGTCGGACACATTCGAAAAGAGCAAGACGACGGGACGTCTGTTCATCGTCTATAAAGGGCTTGAAATCTTCAAAAGGCATCCGATCATTGGAACGGGCTTCGGTACATTCGGCGATTCTGCTTCAAAAGTGTATTCGTCGCCATACTATAGCCATTATGATGTCCAGTTCAATATCTACTCGGACAACCAATACATCCAGGTCATCACCCAAAACGGGGTAGTGGGCGTCCTCTTGTTCGCCGTCTTCCTATTAGGCATGCTCGTCCTATTCTGGAAGCGCCGCAAACTATCCGACAAAGCCATACCGATGCTAGCGATGCTTATCAGCGTCTACTGGTGCGGCTTCATCTATAACATCTGGGAGGACAAGACGTTCACTCTGTACTTCTACATCTTGACAGCCGTCTTCCTGGCAGTTACTTCAAAGAAAAAAGCAGATTTGCAATAAAAACAGCAAGCCCCGTTTCTGGATCATCCCAGAACCGGGGCATTTCTATTTAATTGCACGAAATACGCATAAATCCATCAAAACACGCATAACTCCTCTTAAAAGTCCATAAATCCCTCCAGACGCGCATAAATCTCCGGAAACACGCATAACTCGCCGAAATTACGCATAAACGCCCCCAAACGCGCATATCCACCTGCTCGCATCCGATTCTCTCCTTTAACTAGTCTAATAGTACTGAAATCTCTTTCAGCTATGGAAATAGAAGAGTTTGAGATTATAATGGACATACACCAAATAATTACAAAGGGGAATGAATAATTGCGTAATCGTACATACCTGTCGAAAATCAGCATCCTATTTCTTGTGATTTTTTTATCAATACCGACTCTAGCCTTTGGTGAAACGCCAGGAAAGACGAAAGTCTCCGGAGGCGTCCAATATGAATATACGAACAAAACAGTAGCAAACAACCCGCAAGCATTCCGCCAGTTGGTCATCGACCTGAATGATCCATTCACGACCGTCGACGTCGGCATCCCGACGCCGCTTAACAAACTGGCACCGACGACGAGCCAGGCAAACGCCTATACAGCACTCGGCCAGCAGGTTGCAGGCGCCATTAACGGCTCCTTCTTCTGGGGATCCGACCAAGGCTATTTGCCGATGTACCTGATCGCCTACCGCGACAGGCTCATGAATGCCGGCATCATCGCGACCGGTAATGACCAATACGTCAGTCGGCCGATCGCTTTCGGCATCGATAGCACTGGCAAAGGGAAGATAGATACATACAATTTAAGTCTATCGTTTAACCATAACGGACAGGATTACCCGATCACGTCGACGGACAAGCACCGCTCGACGAACAATCTGATTCTATACACGCCGCTTTATCCGAAACCGACAACTGAAACGAATGGACTCGGCGTCGAGCTTGTCGTCGAGGTAGTCACAGGCGGGACGGCACTCAACTTCGGTGAAACAGTAACAGCTAAAGTGACGAATAAACTGGTACGCACCGACGCTGCAACGATTCCGAAAAACGGATTTGTCCTGTCGGCTCATGGTGAAGCGGTATCGCTCATCGAAAACATCGGGATCGGCGAAACTATTTTAATCAACGCCAATATCGACGAAAAATGGAAAGGCGCCTCATTCATGCTGACGTCCGGACCTGAACTCGTCAAGGATGGCAAAGTGAACCTCGGCATCGACCCGAATAGCGACCGCGCAAGAGAACGCGCGCCGCGTACGGCGATCGCAATCGACAGGACAGGCACGAAGGTATTCATGGTGACAGTGGACGGACGTCAATCCGGCTATAGCCAAGGACAAAGCTTGAAGGAATTCGCTGAATACCTTGTGTCGATCGGCGCTTACCAGGCACTTAACCTTGACGGTGGCGGCTCCACGACGATGGCAGTCCGCAAACCGGGCGACTTCAATGTCTCCCTATTCAATAGACCATCGGACGGCAGAGAACGCTCCGTCTCGACTTCGCTTTTCGCAGTATCAACTGCACCTGTAGGCACTCCGGCTACTGTCGGAGCCTATTTATCGAAACCGGGCGTCTATTTGAAAGGCACGAAAGGATCCGTTTTAGTAGATTACGTGATGGACAACTATTACAACCCGGTTACGTTCAATAAAGCGGACGTCAAACTAAGCTCTCCGCAAGGGTTGGCAACAGTGAATGGTCTGGAATTCACAGCCCAAAAAGCGGGGACAGGCTCCATCACTGCACAATACAGCGGTGCGACAGCAAACATCCCGTTTGAAGTCGTCGAATCCATCCATGCAGTGAAGCCGTCAAGCGAATCCATCGAAGTGCGGACAGGCGAAAAGAAGACGTTGACTGTAAAAGCGTTTGACAGCAAAAACAGGGAAGTCATCTTCGATCCATCATTAGTGAAGTGGAGCGCTTCCGCGAATATCGGAACCATCACCGCTTCAGGCGTCCTAACAGCAACATCCAAAGAAGGCAAGGGGACAGTGACTGCTACATTAGGTGGCAAAACGGTAACCATCCCGGTGACCATCACAGGTGCATACTACCGCGTGGATAATATGGAATCCCTAGACAATTGGACGTCTTCAGCAACAAACGGAAAAGCGTCCCTATCCATGAATAGCGCGAAGGAGCCGGCGTTCGAAGGTAAAGGCGCATTAAAGCTGACATATGACTTTACAGGCACGACAGGCACGTCCGCTGCATATGTGGACGCAAAAACGCCTATGAGTCTAGCAGGAACACCAGTGAAGCTATCGGCCCGTGTCTATGGCGATGCAGGTAAAACATGGCTGCGCGGTCGCATCCAAGACGGGCAAGGCAAAGAATATACAATCGACTTCACACCTGAAAACGGACTGAAATGGCTCGGCTGGAACTATGTGATGGCCGATATCCCTGCCGCCGCGACAGGCAACATTACACTTAAACAGATCTATATTGCACAACCGACGGATAGCCTGAAAACGAAAGGCAGCATCATGATCGATGATCTGAAGGCGGTCTTCAACGCAGGCTACAAAGAAGGTCTCTTCAAAGATACGGGACTCACATTCCGTGCAGAAAATGAAATCGCGTCACTCGTGAACGAAGGGGTCATTGCAGGCTACGCTGACGGCAATTTCGGCCCTTATCAAGAGTTGACGAGACAGCAAGCGGCAATCCTTCTGTCAAGAGCGCTGAAACTGCCGCTCGATAACGTGACGGATCCAGGCTTCGAAGATATGTCGCCATCGATGACGTTCTACAAAGAAGTGGCGGCAGTCGCAAATATGGGCATCATCCAAGGGAAGGAAAAAGGGAAGAAGTTCGACCCGAACGGCAAATTGACCCGCGCTGAAATGGCTGCCATCCTTCAACGGGGATTCAAGCTTCCGCTCAGTGACCAAAATCACTTCACGGATAGCAATGGAAGCTTCGCAAAAGATGCCATTAATTCTCTAGCATTTAACAATATTACCCAAGGGATTGGCGGAGGAAAATTCGGCCCGGCCCAAAATATTAGCAGAGCTGATTTCTCGGTCTTTTTATACCGTACAATATCATTAAAATAGTAGAAAATTAGTGTTTGAGATTGCAGAAAATTATGGTACACTGTCTGTGTAGAGTTTTTCCTTTAACCTCTTATAGAATTTTTTCAGAGTGGCTTTGGTTGATGAGCGGGAAAAAACCGCGGAGAATTTTCTCCGCGGATTTTTTATGTCATCCTGCTGCCCGAAAGCACTTACCCCACTATGCGGTAAGTGTTTTTTTCAAAGGTGAATTCCTGCCGCAAGACACGAAGACATGTGCACAAGCAGCGAAAATGTTTGTTCATTTAGTAGAAACCTTAAAATAAGTAATAGATCTTTTCATAATTAGTGTAAAGGCAGATAAGTTGTCGTAAATTGTCGACAACTTATCTGCCTTTAATCATATGCCACTGTACAGAACTTGATAGATTAATTATGCAGTATTTTGTAATGTGAAGTAGAAAAAAGTCATTTTGGGACTAAAAAAGAGGAAACTTGTTGAGTATTTCGGACTAATTACCAACATAGAATAAAAGTTTTATTTTTGAGGAAATATATGTATTCAAGTCTGTTAATATATGTTATATTCCAATTATCACTCTAGTTCAACGAGTGTAAATAATATGTCGTAAGGGGGAAATATATTGAAGAGAAAACAGTTTCATAGGTTCTTCAGCGCGATCATGGCGTTAGCCATGGTCTTTACGATGCTGGCTCCGATGAATGCGTCCGCCAATGCGGATGCAAAACCAGTAAAACAAAATGGCATAATTGAAAGTGATTCGCAAGCAGAAGCTGCGATTGCTGAACAATTAGCTATATTAGCAGGACCAGCCACGCTACATGAAGATTTGCAAGGTTTATCGGGTGAACAAGAAGTAGACGTAATTGTACATCTATCTGAAAAACCTGTTGCCCTTGAAAAAGGGATTAAAGAATTGACAGGCAAAAAATTCACTAAAGCTGAAGGTGCTTCAGTTGAAAAGAAGGTAAATGCACAACATAGTCAAGTAAAAAAATCAATGACAGCAAATAACATTAAGTTCAAAGAAGGTTACTCCTTCGATACAGTCCTAAATGGATTTGCTGCTACTGTCAAAGCCAACGATTTGGCGAAACTTCTTAAAATCAATGGCGTCGTTCTCATTGAACCGGATGAAATGAGATACGCACTTGGTAATCCATCTAAAAACGATGGACAAGTCGATGCAGCGATGTCGACAAGTGTACCTTTCCTCGGAATAGAAAATCTTTGGAAAAATGGGATTGAGGGGAAAGGTATTAAAGTCGGTGTCCTAGACACGGGTATCGACTACAATCACCCTGAATTTAAAGATGTATACAAGGGTGGTAAGAACTATATTGTTCACAATAGCCAATATTCACGGCCGCGTGCTGATGACGATCCATATGAAACATCTCCATTGGATCGTGCTTCAACAACACCTGAATTCAATACACAAGGTAGCTCATTCTACACATCTCACGGTACGCACGTTGCGGGTACAATTGCAGCAATCGGTGCAAATGAATACAACATTAAAGGAATTGCACCTAAAGTGGAACTGTACGCATACCGTGTACTCGGCGGCTATGGCAGTGGTGCTACGGCGGGCATCATTAAAGCGATTGACGATTCCGTTAAAGACGGCATGGACGTCATTAACTTATCACTTGGGGGATCTTCAAACAGTTCAACTGCATCTGATGCAATTGCGATTAACAATGCGATGCTAGGTGGAACGGTTGCTGTTGTTGCTACAGGTAACTCTGGACCGAACCGTGGAACAATCGGAAATCCTTCAACAGCAGCGCTTGGCATTGCTGTCGGGAACTCCACGAATCCTGAGAGTATGTATGAAGCAAGTGTTACTGTTAAGGCTGGATCTTACGACAATACATCAATCATTAAATTGATGGGTGTTAAATTTGGTCAAGATGTAACAAAAGCGTTGGAAGGTGAATTTGACGTCGTCTCAATTCCTGGCGTAGGTAATCCTAAAGATTTCACGGGTATTGATGTAAAAGGCAAAGTAGCGCTCATTTCCCGTGGGGACATTGCGTTTGTTGATAAGATTGCTAACGCAAAAGCTGCAGGAGCGAAAATCGTGCTAATTCATAACTCACAAACTGGGACGGGTTCACCGGGACCGGCAAATGTATTCCTTGGTGACTCATTCGACTTCATTCCTGCGTTTGATATGTCTTATACTGAAGGAAAAGCACTTCGCGATGCATTAACAGCAGCTGGAACAGGAAAAGTGTCATTCAGCAACGTTACATCTACGAAAACGACTGGTGATGAGATAAACTCCTCCAGCTCGCGCGGACCAGCAAATCCTGACTTCGACATTAAACCGGACGTAGTTGCACCAGGGACAAACATCATGTCTTCAGTACCTGCCTATGGAAAAGATTATCCGGATGCTGATTATAGCGAGTCTTATGATAGGTATACAGGTACTTCAATGGCGACTCCGCACATTGCAGCAATCGCTGCTTTAATTCGTCAGGCAAATCCTACATGGACTCCATTCGATGTGAAAGTGGCCCTTTCGAATACCGCAAAAGTATTGGATAAAAAGTTTGATGTATTCGCACAAGGTCCTGGACGCGTCCAGGCTTACGAAGCGGCATATCCGACAATCCTTGCTTATGCACTTGGTAAAACAACCTTTAGCGGTAAAGAAGTGAATAACGAAAAAGGTACAGTGACGTTTGGTAGAGTAGGTCAAGTGAGAGACGTCGACATTACAGTAAAGAAACAAATTCGCGTTGAAGATTTTGCCGGCAAAGGCGGAGACTACACAGTTCGAGTTGAAACGACGAAAGCATTTAACAATGCAAAGATTACTGTCGACAAATCAGCATTTACATTGAATGGTACTGAAATGCTTGAATTGACATTGACTATGCCAAAAACACCAACAGTAAAAGCTGGCGATGAATTATTAGGTTATATTTATATAGAGGGGAATGGCACACAAATTTCATTGCCATTTGCCGCTGACTTCTCGCCGTTAGTGTTACCTACGGGTGTACATTACGTCAAGCTTGCTGGTCATGATGTATCATTTACTGGAAAGGATGCGAAGAATTCAACATCTGTCTCGTTCCAGTTGGTAGGGAATTATGGTAACAACTACATTGGGTTACATGATTTGTTGAGCGACGATTTCGAAGATGACATGGGCTATATAAGCTATTCTACAACTCGCCGAGCTGGTACCTATACGCTCCCAATTACAGGCACGTACACGAATTGGGATAATCAGGCAGCAGGGTTAGTGCCAATTCCGGAAGGCGTTTATCTTACTGCGTTTTATGCACAATTGTCTACTGGGACAAGGGCATGGTACGGTGATATTGATTTTGAACCACTTTTCGTAGTAAACAGTCCTGCGACAGTTGAAACTGCTGAATCGCATACTACAGTCGGATCGAACTACACGTTCAACGGAACAATCGTTGATAAATATATCGATTATCAAGAACCTCTAGATGAGGTCGGATTCGGTTTCGACCTGTATAAAAAGCTATTCGTTACGTATGAATTAACGAATGCTGACGGAGAAAAAGTCACAGAAGGTACTGTAAACTTCAAGAAAGACGGTACATTCTCACTCAACCTTACTAACTTAACACCAGGTGAAAATACAGTTAAGGTTTATGTAGACGATGCGGCAGGAAATAAGACTGAATATGAATATACAGTGGAAGCTGAAGAAGCACCTGTTCCTGTTATTACACTATCAGTTGATCAATCTGAAATTTCAATAGAAAAAGGAAAAACTGCAACTATCAATGTGACAGAAACGTCAACGCTGGAAGGGGTTTCAACAGACACAGATGTGACAACTGAAGCAGAATACATTGTTGGAGAAGATGCAATTGTATCTGTTGAAAAAGGCGTCATCACAGCGAAAGCAACAGGTGAAACGACAATTACAATTACTCACGGCGATAACTCTGTAACGGTAAACGTTACTGTAACAAAGCCGGCACCAGGCATTACACTGTCAGTAGATAAGACAGATATTTCGATTGAAAAAGGCAAAACCGCAACAGTCGTAGTGACAGAAACAACTACGTCGGAAGACGAGTCTGAAGACAAAGATGTAACAGCAGATGCAGAATACGTTGTTGAAGACGATACAATCGTATCTGTTGAAGCGGGCGTTATCACAGCGGTCGCAACGGGTGAAACGACAATTACAATTACTCACGGTGATAACTCTGTAACGGTAAACGTTACTGTAACAAAGCCGGCACCAAGCATCACACTGTCGGTAGATAAGAAAGACATTTCAATTGAAAAAGGCAAAACCGCAACAGTCAAAGTGACAGAAACAACTACGTCAGAAGACGAGTCTTCAGACAAAGATGTAACAGCAGAAGCGACATATAAAGCGGCGGATGATTCGGTCATAACTGTCGAAAAAGGCGTAATAACAGCAAAAGCGGCAGGTAAGACTACAATCACAGTCACTTATGGAGAAAACACTGCGACAGTTAACGTCACAGTTACAAATCCTGTAGTTGTAAACCCTGGAAATGGTGGCGGTGGATACATCCCACCAACGCCGGTAGATCCAAAACCGACAGAGCCAGAACCAGTCAAACCGGATCCAGTCAAACCTGAACCGGTAACACCTGTAAAGTATACGGATGTACATGCAGGCTACTGGGCGGAACAATATATTCAAAAAGCTGTACAAATGGGAGTCTTCAAAGGCTACAAGGACGGTTCATTCAAACCGCATGATCAGTTGACACGTTCGCAAGCCGCGGCATTGATTACCCGTGTATTGGGACTTCAAGCAGATGAAGCAGCACCTTTCAATGACATCAAAAACTTGAGCAAAGAAACACAAGCGGAAATTGCGGCTGCTTACAAATACGGGATCATAAAAGGTCAGAATGGCAAATTCAAACCTTCGGAAAATATGACTCGTGCACAAATCGCGTTGATGATTGCCCGTGCATATGAAACCAAAACAGGTGAATCATACAAGCCGGCGGCAAAAGCACCGTTTTCCGACATCGGCAACTACAATGCGGAAACAGTAAACGCTATTTCAATGTTGTATGAGCTGAAAATCATTACTGGATCTAATGGAAAATTCATGCCGCAAGACCCGACAACACGTGCAGAAGCTGCAAAGATCTTCGTTAACTTAATGGAGAAACTTCAGTAAGTATTGAGTCGGATGGATATGAGTCCGGAAAATGAAAACAACAACATGATAACAAAACACGAACCCCCAACTGCATCCTTACAGATGCAGTTGGGGGTTCGATTAGGTTTTCATAGCAATATATGCGATTAGAAGAATAATTGTTGAACTAAGAAGTATGCACCGCTTATTACGATAAACCCAGAAATGATTTGAATAACTTTTAATGAATTATTCATCTTATGCAAATAAAACAGGATGGGCAAACATAATAGGACAATACCGACTTGTATGACTTCAATACCAATATTGAAACTGACTAATGCAACTGCCAGTTGGCTTTTTGGTAACGCCATTTCCTTTAATAAATCCGCAAATCCTAATCCGTGAATAAGTCCGAACGCGAAAGTGAGTCCCCAACGGTATTGGATTTTCTTACGGAATATATTTTCCAGGGCCACGTAAATAATACTTAGAGCAATTACAGACTCTACAAATAGCGATGGAAGGTTCACGATATCTAAAACAGACAAACTTAACGTGATGCTATGAGCAATTGTGAATGCAGTAACGATTCCGATATATTGTTTCAAAGTTTGCTTCCTTAAAAGTAATGCAATTAAAAACAATAGATGATCATAACCTTCTAAAATATGAATCATCCCTAATTTGAAAAAGGAGAACCAGGCAGAACCACTTTTTGTTGGTGTGCTAACATCTCCCAAGTCATCCATACCTTGTTCTTGTTGCACTTCAGAAATTAAGATTGTCCAGTTACGCTCGTTTCCTTGAAGGACGGTGGTGCTCGTCTGACCTTCATATGTAGCTGTTACTAAATTAATGTAATTTGTATTCCGATCGCCTACAAAGAATCCGTCAAGAAATGTAAATGTATCGCCAGGCGAAAATCCATCGTAAGTTAAATACAATTGCACATATTGTTTACTATCTTTCTCGATGAGCTCCATTTTCAATAGCTCTGGCGTCAATTCTTGGCTTCCGAAGTCAACTGCAATTGTTTCGGTTACCAATTCTTCAATTTCATGCTCTTCTTCAACTAATTCGGATGGCTCTAACTGATTATCACCATCCGGATCAAGTGATTCGATATTTTCAATTAGGGACAGGCTATCAATCATAAATACGACTTCTGTTTTATCTCTGTCTATCGTAATATTTGTGAAACTCGCGCTGTAGGGATGAGCAAAAGCTTTATCAGGAACTATCAACACGACCATTACTATGAAAATAAACATAGACTTAATTAGTTGTAAGATTAGATTTTTCACGATCTTCCTCCAGTAGAGCACCGTTGGCACAATATTTCCTACTATCTTACCAATAGATATTGAAAATGAAAATACCTAAAACGTTAGCACTACTGCTAAACCACTATTAAATTAATGTAAATGCAGTTTTGAATATTCCTTTCTTCTCCAATCTTAGGTAAAATGAATGATGGAAACACATTTTTTAAGATGAAGTCTTGAATTGCAGTGACAAAACCAAACTAAAGTAGGGGGAAAGGGAATGAGAAGACGAAGGACGGGAAGTAAGCGTTTTCAAGGCATAATGCTTTCGATTGTTCTCCTATTAGGTACATTTTTACCGCTTATAGGAACACAACAAGTACATGCCCAAATTGCCGAACAAATTGTCATTAGTCAAGTATATGGAGCAGGTGGCAACAGTGGTGCGCTATTTACCCATGACTTTATTGAGCTGTATAACCCAACGAATGAGGAGGTCTCGTTAGACGGCTGGTCAGTTCAATATGCTAGTTCAACTGGATCCACTTGGGCAGTAACGGAGCTCAAAGGTACGGTTAAAGCAAATGGATACTTCTTAATTAGCGAAGCTGGAGGTGCTAATGGAACTCCAATTCCAACAGCTGATGTTACCGGTGGGATTGCGATGGCTGCCGCTTCTGGAAAAGTGGCGTTAGTAAAAGACTCCACCGCGCCGCTCGCTGGCACTCTACCGACAAACTCGAAAGGAGTCGTCGACTTTGTTGGTTTTGGAACGGCGGCTAATGGATTTGAAGGTTCGGGTCCAACTAAGAATTTAAGTACAACATTGAGTGCACAGCGTCAGTCATATGCCGGAATGGGAGTTGTCCCTGGTCTTGGAAATGGATGGGATACGGATGACAATGCAAGTGATTTTATAACCGGCTCTCCCAAACCACGTAATACAAAAAGCCCTACAGAAAAATTCGAATTGAACGAAACGGTACAGCCGATTGCTGACCGAATTCAATTTAAACAAGAAGGTACACAAATCACTGTAACTGCAGAGGCAGGGACAGTTCCAGAAGCGGCAACCGTAAATTTCTATGCAACTGCTTCCAAAGAAGAATCGTTATCAACTGGACAAGCTGAAGAGGATGGATCATTCAGCGCTTCATTCACTTCGAATAAAGCATTATCAAATCTTTACATTACAGCAACATCTTCGGACAAGCCCGAAAGTAAAACAACAATTGTTGATGTGGCGAAAGCGACAGCTTCACTTAAAATTGCAGATTTAAGCTATATGGTTGATAATCAAGGCAATGGTACATTAATCGGAACGAAAGCCGCACTTGCTAAAGCTCGTATAAATGTATATACAAACGCTGATGCAAAAGTGGAAGATCGATTAACTGCGACAGATAACCAAGCTGTCTTTGCAGATACAACAGGCGGATTTACAGCTACATTTAAAAATGCGCCAAATACAATCTATGTAACTCAACAAAACTATACTGCTAAAGGAATTATGTTAGAAAGTACTTCCGTAGCAATCTCAAAAGCATCAAATGACGAAATAACAGCGATTGAAGATGTCCGGAAATCCGACACACAAGGGAAACCTGTAAACTTGAACAAGTTTTTCACGATTACAGGAGTCGTGACGTTTGAAAACGGAATTCTAGGTACGCAAAAAAGTAACTTCTTTTTACAAGATGAAACAGCTGGGATCAATATATTCGGTAACTTTGATCACAAACTAAAAATTAACCGCGGAGACCGTTTAAAGGTTTCAGGTAAAGTGATTTTCTACAACGGTCTTACTGAGTTTGAAGTGACGGCTTTGGAACGCCTTGATGAAGGGCAGGCATTACCAGCCCCTCATGAGTTAACGATTCTAGATATGACAACGTTTAACATCGTTGAACCTCTTGAAGGAAGTTTAGCGACTGTTAGCGGGAAAGTGACAGCATCATCACTTTCTGGTGCCGGTTATAACGTAACAATTGCAGATGACAATGGAAAAACAACATTACTGCGTGTTATGACGGCAACAAATATTAATATGGAAACAGATATTGTTGTGAATAAAAGCTACACATTCACAGGTGTCATCGGTCAATATACGACCAAAGCGACAGCAAATGATGGCTACCAATTGAACTTGCGTGACAAAGATGATATTGCATCAATCCTAGGCTTATCACACCAGAAACTAACAACTGCATACAAAGATACAAACATTTCGTTCGAAGCTTTTGCAGATGGAGCACAGTCCGTCACTGTTTTTTATCGGAATCTTGGCGGATACACATACAGTGAGCTGCCAATGTCAGGCGATTCGCAAGGTCGTTACACAGCCATCTTGGATTACACAAAAATCACTGGCGATGGATTCGAATACTATATCGAAGCAAAAGCAGGTGAAAAGAGCAAATATGCTGGGTCTAGCGATGTACCTTTTAAAGTAACATTCGTGGAAGATGAAGAAGGCCCCAACATCTATGCAGAAACGCCTTCCGAAGGTGTTAAAGTTGAAACGCCACGTCCGGAAATTTCAGTATTAATGGAAGATCCGAGTGGTGTGAATGAAGCTACAGTTGAAGTTTATCTTGACGGTGAAAAAGTTACAGGTGCCTCCATATCTAAAACCCAAGTAAAGTTCACGCCGGATAAGGATTTGGAAGTAGCTGTTCATACAGTGAAGGTATCCGCTGAAGATATGAAGGGTAATGGCAGCGAAAAACAATGGACGTTTGAAGTCGTCCCTCGTTTTACGGGTGGAAACCACTATCGGGGCACAACACATAACCATACGAACATTTCTCATGATGCAACAGGTACACCGGAAGATGCATTAAAAGCCGGCAAAAAATACGGTTATGATTTCTTTGCTTTCTCTGATCACTCACACGATATCGATCCCGATTTACTTGGACAGGATACAGTAGATCATAAAGGGCTTCCCGAGCGTACAGGCGCGGGCGGTGTAGATTGGAAAACAACGAAAGACTTAGCAAATCAATATACAAAAGACGGGGAATATGTAGTTTTCCCGGCGTTTGAAATGACTGCAACAACTTGGGGTCACTCAAACGTATTCGGCACAGAAAATTTCATTGACCGAAATGTGAACGGCAAGTTGTACCAAGACTTAAGCCAATATTATGCATGGGTATTGACATATGATGACGTTGTTGCACAATTCAATCACCCGGATATGGGGAAAGATGCATTCAATAACTTCAAACCATATGACAAAGAATTGGATAAATTATTTACGATGCTAGAAGTAGGGAACGGTTCAGGAAACTATGGCTATGCCAATGCGGAAAAGAAATTCTTCTCAGCGTTGGATCTTGGCTGGCACGTCGCACCGACTTATGGGGAAGATAACCACGACGGGACATGGGGAAAAACGAACAAACGTACAGTTATCGTTTCGGATGAATTGACTCAAGAATCGCTGTTACAGTCAATGCGCAATATGCGCGTTTATATGTCCGAAGATCCGAACTTTGAAATGGATGTTTTAGCGAATGGCTATTATATGGGATCTACAGTTGATAGTAAAACGCTTGAATTCAATATTTCGGGTACAGACGAAGTGGCTGAGTCAAGAACGAATGGCTATGACTATTTATCAAATACGTATACGTCCGATGACCGTGTGAAATTAGTAGAGCTAGTTACTAACGGAGGTAAAGTGGTTGGTACGTATGCTCCACTGACAACGGATTTCAACTGGAAACCAACATACACAGTAGAAAGTGGCCAGCAATGGTTTGTCGTTCGTGTAACGCAAATGGACGGAGAACGTGCTTACTCTGCGCCAATTTGGTCAAAAGAAGAAACAGTTGACGTAAAAGTGAATAGTATCGACATTGATGGCGGTGTCATCATCGCAGGCAATCCCGCTACATTCAAAACGACGGTTGGAAACTTCGGAACACAAATGATCAATAATCTTAAAGTAGATCTATATCTTGATGAAGTGATTGAGGCAAAGCGTATCGGAACGAGTCATATACCATCCATTGTGGCGAAAGGTGCAGGAGTTGCAACCATTAAGTGGGATACACCGACGGGTGGGGATTATAACATTATCGCAGTCGTAACATCCAATGAGGGGGCCGATTTAGGTGACATTCGATTCACCTTACCTGTCCATGTGAAACAACCAAATGGGATGACGATTTTAATTGATGCGAAGCACGGTAATGAAAACTCCAGCGGAGACTCGGGGACATATAAAGATAATTTAAAAGACTTCACGCTTCTTCTTCAAAAAGAAGGCTATAAAGTGGTTGAAAATAAAGTGGAAATTACTGCCGATACGTTGAAAAACGTTCAAGTGCTGGTAATCACACATCCGAGAACAGCTCTTACTGCAAATGAACAAAAGGCAGTTGGTGATTTTGTAAAAGCTGGAGGTTCATTACTTTACACTGGCAAGAGCAATAATGGCTCGACGGATTCTACGATTAGCAATGCACTTTTTGCTGAAATTGGAACAGATATCCGAACGAGTCACGACGGTGTATTCGACCTTAGCAAAAAAGGTAACTTTTGGAGTGACCCGACAGTTAGTCCATTTGCTGTGCGTGCTTACCCGGATCCAGTAGACAATTATATAACGGACCGCGTACCGTTTATAGATTATTACAGTGGATCCAGTCTTCAAGGAACGAATAACACAGCCCTTAAGGAAACTGGTACAGTAAAATTCCTTGTTAAAGGAAATGAAACAACATATCAAGGGAATATAAAAAATGGAAGTTACGTATATGACGACGTATCGGATGATCATGGTGGTTCAGCAATTCCGTTAATCGCCTCAGATGAAATTGGAGATAAAGGGCGAATTATCGTCTCTGGGATGAATATCTTCAATGACAAACAGATGGATGAATCATATGAACCAAAAGGTAACGTACAATTTGCAGTAAATGCAGTCAACTGGTTAGCGCATCAGGAAACTAAAATTACAGCTATTGGTGATGCTCGGGGACTTGCGGAGGATACGGATGTGGTCATAGAAGGAACAGTGACTACGGCTGCTGGTGTATTCTTCGACGCATTCTACTTGCAAGATGAAACAGGTGGAATCATGGCATTTAATGAAGTGCCAGCAGGATCTTTGAAGTTAGGCGATAAAGTACGTATTTATGGTCAAATCATCACATTTGAAAATAACAAAGAGATTGCATTCTCCAAGTTCGATTTGGATGTTATTAAACTAGGACATGGCACTGAAATTCAACCAAAAGAAGTTCCAACCGGAGAAGCAACAAATGATGAAAATCAAGGGCTGTTAGTGAAGACGACCGGTAAAGTGGTTTCCATTTCTGAGGATAGAAGTTCTTACTCTATCAATGATGGGTCTGGCGAGTTAATTGTCTTCGTCGATGGGTACATCGTAAATCAGTCGGGACCTATTCCAAGTATGAAGGTCGGCGATACACTTGAAGCAGTCGGCTTATCAGGCAATTTCGCCGGCGGTTCACGTATTCGTGTGCGTGATACGAAAGAATTGAAAGTGACAGAAGGCACTGGCGAAGTCGAACCAGTTATCACATTAGAAGTTGATAAAGAATTGCTAGAATTGACAAAAGGCGACACTGCTCAGCTTACTGTGACACAGGTTACTAATGTTGACGGTGAAGTGACAAAAGTACCGGTTACGAATCTAGCTACCTACACAATTTCTGATGAAAATATTGTCACGGTATCCGAAGGAATGGTAATGGCAGTTGGAGTAGGAACTGCAACAATCACCGTTTCGTACGAAGAGCAAACAGCAACAGTAACAGTAGTGGTAACGGAAGGAATTGTAGATCCGGATCCAGATCCAGACCCAGACCCAGACCCAGATCCAGACCCAGATCCAGATCCAGATCCAGATCCAGATCCAGATCCTCAACCTGAAGCTATCGTTACACTTTCGGTAGATGAAACAGATCTCATAATCGAAAAAGGAAAAACGGTAACTGTCAAAGTGACAGAAACGACAACTGTCGAAGGGGAGTCAACAGTCAATGAAGTGACGACAGAAGCAGAATATGAAGTGGCGGATGATTCGATCGTAACTGTCGATAAAGGCATCATCACAGCAAAAGCGGCTGGTACAACAACAATTACCATCACTTATAAAGGAAATACTGCAACACTGACCGTCACTGTCAAAAGCCCAGGAAATGGAGGCGGCGGATATATCCCGCCAACACCAGTAGATCCAAAACCGACAGAGCCAGATCCGGTTAAACCTGACCCAATCGACCCTGCGCCAGTAACGCCTGTAACCTTTACGGACGTATCAGCAGGTTACTGGGCAGAACTATATATTCAAAAAGCTGTACAAATGGGAGTCTTCAAAGGCTACAAGGACGGTTCATTCAAGCCGCATGATCAGTTGACACGTTCGCAGGCAGCTGCCTTGATTACCCGTGCATTGGGACTGCAAACAGATGAAGCAGCACCATTCAAAGACATTAAAAACTTGAGTAAAGAAACACAAGCTGAAATTGCGGCCGCCTACAAATACGGGATTGTCAAAGGGGTTAATGGCGAATTCAGGTCTTCGGAAAATGTGACACGTGCTCAAATCGCATTAATGATTGCACGTGCACATGAACTCAAAACAGGCACAAAATACAAACCGATGGCAATTGCACCGTTCTCCGACATCGGCAATTACAATGAGGAAACAGTAAATGCTATTTCAATGTTGTATGAGCTAAGAATCGTAGAAGGATCTAATGGAAAATTCATGCCGCAAAACCCGACAACACGTGCAGAAGCTGCGAAGATTTTCGTCAATTTTGCAGAACTTCTAAAGTAAGTTGGCCAACCCACCTCAGCCGCATCTACTGATTAGATGCAGCTGGGGTATTTTGTATCGAAGTCCACGTAAAATTTCAAATTCACATGGTAATTAGCACTTACACATTGAAATAGCAATTTCAATAAAGGTGTCTAACGTTATATACGCTAATAAATCTGAAACCGTGCTCCTGCAACCGAAAATGTGCTCATAATTAACTTACCTAAAGGCCCGTTCTATCACTGACCTCACCGAAAAGCGACAATATTCATCATCTTTCGCTACCCTGTTCTACTATTTCATGATAAACTGCTAGTATCATATAAGGGCGGGTGTTTGTATGAAGAAAAAATGGAAAATTACAATAGCTGTTGTGTTGGCACTCGTTTTAGGTGCAGGGGC
Source organism: Sporosarcina koreensis (assembly GCF_042655825.1). Lineage (NCBI taxonomy): Bacteria > Bacillati > Bacillota > Bacilli > Caryophanales > Caryophanaceae > Sporosarcina > Sporosarcina koreensis. The sequence continues at coordinate 96,295 of NZ_JBHSNP010000029.1, read as the reverse complement.
TTATTTAGCGTACATATTGAAGTTCAAAGAATACGATGTGGCGGATGAAGAGGTGGAAGAGATCATCGCAAATCCATATGAAATCGAACTTCCGGATGGAACAAAGCTAGTCATTGGTGAAGATGGAACCGTTTCCGGTTTGGATGAGGAAAAGAGCGATGGACAAGAAGGCGATTCTGAAGGAGACTCTATTAGCGAAGCAAGTAAAAATGCCAAAGATTCGGGTCAAACGACTTCAACTGGCAATAATAAAGCTGGCGTGACACCGCCGAAAAGCGATTCGAAAGGAACGTCCTCGAAACAAAACAAGCAGCCAGTAAGTACGACGGAAACGAAGAAGAAAGTTACTGTTGCCGAGGTGAAAGGGAAGTACGAGCCTGTATTCAGGCAGCTTGAAGGGCAAGCCGACAGTAAAATCAATGCATTGATCGGCCGGGCGAAAAATGAGTACTCCGATAAGAAGACGAATGGCGAAAGCATCAACTACGGCTACTTCTATAATAAATACATGAGTGCCGCGAACAGCTTGGAAGCAAATACAGATGCGGCGTTTTACGGTGTAATTAAGGCATTGGAATCTGAATTGGCGGCGAATGGCTACAATAAATCGTACGCTCAAAGTTTTATCGATGAATATGAAGCAACGAAAAAAGTCCGCCGCGATGGCATTTTGAAGAAAGCTATCGGAAGCTAAACAGTTGAAAACCGCGTGAGTCCTCATGATGTGGACTTGCGCGGTTTGCTTTTTGGGGATCTACGTTTGGCAAGGTTGATCTGGGTGAGATGGTAGCTGATTAAAAATGTAAATGATCCGGACATGTCCAATAGTACGTCTTTGGAAGAGAGTGGCTGCCATGTGCTGGCGCTCATAAAATCTGTTTAGCGCTCGTAAATTGGCTCCGACGCTCGTAAAATCTGTTTTGCGCTCATAAATTGGCTCTGGCGCTCATAAAATCTGTTTTGCGCTCGTAAATTGGCTCCGACGCTCGTAAATTTCATTTAGCGCTCGTAAATTGACTCATGCGCTCGTATATCTTCCCCCGCGCTCGTAAATTTAGTTGCACGCTCGTAAAACTCTCCATGCGCTCGTAAGTTCGAGCTCCCAGCCCATAACTCCTCCTGCCATGCATATAAAAGCTTGGCATGATATCTTCCTGCAAGCAAACCCCAATTTGACAAAAACAATCTGCGCAAGTGGGGTAACTCCAGATTAAAACAACCGCCTGCGTGCATATTAATCTTCCTGAAAAAACATAAAAAAAACTAAAAATCAAATTTAAAACCCCAAAAAGCCTCTAAAATCAAATTTTTACCGCGCTTTTCCCCGAGAATTCAAGTTATTGTCGTTTTGGAAAAATTATACATACATGTTATAATCTATCCGAGGTGATAGAATGCTGTATAAAAAACGGAAGAAGCCGTTGGCAATGCTCGGTTTGCAGGCACTGTTGAGGCGTTTGCCTAAAAACCATCAACAATACATCAGGATCTTAGAGGATTTTCGAAAAAGGGATGCTGGATTTTCGGGTGAGGTAAACTTCGACAAGCATATCAAAGAGTTTCGACCATCTTATCCTTATGGTCTACTGCATGATGTTTGCCTTAATCATGATGGTGTCTTCTTTCAAATGGACTCCCTGCTGATTACACCCGCAAGTATTGTCATTTTTGAAATCAAAAACCTGGGAGGCAAGATTGTAGTCAAAGCGAATCCCACTCAGTTCATTCAAGAAAACAATGGAGAGCGCAAGGTGATCCAAAGTCCGATTACAGAGCTTGACCGCAAAATAATCTTCCTCAATAGGTGGCTGGAGGATAGGGGATTCAACATTCCTATAAGAGGGCTGGTGGGCTTAGCGTTCACTAACGAGCTGTTCATAGAGGAACAGACTAGTACTCCGATTGTGTTCACGCATGAAATCCCGATACTCCTTTATGGAATGGCTCTCGATGGTGAAAAACTTGGGAGGCGGGAAATCGGTAAAATTGCAAATGAGATGACGAGGGGACATCAGGAGTACAATCCATTTCCGATGATTCGGGCGATGGATATACCGAAGAGTGATATTTTAACAGGTGTTATCTGTCCGAATTGCAATCGGCGTGGTATGGAATGGCTTGAGAAAAAGTGGATTTGTATAGCTTGCGGCCTCAATGCAATAGATTGCCATCATCAGTTGATCAATGAATGGTTCTACCTGATTGACGATAAAATGACAAACGGCAATTTCCGTAGGTTTGCCGGGATCAAAAACCGTCATATTTCAAAAAGGATTTTGCGGAAATCGGGTCTTCGAATGAAGGGGAATGGAAAGGCTGCTGTATATTTTAGGGAATCTCCTTAGAATGCAAGAAAGCGTTCTAAGGGGGATTCTTTTTGATAAGACTATTAAAATGTCAAAAGCATTTGGCGCGAGAGGGACTACTATGTGTATTATGGCTATTCCGCGATTACGACATTCGGCTACGCGCTCATAAAACCGGGTCAAGCGCTCGTAAATCTAGTGCCGCGCTCGTAAAATTGCCACTGCTCTCATAAATTCCGCCTTGCGCTCGTAAAATTACATCCACGCTCGTAAATCCGCCCGCGCGCTCGTAAAATTACATCAACGCTCGTAAATTCCCCCAAGAGCTCATTAACTCCACTCTCACGCCCATAAACCCAACCACATACCACCAAAAAAATCCCCCGGCAGCTACAGCTGCCGGGGGATCCCCACTCCATCACTTAAACACACGAAGATTCACATTGAAATACTCCCAGAATTCGATGCCTTCGCTATAGCCGAAGAGCGTGACTTTGATGTTGTTCGCTACCAGGTCGCCATTTGATTTGTCGCTAGGTTCTTTGAGCAGCCAAACCATTTCGTCTTGAACTTTTTGCTTGGCTGCAGCGCGGTTATCGACAACATTAATGAGGTCATTATCCACGATGCGGATATCTGTTACACCAAGTGCAGGGAGTTTGTCAGAGAAGAATCCGAGCTCTTGGATTGCTTTAATGCCTTCTCCGAGATCATAAGCTGTCATTGTCAATGTGCCGGATTCTGGATCGAAGGATGCTTCCGCAACTTTTTTGCCGTCTTTTTCAACGATGCCATTTTCAAGAACGACGGAGCGGATTTTCGCTTTTGTTTCGTCCACAATCTGTGCGACTTTCTCAAAGTTTTCTGAGCGCACAACGAATGAAGCGATTTGTGCGCGGGTAACGTTTGCATTCGGCTCATACGTATTTGCCGTTCTGCCTTTCGTCACTTTGTTTTCGACGAGTGAGCGGATATGGTCGGCATACCATGCAGAATTACTAACGTCCACGAACGGATTATCCAGTTTTGCCTCCAATGGTAGTTTATAGCTTAAGTCAAGGATCTTCGAGATTTCCGCTCGTGTCATTTTCGCATCAGGCCGGAAAGTGCCATCATCAAATCCGTTGATGTAGCCAGCATTTGCAAGTGCTACAACATAGCCGTAGTGCCATTGTTTTTCATTGACATCTTTGAAGCCGGGATTTTTCACATTTGTCGTATTCAAACCAAGGGATAAGGCAAGGATTTTTGATGCTTGTGCACGCGTCAACTCCGCGCCCGGTCGGAAAGTGCCATCTCCAAATCCTTGGATGATGCCCCGTTCTGCCAAGTTGATAATTGCATCGTGGTGTTCGGATTCTTTTCCAACATCCTTGAAAGAAGTGACTGCCGCGTCAGCCGGAGCGGGCGCAGCTACAACAATCGCTCCTGCCGCCACCGATAAAGATAATGCCGTTAAAAAAGACTTTCTTGCTGAATTGTTCATTTGTTTCCCTCCAATTGTTTGAATTGAATTGTGATAAAAATGAATATTCGCACTTACCATAGCATAATAGATTCCCACACTTCCAATGATAACTGTCTATTTATGTACTTTATTGTCGAAATAGTTAGAAAAACCCACGATTTCTAACAAAATAAAAAGACCTATAATATAAAATTGGCAAAATAGCATCAAATTACGAGAATATTTTCTACACAGTATGCTATAATAAGACACGTTTAGATAGATTGCTATAAAGGGGATATACCATATGGAAGAAACAATCAGTCTTCAGGATCTGTTCAAGACGCTGAAGAAGAGGGCTATCCTCATTTTGCTGACGATGTTGCTCGCGGTCACAGCGGCGGGGGTTATCAGTTTCCTGCTATTGACACCGATCTACCAGGCATCGACGCAAATCCTCGTTAATCAGCAGAAGATGGAGCAGAACCAGTTCAACACGCAGGACATCCAGGCAAATCTTCAGCTGATCAATACATACAATGTCATCATTAAAAGCCCGGCCATTCTGTCGAAGGTGATTGAAAATTTGGATCTCAACACGACGCCGGCGCAATTGAATGGCAAAATCACTGTGAACAGCGCACAAAACTCACAAGTCGTCAACGTGAGTGTGCAAGATCCGGAGCCATATATGGCGGTCGATATCGCCAACACGACGGCGGAAGTTTTCCAGGAAGAGATCCAGAAGCTGATGAATGTCGATAACGTCAACATTTTATCGCCGGCAGTGCTAGCGGAAGATCCGAAGCCCATCAAGCCCGATCCGCTCCTCAATATGGCGATCGCAGCGGTCATCGGACTCATGTTAGGTGTCGGGATCGCATTCCTCCTCGAATATTTGGATACGACGGTGAAGACGGAACAGGATATCGAGGAATTATTGAACTTGCCGATTTTAGGTCTCGTCAGTCCAATTTCAGAAGGCGACATGCCTAGCGCGAAGGATTCATTACAACGGAGAAGAAGGAAGAGGTGACGACTATGCTGAAAAGAAGAAAGCAGCCGTTGCAAAACGTTGCACGTAAGCTTGTGACGAATGTCAATCCGAAATCGATCGTTTCGGAACAATTCCGCACGGTCCGCACAAACATCAATTTCTCAATGCCAGATAAGGAATTGAAAACATTGTTGTTCACCTCTTCCTCCCCAGGGGAAGGCAAATCGACGAGCGCTGCGAACGTTGCGATCGTCTTTGCCCAGGAAGGGAAAAAAGTGCTCTTGGTCGATGCCGATATGCGCAAACCGACGATGCATTACACATTCAACACGACGAATACGACAGGTCTGTCCAACTTGCTCACGAAACAATGGTCGCTTGAAGAGGTTACTAAAGTCACGGATATTGAAGGCCTATTCCTGATCACTTGTGGCCCGATTCCGCCGAATCCTGCCGAACTGATCGGCTCGAACTCGATGGATTCGCTCATTCACGAGCTGGCATCGCAATACGACCTTGTCATTTTCGATGCGCCACCGCTTCTTTCGGTCGCTGACGCCCAAATCTTGTCGAATAAGTGCGACGGTACAATCCTTGTCGTCAATTCCGGCGTCACGGAAAAAGAAAGCGCCATTAAGGCGAAAGAATCACTTGCATCCGCAAAAGCAAATATCCTAGGTACTCTCATGAACAATTTCGTGCTTGAGAAGGACCATTATTACTATCAATATTATGGAACTGGAGAGTGAAGGGGCCCTTGCGTCCTTTTGCTCTTTTCTCTATTAAAGGAGCACGAATCGAATGATTGATATGCACACACACTTCCTGTTCGGCGTAGACGACGGGCCCCGAACGATTGAAGAAACACTTGATTTGGTAAAAAAGGCGGAGGGAGAAGGGATTACCGATATGATCTCCACGTCGCATGCCTGCAATCCCCACTATCATGTACCTGGCAGCGAAGTGATAAGCCAAATAACGTTACTGAAAGACGTCATGAAGGAGGCGGGGCTGAATGTACAGCTATATCCGGGGCAAGAAATCCGGCTGACGGAAGACATCATCGAAAGATTGGACAACAATGAGCTGTTGACACTCGCAAATTCCAGATACCTTCTATTGGAATTGCCGTCGCAGACGATTCCCGCCTACACAGTGAGCGTCATCCAATCGATGCTCGAAAGGGAAATCATCCCGATCATTGCGCATCCGGAACGGAACCGCGCCATCGCCGAAAAACCCGAGCGGCTCGAGCGACTCGTCCGCCACGGTGCAACCGCCCAAATCACAGCGGGCAGCCTGTCCGGTCATTTCGGCAAAAATATACAAAAGCTGTCACTACAGCTTATCGAAGCGAATCTTGTCCATACATACGGCTCAGATGTCCATAACTTGAAAACGAGACCCTTCCATTTTGAAAAAGGGCTCGACTTCCTCGAAAGGAAGAAGCTGTATGATATCGCGGACCTATTGCTTGCAAATAATGAGCGCATTTTGAGCAATGAACCATTATTCCTTTTGGAACCGGAACTTGTGAAACCGCGAAAGCTGTTCGGCTTCATTGGTTGATAGGTTTTAACGCCCAATAGCGTAAGTCAATTTTTATAAGACGACAAAAACTGCTCTCAAGGCAATAGGACAAAGGGATAAGAAGGATTCCGGATTTCTATTTATCGACAAAAAGTAGTTAAAAAGGTCAGAATTCAACAATTAGACTAGAACAGTACGGCGGAAGATGATACTATTAGACTATAACTTATTCCGTATTATGGAAGAGTAGTAGTTCTGATTTACAAAGAAGAAGGAGGAGTCTCATGTATGACAATTAAAAAGCGTATGACAATGCTTTTCCTCTTAGATTCAATCATCGTATTACTATCAATCTTTCTAGGCTATTTTATGCTGCGGCCCGATGTCGTCATCTTCAAAGACGACATCATCCTGATGAGTGCACTCACAATCCAAATCGCGCACCATCTATTCGCGTGGCACTACGGACTATACCGGAAAGTGTGGTCATACGCCTCCGTAGGGGAATTGAAGGCAATCTTCAAATCGGTCACCTTGACGATTGCTGTCGTCGCCATCGCGCAGCTCGTTTTCACGAAAGACGTCAATGTACGTGCGTTATTCCTCACATGGATGCTTCACATTCTTTTGATTGGGGGATCGCGGCTCAGCTGGCGCATTACACGGGACACCTTCCGCAAAACGGATGAACAGGGGATGACCCGCACAATGATCATCGGAGCCGGACAAGCCGGAACGATGGTAGCGCGGCAGCTGTTGAACAACCCGGAGTCGGGTATGAAGCCTGTCCTCTTCCTCGACGATGATAGGGCGAAAAAAGGGCTAGAACTGTACGGCATCAAAATACTGGGCAGTACAAACTATCTCGAAGACAAAGTAAAAGACAACAAAATCGAAAAAATCGTCATTGCGATTCCCTCAATGGCAAAATGCGACATGACTGAACTCATGAAGCGATGCGTCGCTACAGGCGTCCGCACGCAAATGATCCCGCGCATCGAAGATCTGATGACGGGAAAAGTTTCAGTTAACGATATACGCGACGTGAAAATAGAAGATCTCCTTGGCCGCGACGAGGTCCAGCTCAACATGAAAGCGATCAAGGAGAAATTGACTGACAGAACAATCTTAGTGACAGGTGCAGGCGGTTCAATCGGTTCCGAAATATGCCGGCAAGTGGCGGCATTCAAACCGAAAAGCCTCATCCTGCTCGGTCACGGTGAAAGCTCCATCTACAATATAGACATGGAACTGCGCCAAAAGGTTTCAAAAGAAATCGAACTAATTCCGGTAATTGCAGACGTCCAAGACCGAATCCGCATCTTCGACATAATTTCGGAATATTCGCCGGACGTCATCTACCATGCAGCGGCACACAAACATGTCCCGCTTATGGAAGCAAACCCGATGGAAGCCGTCAAAAACAACATATTCGGCACGAAAAACGTAGCAGAAGCCGCAGACGCATACGGCGTCCCACACTTCGTACTCGTCTCAACAGACAAAGCCGTCAACCCGCCGAACATCATGGGTGCAACAAAGCGCTTTGCTGAAATGATAGTTCAGAATCTTGCTAAGAACAGCAATACTAAATTTGCAGCGGTCCGTTTCGGGAACGTGCTCGGCTCCCGTGGCAGCGTCGTTCCGCTATTCAAGAAGCAAATTGTGGCAGGTGGTCCGGTAACGGTCACCGATCCGGAAATGACCCGGTACTTCATGACAATTCCGGAAGCATCCCGACTAGTCATTCAAGCAGGGACACTTGCGCGCGGTGGTGAAGTGTTCGTTCTTGATATGGGCGAACCAGTGAAGATTGTCGATTTGGCGAAAAACTTGATCAGGCTTTCCGGATATAGGGAAGATGAAATTGAAATTACTTATTCCGGTATCCGACCAGGCGAAAAGCTGTATGAAGAGCTGTTGAATGAGAGTGAGCGACAGAGCGATTATGTATTTCCTAAGATTTATGTTGGAAAGGCCACTCCGATTAGTGAGCTCGAGATGGAGTATGTGTTGGACAAGCTGCTTGGTATGGAGAATGGTGAGTTGAAGTATACTCTTATCGGACTTGCGAATCGGAAGGTTGTTAAAACTCAGAGTGAACTCTCGGCTGTACAATAATGCGATAGTTCACAACTATGCTGACTCATTTGATAAATGCGCTTTTCTAAATCGGTGAAAATCTTATCGTAGAACAAGAATGGACACAAACTCGGTTCTAACAAGCCGATTGTCGTTACGTAAAGCTGATTTAGAACTACATACAGCATATGGAGACATAACAAGAGAGTGCAGGGATTTACTTGGGGAGTTAGTCTAACTCTAGTGTTAGAACATCCAGACTTTATATAAAATATATAAGAAAAAACTTAGATACCTAAATATTTCTTTAGGATGTTGGATTATGGAGCGAAGTATGAAAAAAAATGCTTTCAATTTAACGTTTTTAGCTATGTTAATCTTTTCGTTTTATTCATTTGCTTACTTAGTTATAAATGTTCACAACATTGAAGAAGGATATAAATCACTATACTTGTTACCTTTATCACTAATTATCATTATGATTCCGACATTCTTTTACTTGTATATTGGAATTCTCGAAAATATTTTCCTGACTATTTATTTTATTGTCTCGTTTTTTAGGTATTCACTATTACCATACTTAATTGCAAAGTATAATATTTATTCGGGGTTTTCGAGCGTTTCGCCAAAACAAGTTTCAGTAGAGCTAGCAATCAAGTTAATGTCGTACGAATTGGTAATAACTAGTTTAGTAATTATTTTTATTGTTAAAGTGATCATTAATAAGAGCGCTCCTGCGAAAGGTAAAGTTATTATAACAACAAGAAACAATTATATTTATTATCTATTTATTGGGTTTTCACTTATTTTACTTGTACTTTTCCCTGAAGCACGAAACTTTTTCTCATTCGTTGTTAAAAAACAGGGAACAGTGCATGATCAAAGCTCTTTGATATATCTTGCCGTGACCATGATTTTAGTTACTGCGAAAAACCTCTTATTTGTTTTAATTATTGGATTCTTCCATCGAAAATACCTCATATCCAATTCAAAGAGATATGTTATTTTAGCGGTACTTATAACAACTACTAATATTATGGTATTTTATGGTGAAAATAGGGCTGATCTTTTAATAACAGCTATTAGTAGCTTGTTACTATTCGGGGTCTTGTTTAAGCGCTATGGTAAGTACCTGATTATTCTTTTCTTAATTATGTTTCCATTACTATTTTCTTCTTTAACTGAGTATCGTAACTATAATGGATTTAGTAGTACTCAGGAAGAAGGAGAGAAGTTAGCTAATAACATACAAGTTTATGCTGGGGGACCATACAACGTTGCAATAAGTATAGAGGCAAAAGAATACTATGCTACTTCTTCAGAGACAAATTTTTTATATGAGTTTTTTCGACCGTTCATTGGACTCAATATATTACTGAAGAATAGTGACTATATAACCAGCTCGGAGATATTTAATTATCGAATTTTTTATGAAAACAACGTCACCCAAATAATACCGATTATTGGGCAAGGATATTATTATTTTGGTTTCGTGTTTTCACCTTTAATATCCATTATATTTATATGCATAAGTTTTCTAATTTACAAGATCATGAAAAAGGAAATGTCAATTATATCATATTATTTTTTAACAATTTCCCTTATTAGATTAGGTTTTATGATGGGGCATAATTCACTAATTCTTATTAATGAACTAAGTTATAATCTTTTAATTATATTTGTATTAATTTTCTTGGATAAAAAAATTGGAGGAAATAAGATTTGACTAATAAGGTAACTTCCTCTTTAATTTGGACTATTTCCGCGACTGCAGGATTTGCGTTATCACAGTTATTTATAATTATTGTGATAACAAAATTTGGTTCGCTAGAGAATTTAGGTTTTTATACGTTAAGTTTGGCTCTGAGTGCACCTGTAGCACTCTTCAGCAATTTGCAAATCGGTCAACTATTGATTGCTGACTATGGTAAGGAGAAGAGTTTTTACCAATATAGAACTGTTCTAGTTAACTCATTAATATTTGGTGTTTTATTATTAATTATAATTTCTTTTTTATATACATACATCCAAAATACTGATATTACTTTATTTATAGTTATTATATTAGTTGGTTTGATTAAAACATTAGATTCAATTGGTGATATATATTTAGCTTATTTACAAAGAGAGCTTGCAATTGTGCGCATAGCAAAAATTAGAATTATTAGAGCTCTAATTCATTCAGCATCTTTCATTTCGATATTTCTAATAACAAATAACTTGATTTTCTCATTAGCGGCACAGATATTGACCTTAATTATTAGGCTCGTTCTTATTGAAATTAGAACGATTGAAATTAGTGAGCAAAAAAGAAAATACAAACAATTCGATAAAGAAATATATTTATTAGGAATACCCTTAGGCTTAGTAGCATTAATAAATTCACTCAACTCAAATTTACCTTCGTATTTATTGGATATATTTGCCGACATAAAACTAGTTGGGATTTTTAATACTTTGTCATATATTTTTATACTGGCAAACTTAGTAGCAGCACCATTGTCATTGTATATTTCACCTTTGTTATCAAAATCATATCATAATAATAATCAACAATTATTTAGAAAGTACTTACTCACATTTTCGTTTATAAGTATTGGGATAACACTTATTATCGGAGTGTTTGCCCTTTGTTTTGGAAGATTAATTATTAGCTTGATTTTTAATGAAGAAATAGCTGGATTTAGTTTTATATTACTTCCTTTAACAGTTGCTGTATTGTTTAGTTTCTTAATTTCTATTTTCAATACGGCAATAATTATTTTAAAGGTTATACAGATTCAACCCTATATCAATCTACTAAATACGATAATTACATTTGGAGTTGGTATTTACTTAATAAAAGAGTTTTCAATTATCGGAGCTGCCTATTTACTAGTGGCTTCAAGGTTTATCCAACTATTATTAAGCGGTATTTTATTCGCCTTTGGATTCAAAAAGTTTAAAAAACAAGTGCAGGAGAATTAATATTTATGAGAACTCTAATAGCCGTAGAAACAGTCTTCTTCAAAACACCTGATCAAGAAATATGGACAACCGGACAAAACGACTATACTTTTTGGAAGAGATATTTACATTTTTTTGATGAAATTCTAGTGGTATCTAGAGTTAAAACAGTAGAAGAAAAAGATGATAATTGGATAAAAGCATCCGGTCCAAATGTTACCTTTGTTGAGTTGCCTTTTTATCAAGGCCCTAGGCAATATTTGCAAAAAGATAAAATTATAAAAGATATAATAAAAGAAAATATAGTTAAAGCAGATGCTTATATTTTAAGAGTACCAGGGAGAATAGCCTCGTTATGCTGGTTCGAAATAAGACGTAGAAAGCTTCCATACTTTTTAGAAGTATGCGGGGATCCCTGGGAATCACTTCGAAGGGGAAATGTCAAAAGTATTGTTAGGCCGATAGCAAGAGTCTTATCATATTGGAGATTAAAGAGTCAATGTATTAATGCAGAAGCCACTTCCTATGTTACAAACTATGCTTTGCAAAAACGTTACCCTCCTAATCCATTAAAACCCACATTTTCAATCTCTGATGTGGTGCTAAATGAGTCCGTTGCTATTAACTATATAGATAGAAAATATAAGTACAGTAAAGAACGTGTTGTGAAAATTATAAATGCCGGTACAATGAATACTTTTTATAAAGGACATGAAACTCAACTAGAAGCGTTGAAACATCTTATAAAAAAAGGATACAATGTAAAGCTGTTTTTTGCTGGTGATGGTAAACTTAGAGGTCATTTTGAAAGAAAAGTAAAAAAAATGTCGTTAGAAAAAAATGTTGTATTTTTAGGGATGATATCAGGCAGTGATCAGTTGCAAAGAGAGTTTAATAAATATGATCTGTTTATTTTACCTTCATATGTGGAAGGGATGCCGAGAGTTCTAATTGAGGCAATGGCAGTATCTTTACCATGTATAGCCTCTGACGTTGGAGGAATACCAGAAATACTAAATGCAAAATGTCTAGTTAAACCTAGAAACCCAGTGATGTTAGCAGATAAAATAATTGAGATTATAACAGATGATGAAAAAATGGAGAACTATTCAAAAGAGAATTTTTTGAAGTCAACTGAGTACTCAAAGAGTACTCTTGACGCAAAAAGAACATCTTTTTATTCTCTTGTGAAAAAACAGATTAAGTTATACATTTTACAATAAAATGAGGTTGAAAAAATGAGAGTTTTATTTGTTGCATCGATATTTGGCCATATCACAGCGTTCCATATTCCTTTTATTAAATTATTAAAGAGTAAAGGTTATGAAGTTTGGGTCGCTTGCAATAAAAGTAAAAGCAATAGTATGCCCGAGAGAGATTTGGAAAACCTCGGCGTTAAATGTATAACGATAGATTTTACAAGATCTCCTTTCACACTAAAAACAATAAAAGCATTGAGCCAATTACGACATTTGTTAAAGTATAATGATTTTAATTTGATTCATGTACATACACCAACAGCAGCTTTATTAACTAGATTTATTAATAGTCGAGTAAAAAAAAATCCTATAATTTATACGGCTCATGGATTCCATTTCTTCCGAGGCGCTCCTTTAAGAAACTGGTTTATTTATTTTCCATTGGAGAGGATGGCCGCCAAATGGACAAATAAAATTATTACAATTAATAAGGAAGATTATAAACGAGCAAAGAAGATTTTTAAACAATCAAGGGTAGTTAGCTATGTTCAAGGGGTAGGAGTGGAGAGTTTCATTAAAAACTGGGATAAAGAAGAGAAAATAACTTTCAAAAAGGGTCTTGGTATCCCAGACGACTCAATTGTTATTACGTACATCGCTGAAATTAATAAGAACAAAAATCATTACTTTTTATTAAGAAATTGGAAAGAAATAAAGAAAAGTTGTCCTAAATCAGTTCTCCTTATTGTTGGAGATGGAAATAAACGCACAGGGGTTGAACAATTTATATTAGATGAGCAGCTTGTAGATGTCCATTTATTGGGATACCGCAATGACATAGATAAAATACTGGAAATAACAGATGTTGTTACTCTTTTATCTTATCGAGAAGGGTTACCAAAAAGTATTATGGAAGCTATGGCTGCGGGTCTTCCATGTGTTGTTTCAGATACGCGTGGATTGAGGGACTTGATTACAGATGGTCATAATGGTTATGTTATTCCACATAATGATGATAGTCTTTTAATTAGAACATTTGTGACGTTACTTAATGACGAAAGTTTACGACATAAATTAGGCAAGGCCTCATTACTTAGTGTAGAACCGTATAAGCTTGAAAATGTTTTGAAGGAATATGAAATTGTTTATAACGAAATATTAGAAAGCAGGTAGGTCGATGAAGGTTCTTATAACAGGCGGTTTAGGATATATAGGTAGTCATACGGTCGTGGAACTGTCTAATAAAGGAATTGAATGTATTATAATTGATAACCTATCAAATTCTGATGTAAAAGTGTTAGATAGAATACGAAAAATAACAAAAACACATATAACTTTTCAAAAATGCGACTTATTAGATAGGAATAGTTTATTCGAAGTTTTCGAGCGATACAGATTCGATTCTGTCATACATTTTGCTGGAATGAAGTCAGTTGGAGAATCAGTAGAAAATCCATTAAAGTACTATGAGCAGAATTTATTTTCTACCATCAATCTGCTAAAAGCAATGGAATCCGAATCCGTAAAGAAGTTAGTATTTAGCTCTTCCGCAACAGTATACGGTGATTTATCTAAATCACCTATTAGTGAAGAAATGCCTACATCAACTATGAGTCCATACGGTCGTACAAAACTAATTATCGAGGAAATATTACACGATCTTACTATATCAGATCCCGAATGGAGTATTGCAATTTTGCGATATTTTAATCCTGTGGGAGCCCATAGCTCTGGAATGATTGGAGAAAATCCGAAAGGCTTCCCTAATAATCTGATGCCGTATATTGCTCAAGTCGCGAGTGGAGAAAAAAGACACTTAAATATATTTGGAGATGATTATCCCACTAAAGACGGGACAGGTGTGCGTGATTTTATTCACGTCATGGACCTGGCAAGCGGTCATGAAAGGGCATTAAAGTACATTAATTCTAGGACGGGTTGTAACGTTTTTAATCTGGGGACTGGGGTAGGCTATTCCGTAAGGGAATTAATTCAAGCATTTGAAGAGATTAATAAAGTGAGTATACCTTATAGAGTCGTGGACAGAAGACCGGGGGATATTGCAGAGAGTTTTGCAGATCCGTCAAAGGCAATTTCAGAATTAGGTTGGAGTGCCGTCCGTGGCATAGAAGAAATAGTTACAGATGTATGGAGATGGAAGCAGAATATGGTGAAAGCGGGTGTGAATTAGGATATATACCTGTAAGAATGAAAAAATATATTAGGAATGTGAGTTTTCATGAAAAGAACCTTTGATATTATTGTAAGTTTTTTGGGGCTTCTATTATTGTCGCCTGTCCTGGTTTTAGTAGCATTTTTCATTCAATGGAAAATAGGGAAACCAATTATATTTAAGCAACAACGACCTGGGTTAAACGAAAAAATTTTTTATATATATAAGTTTAGAACCATGACAAATGATGTTGATGAAAACGGGTATTTATTACCTAACGATATGCGTCTTACTGAATTCGGAAAGCTGATAAGAAAAACTAGTTTAGATGAACTCCCACAATTAATTAATGTATTAAAAGGAGATATCAGTTTAGTTGGTCCAAGACCTTTATTAGTCGACTATTTGGAACTTTACACGCCTGAACAAGCGAGAAGGCATGAAGTCCGACCAGGAATTACTGGGTGGGCCCAAGTGAATGGAAGGAACGCGATAAGTTGGCAGGAGAAATTTGAACACGATATATGGTATGTAGATAACCAATCATTTCTTCTTGATATGAAAATACTTTTTATGACGGTTAAAAAGGTATTCAAATCGGAAGGTGTGAATACAACTTCCGATAAGATGGTTAAACGCTTTACAGGAAGAGAGGATGATTAAAGGATGAGTATTCCTACGTATATTATTGGAACGGGGGGGCTTGGAAGAGGCGTTGCTGAAACAGTGAAGGTAATTTCAGAGAGAGATCGTAATTGGACATTTTTAGGCTTTATTGATGATGATGCCAGTGTAGTTGGGACATATATAAATGGTGTAAAAGTTGTTGGAGATACAGAGTATTTACTTGGGCTGAATACGATGGCAAACGTGATAATTGCGATTGCAAATCCGGTAGTTAAGGCAAAGATTTTTGAGAAGTTGTCATTAAACAAGAACCTACTATATCCGAATATCATCCATCCTTCCGTTCATCTGAATTCATCTATTAAGATGGGAATTGGTAATATTATTTCGGACAATGTCGCTTTTTCCGCAAATGTCTTTGTAGGCGATTTTTCTTTAATTCATTTTAACTGCACAATTGGACATGATGTTGAAATTGGTGACTACTCTACGATGTACCCGGGTGCTAACATCTCTGGGTATGTTAAATTAATGGAAAAGTGTGAAATTGGAAGTAATGCATGTATATTGCCTAGCCAAGTTGTTAGAGAAGAAGCAATTGTGGGAGCAGGGGCATTAGTGAAAAGTGAGGTCATTTCAAAATCTATAGTCGTTGGTGCCCCTGCTAGGGAAATCATCCGTAATAAATGAGATGTAGATCTATTATTTCTAAATGATTGGGGTGGAAGTAATGAGAGCACTGGCTTTTAAAATAAAAGAATCTATCTCAGGAAGGCGTGTTCTGAAAAATGTGGAAGATTTGAGAAATAGTTATGGAAAAAAGACTGACTTGCAAGAACGGAGATTTGCGAATATTCTTCAGCATGCAATAAAGACGACCGAATTTTATAGTAGTTACGGTGGATACTTCACTCTACAGTCATGCCCAGTGATTGATAAACAAACTATTAAAGAGAATTATGATCAATTTTTGTCTAGAGGATTTTTGAAAGAAAATCTATATAAGATGACAACAAGTGGTTCATATGGCACTCCCTTTACGTTTTATTTAAGTAAGGAAAAAAAGCTTAAACAACAGGCGGAAGTCATTTATTTTGGTGAGTGGTCTAACTATTTCGTTGGTACTAAGCATGCATACCTTATGACAAAATCAAAGAGTAAGCTAAAATTGTTTTTCCAAAATGAGATTATTATGGCACCGTATACACTTGATTTACAATGGCTTGAACAACAAAGGAATATACTTCGAAAGCAAAAGCCTAAAGTATTGATCGGGTATACATCCGCTATTGTTACATTGGCGAATTACATAATTAGTAAGAAAGACAATTTTATATTGGATGGTGTGATTACTGTTTCAGAAGTCCTTTCCGAAGAACATAGGGAAATAATAAAAAAGGCTTTTAGAGCCACACCTTTAAGTAGATATTCAACCCAAGAATTTGGGGTTTTAGCTAATGAATGTCCACAAGAAACCAAACACCATCTTAATAATGTAAATTACATTATAGAAATTTTAGACATTGATAAAGATATTCCAGCAAAACCAGGTGAATTAGGGCGTGTGGTAGTAACTGATTTGTTTTCTCATGCAATGCCATTAATCAGATACGATACTGGGGATTTGGCCATATTGGGGCAAGGAACTTGTAAGTGTGGACTGGAGACGCCATATCTAGAAGTGATTTCAGGTAGATTAGTAGAAGAAGTATTTGACGTAAATGGCAATACAGTTTCTGGTTTTGCTGTGAATGGAGCTATGCAGGATATTGAAAACGTTTTACAGTATCAGTTTGTTCAGGAAGGGGAAAATGAATATAGAATGATTATAATTAAAATTAACAACTTCGATGGTGAGAATAAAATAAAAGCAAGGTTTCAAGAGTTTTTAGGAAGGAATGCAAAAATAATATTCGAATATACTGATGAAATTCCCCCATTAAAATCTGGGAAGAGACCATATATAATTAACAAAATGAAAAAAAGTAGCTCGCTATCGGTGAATAGACAGTGAATAGGAAGTATATTAATGTTTTGAAATCCAGAAATAGAAAGAGCATTCCCGGTATAATATTTGATATCTTCAAGTTAACAATAGCTAAAAAAGAATTACCTGTGCATTATTTTTCTAGACTACTTTATCTCAAAAATCAGACCAGCATAAACAATTATTTATGGTTGTCCGATATTAAAGGAATTTCCAACAACCATTTTAACCAAAATGCTTATGCCTATCTATTTGAAGATAAGATTATTTTTAATGATATAATGACCAAACTTGAAATACCTGTTCCTAAATTTCACGGATTTATAGCCAATGATAAATATATCTCTGAAAACAACATATATAAATTGAAAACAAGGGAAGCTATTGAAGAAATATTAAATAAAATATGCTTAGAGAATAATTGTGATTTATTTTTGAAGCCGGTTAATGGCATGAATGGAAGAGGTTGTTTCTCGTTTACTTCCTCTAGCGAAATATCACTGGATAATTATAGTGATATTAAAAATAACATATACGTAATACAAGAAAAAATTAAACAGCACCCAGAATTGAATAAAATATTCCCGAATAGTATAAATACAATTAGAATCAACACCATTCATAACGGAGTGAAAACGGTTCATTTGTGTTCAGTATTGAGATTCGGTGTAAATAATCGAGAAGTTGATAATGGAGGTGCATTTATTAGCATTGACAACAACGGCCACTTAGTAGCTCCTGCATACAGTTTCCTAGAATATGGTGGAAATACTTATGAGAAACATCCGAATACCAAAGTAGGTTTAAACAATTTTAAAGTACCTTACTTTCAGGAAGCGATAAGTCTTGCAGTAAAATCTGCGGAAGAATTTCCTAGTAAAATTATTGGTTGGGATGTAGCTATAACTGAACACGGTCCAGTGATTATTGAGGGGAATCATAATCCGCATCTTGGAATGGCAGATATAGCCTTTGGTGGATTAAAGAAAAGTAACCTGTTTGTAGAAAATATATTGGATTTGTGAGGTGCTGAATGCACAGAAGAAAAGAGCTAAACAAGAACCTTAAACCAAGTTGGGTATGGGCGATAGCATTCGGCTCTTCCATTGGTTGGGGGGCTTTCATTTTACCCGGTGATTGGATTGCGGAGGCCGGTCCTGCGGGAGCTATGATCGGTGTGCTTCTTGGAGCCATCGTCATGATGTTCATTGCCGTCAGTTACGGTGTACTGATTAGAAAGCATCCTGTATCCGGCGGGGAGTTTGCGTATGCCTTCCTGAGTGCGGGAAAGACATGGGCATTTATAACAGGCTGGTTCCTGGCATTAGGGTATGCATGCATCGTTGCACTGAATGCATCGGCCTTATCGTTATTGTTGAAGTATCTGTTCCCTTCATTTATGAAGCAATTTTTTCTTTATGAAATAGCGGGCTGGGAAGTCTATCTGCCTGAAATCATCATCTCTTCATTAGTTATTTTGTTTTTTGCATATATGAACATCAGAGGAAACGGGTTTTCGGGCAAACTTCAATTTATATTTTCAGTTGTATTGATCTTGGGCGTTGCTACAATGGGGATTTACACATTCGCTTTCGCAGATTTTCCAATTGAAAATATGAAACCTGCTTTTCCTGAAGGGAAATCACCGCTAATTTCCATATTACTTATACTTGCAATTGCTCCTTGGGCATACGTCGGTTTTGACAATGTCCCTCAAGCTGCTGAGGAGTTCAATTTTTCACCAAGTAAAGCATTTGGGCTCATCATCATGTCCTTAATGGCCTCCGGATTAGTGTACGCTACAATGATCGGCGTAACATCTTGGACGTTCGCACAGGGGGCAAATGTGAACAATTCAAATCTATGGCTGACGGGTGATATTATCAGCTCCTCCTTTGGGACGGTTGGAGTCGTAGTCCTGGCGATTGCAATAAGCATGGGAATCTTTACAGGTTTAAATGGTTTTTTTCATTCATCGAGCAGACTGTTATTTGCGATGTCTCGCGGAAAAACGCTACCTGCCTTTTTCTCGGATTTGCATCCGAACTACAATACACCTTATAAGTCGATCATTTTCATTGCACTCTTCACACTTCCATCTGCATGGTTTGGACGTGAGGCGTTAATATGGATCGTTGACATGTCTTCGATTGGTGTATCAATTGCATATTTCTTTACATGCTTTACGGCATTTCGCGTCCTCAGTTGGGCAAGGAATAACGAGGGATTAGAGATTTCTCCTATTAAAAAGACAATCGCTTTTTTGGGAGCCGTTTTTAGTATAATGTTTGTTCTGTTATTGATAGTGCCAGGCTCGCCGGCACAACTAGGCATGCCATCCATGATTGCTCTTCTAATTTGGGTTGCACTCGGCGTCACATTTTTCACAAGCATCTATAAAAGTTTTAGAGTACTTGGTAGAGATGAATTGTCGTACTATATTTTAGGACAGAAAAAGTAAAGTTGATGGGGAGATGAACATGATCGAAAACAAGAGGATTTTTTTATCCTCCCCTCATATGAGCGGGAACGAACAGAAATACATAAACGAGGCGTTCGAAACAAACTGGATTGCACCACTCGGACCGAATGTGGATGCATTTGAAAAAGAACTCGCAGCTTATGTTGGGACTTCCGGTGCTACTGCAACTTCATCCGGTACAGCTGCGATCCATTTGGCGCTTGAGCTTCTTATAGTTGGCCAAGGGGATATAGTATTCTGTTCTAGTTTGACGTTTGTTGCAAGTGCGAACCCAATTTTGTATGCAGGGGCGGAGCCGGTTTTCATTGATTCTGAAGAAGAGACGTGGAATATGTCCCCTGTCGCTTTGGCGAAAGCGTTTGAAGATGCTCAAGCAAAACGGAAGTTACCCAAAGCGGTAATTGTTGTCAACTTGTACGGGCAAAGTGCACAAATGGACGAACTCATGGCAATCTGCGAGCGTTATGAAGTTCCAGTTATTGAAGATGCAGCAGAATCGCTTGGTTCTCTCTATAAAGGGAAGAAGAGCGGATCATTTGGTCATTTTGGTATTTATTCATTTAACGGTAACAAGATCATTACAACGTCAGGTGGCGGCATGCTCGTATCCAATGACCTTGATGCATTGGCACGGTCGCGCTTTTTGGCAACACAGGCACGTGATACAGCAAAGCATTATCAGCATAGTACGGTGGGCTATAATTACCGGATGAGCAATATCCTTGCAGGAGTCGGCCGTGCGCAGCTTGAAGTGTTGGAAGAGCGTGTGCAAGCAAGACGAGATGTTTTTGATCGATACGTAAAAGCGTTAGGGGATATTGAAGGTATCCATTTCATGCCCGAATTGGAAGGGACTTATTCGAACCGTTGGCTGACGGCATTGACGCTGGATCCTGAAGTGATCAAGGTAACCCCTTATGAGCTGATTGATTTGCTAGAAGAGGAGAATATTGAAGCGCGTCCAGTATGGAAGCCGCTTCATATGCAGCCGTTGTTTGAAGGGTGTAGGTTTTATTCGCATGGTGAGGGTGACATGGTGAGTGAACGGTTGTTTGCTGAAGGGCTTTGTTTGCCGTCGGGGTCAAATATGACGGCGGAGGAGCAGGAGAGAGTGATTGAGGTTTTGATGAAGCATTTGTTGGCGCATAAGAGCCTGAAAAGTGATGGAGCTTTTCAGCGGAATTAATGGGAAACAGGGAATCTCAAGAGTGGAATATGGAACATAAGGACAAGAAAAGGCGACCATTCCTATTTAAAAGAATGATCGCTTTCTTTACTACTTGTTCTTCAGCTTGTTGAGCATACAAGTAACTTTATCTTTCATAATCTCAGTTTGATTTCCCATAATAACCTTTGATGCTGGAATATTTTCGACTCTCTTATACAGCTATAACTGTTGAGACATCAACAATTTTAGTTGAAAGGTTTATCCTTGGGATTTGTTTGACAGTGGATTAAGATTATTTTGCCCAGCAAAAAATATTTTCTTGTAATGACACTTAGTGTATTTATTTGAAATGCGAAAAAGGGCTGTTACAGATTCCTGTAACAGCCCTTTGCAAATTGCAATTGCATAAGATTATTTTACACATCTGTTGTTGTTTGTTCAGTATCCTCAATTAAATCAAGACAATTGACTTTTGCCAAGTCTAATAAGAATTGCTCCAATGTAATTTCATCATAATACAAATCAATTTCTTTAAGTAACTCGCTCTCAACCCACATTTAATATCGCCCCTTAACTGGACTTGTGGTACGTTCTTTCTTAGTTTACCCATGGAAAAAAAAACTAAACATTGTTAGACCTACAATTAGTACTACTTTTATAAGATATGCATAAGTAATCAAAAGCCTTCGCGTTAATCTTCTAAAAGTTTTGAAATATTTACGGTGGGCAAAATTAAATTCGGTACACCGGCAAGAGAAGTTAAATTACTAACAAATGCTCTTAAGTATGGGAATAATACTGCTGTAGCGTTCAATCGGCATAAGTCTACAATTTCCTCGCTTGAAAAATCTCCATTTAGGGAGAAGCTCCCAACTATCTCTATGTTTATATAAAAGGGATAGTTCTTTTGCTCATAATCATCGAATATTACGCAACGTAATAAGACCATGGCTTGATCTTCTTGTTCATTCAAATAAAAGTCTGTATCTAGTTTAAAGTCTAAGTCAATTGAGTCACTCTGTTGAAAGTTATCATTTAACTCAAAGACAACATTTTTTACAACATACTCATTAAATAAAAATGAGCTTGCAACTGATCTTATGCTTTTTTCATTTTTGTTAACCATTTATTAAGCTCCAATTGATAGATTATTTAAGTCCCCGGTGTAAGGATGATTAAATTGTGTTTTATTTACTATTCTGTCCGAATAAAATATGGTAGCAATATCTTTATATTGTTTGCCAACCTTTAACGTATTAGAAGCAGACATTTTAATTGTTCCAATATTCTCTGAATATGTAATGTTGGTGAGAATATTAGTAATATCTTCAACGAATTCAACACAACCCGCAGCAATTAAATCTTTCTGAAATTGTTCTTCTGAAATATTATCATAGTAAGCGTCAATCTCTGCCAAGAGCTCCAACTCATTCCACATAGTAATACCCCCTCTAATAGCACCTTTGTGGATTATCAATACAATCAGTATTTCTTACGCATATGACATATACATTTGGTGTTCTAGATTTAATTCTCAATAATTGGTCTGTCTTTGTTTGGTAATAATCTTTTCTTCTTATTACATCCAACTTTTTTGACTTAATTACAGTATCCCACATATTAAAGAAAAAACCATCAATAAATTCGTTTTTGGGGCGTTTTTTCAACTGCATCATTCTAACAATATGTTTCTCTTTAAGCTTCTCAATAATCCTATAAGTTTGATCATCCTCTAAATCGCACAATCTATCGTTATCAACATAGATATCGGCTCTAAAGGCTGCGGGTTTTATATGATTTTGTTTAAGATTCCACGCTTCCGCATGTATCAATCCATTACCCTCGGGGGTATCCTCGAAAAAATAGGTTCCATCCCCTAACCAATGATCATCACCACGGCTGTAATGATATTTTTGGTGATTGTATGATCTTTCAACCTTTACCTCTTCATTCGCATGCCAACCATTATACATTCCCATATCCTTACACCCTTAAAGTAGTTATTGATTATATATTACTACAGTAGGAAGAATATTCCTAGTAAATTATTTTAGTGTAGTTTGTCTACAAAATATATAGGCTTGGACTGATTCGTCTTAGGAAATCTCCTTCATACTAGCGGACTTTCATTTTTACTCTCATTACTGAAGTTCGAATAAAGAAGGATTTTTTTACCTCTTATAGAATGGGTCTTTATAAGGGGATGCATGTTAGTAAACAATTGAAAGATGGTCCTGAGAAGCTGTGCTGATGCCTGAGACCATATATAAACGCTGTTTTACCGAAGCTACAACAAGCGACGCAGAGCCAGAGAGTTATTCAGGACTGCTCTTCAGATGGAAAAATGGTGTATCTATTGGCCCCGAGCCCACCAACTTCTGGGTCGAATGTGTGGACTTTTTCAATAATACGAAGTGTAACGAGTTTACGGATAGCACGTTGTACCGTTGCTTTCGACCTCTCTGTATCCTTCATAATCTCCTCGCAAGTCAGATACGCGGCTCCATTCATGACCGTATATTGCAGGATGAGATCCAATACTCGGCGGTCCGCTTTTGTTAATTTGTCATGATGGAGTGCAATGTGCTTTCTCACGGCTGAGTAAACTTCTTGGAAATTGTCTAACTTTGAATATTCCTGTAAGTGTTTTGTCATTTGTAATTCCCCTTTACTCTTTATATAGAGGGGAGAGGTCAAAAGGGATACAGGTGGGCATAAATATTTTTTCGTAACTTAATAAATAGCTAAGGTTCCTAGCCACTCATTCCGGACAATAGAACCCCTCAACCGGGGCATCGAATAGCATAAAGATATCCTTGAAATACGTCTCATCGACCAACTTGTCCAACACACCTTTATAATACCCCGGCAAGTTACGAATTGCCTTTCGTTTCGTCGCCATAACAGTGATCATCAGTGCACGATAAGCAAGGTTTTCGAAGATATGCTTGTCATCTATATAGATTTCATATTTCAACATACGTCCTGAGATGGCCCGGTGAATTCCGTAGAAATCGCGGGCTAGTTTAGTATCTCGAATCGTGTTGGCGAGCAGCTCTTTCATCCGACTGAATAAACTTGTGGATAACTGTGACGATTCCTGTGTAGACGTGTAGTTAAGATCTTTATCTTTTAAAAGAGATTTAGAAAGTAGAGCTTCGTCTTCAGGAAACTGCTCGTTTTCTTCGTTGTCATGCGGTTTATTGTCATCATCCCGGTTGTTCATTTTCCCCTGGTCATCGAAGGGTAAAATGATGTAAATGTTGGCGCCTAGTCCGCTCATGACAGGGCGGATGAAGTGAACTTTCTCGATGATGGCTAGTTTGACGAGTTTTCGGATGGCGCGTCTGATCGTTACGTTTGACTTCCCAGTAGCTTCTTCTATCGTTCCGTGTTTCAAATGGGCTGCGCCGTATTTTACGGAGTGGCGGCGGATGATGTCGAGCACTTGGCGGTCGGATTTCGTGAGGTTGTCCCAATGAAGGGATAGATGCTGCTCTGCTGCTGTGTCCATTTCTGTGATTGTGTTGAATTTTGAGTAATCTTTTAGGTAGTGTGTCATTTTTAATTCCCCCTTTACTCTCTATATAGATGGGAGGGGTCAGAAAGGATACTGAGGGAAGAAATTAAATTTCGGATACCAGATTCTCTTTGGATTCAGAGTTGTTACATAACTATACAGCATTCATTATACCGCTGCTTAATGTCCAAAGCTGCCGATATTATCTGCCCCAATTCTGGTGGTGTCCAGGTTCGGAACGTTGTCCAAAGGTTGTCCGTAGTCGGTTGCTTGACGGCAATATGATAGGTCAATCCTACTTAATTGTGTTTTGCACAGGTACCTTAAAATCATCCCATCATAATCCTCTTATATATGTGTAATAACCTACTATAGTATGTGAAAGGGGGATAAGGCGAAATAAGTATTTCTTTCTAATAGAAAGAGGAAAAAAGAACCGGTGGTAAGTTGATAAAACAGTCATAAAGAATGAATAATTTAAATAGTTAGAATTTATTATTGCTAGTATTCCTATACTTCATTACAATAGAGGAAGAATATGGTTTCACATAATAAACCACTACACCTCGGAATTTATTCACCCCCACAGAAGTTTGAGTCATTTACCTCCACACAGTTTTTTCACCAAACACTCTCGAGCAATTTAAATCGTTCAAAGCCGCCCCGCATGGGAGTCGGAAGCTATTCTTATAGTTTTTCAACGACGACAAACAATTGAAATCATCCTTAACTATGATAAGAGAGAGAGGGGCGTTCTATGAATGTGATTCTTGTCGATGATCATCCATTAATACGAATAGGACTTTTTTCAGTCCTTACAAATGAGGAGTCGCTGAATATTGTGGGGGAGGCTTCGAATCGCAAGGAGGCATTGGCCATCTTACAATCCAAGAAACCCGATATTGCTATTGTGGATCTCTATTTAGGCGGCGAATGTACATTGGACATGATTGCCGAGGCGAAAAGCTTGGGTTTGGTATGCAAATTTATCGTATTATCCTCTTCTCCAGATGAAGAAAATATTAAGCTCGCGAAGAGGATAGGGGTTTCCGGATTTTTATTGAGAGAATCAGTGCTTGAAGAATTGGTACATGCCTTGCGGATGATTCGTAATGGCAGGAACTACTATGACCAAAGAATTGTCGAGGTTATTTTGAAATCCCCAAGCTCCTATATAACAAGAAGGGAATTCGAAACGCTGACTCCTAAGGAAACGGAAGTGCTGATAGAACTCGGTAAAGGTCTATCCAATAAAGAAATCTCCGAAGTGTTATCCGTAACAGAATACACTGTGAAAAAACATGTTAGCCGTGTCTTAGCGAAATTGAATCTTGGGGATCGAACCCAAGCAGCTTTATATGCAAATGCGAAAGGGTTAGTTCGTTACACTGTTAACTAATTAAATAATTGGACGTATATGCCAGATCCTGTTTTAAAAGGATCTGGCATTTTTCACTTTACGTGTCCGTTCCTCATTATACTTTTGTATACCGATGGGAACAAAGGTGGTTTCGTCTTACAACGAGGTCTAACAAGAAGTGTCGAAAGAATAGTCAGAAAAGTATCCGTAATAGGGGCGAGAAGAAAAACGAGTGCTTTTATACTTATGAATAGATGGGAATGTGTATCTTTTCTAAAGGCATTTGCCTTCAGCGAAACGAAAGATGCTTCTCCGATACTAGTAGGGGGTAGGTGATTGTGCGAAAGATTGTGATTTTACTGGTAATGTGTTGTCTTCTTTTAATGGGCACTTCGATATATGCCCAATCCACGCAAGGCACGACTTTTTCTGACTGGTATAGGCATCAGCTCCATTTACTTTCCAATCAATTAAGTGAAGAGATGAAAATTACACTTACAACATTTGAGACATCCATAAACACCTATCAAGATCAATTGCTTAAAAGGATGGAAAGTCATCTTATGGATTATGTTCTGAATACGTCCAGGGATTCAAATGAGGATATCCAAAAGTATAAAAACGTCCATCTTCAACAGTTGGAAGAGACAAAAGAGTCTCTTATCGAAAAGGATCTAATTGAAATTGAAAAAGAGATCGAAAAAAGGCATATGGAGATTGATCGTCGTACAGTTGACATTTTATCAGAAGTTCTATCCGAATATGGTTTTGACGGAGCCATTGACAATGTAAAGCAAGGAAAAAATCATAACAAAACCGAGGGGGACAAGTAAATGAAGATGACAGTTAAAAAGAAGATCGTTGCAGGAACAATTTCGGTTGGATTGTTATCGGGAGTAGGTTTTGCTTTTGCCAACACGGATGCGGGTGGAGCGTTGAAATCTTGGTATAGCGGCGTTTTTAATGAAGCAAAAGCTTCAGTCACCCAAGAAGCGGATCAGTATTCTGCGGAAGAGTTTGGAAGTTTGGATGACATGTTTGAAGGATTGAAGGCTGGAGCTGAATTTGATATCGATTTTACAAAGAATCGTGAAATTGGCAGTGCAACAGCAACGATTCAAAACGCTAAAGCTTCCCATTTAAGATCGTTAGGGGCGGCGGAAACTGAAATTTTAGCGGGTATGGATCTTGCTTTTAATAATGTGTACCAGGAAGGATGGCTACAAATCCAAGCTGCTGGGAACGAGGCTTCCCGAATCGCTTCAGCTGATATGACTGCATTCGCGGGTGAAACGGGGGCAGCTGCCATCGGAGAATTGACAACGCAATTGGATGCTGTTAAAGCTGAAGCTCTTTCTGGACTTGAAGAGGCAATTGCAGCTGCTAAGGCCGCAATTATGGCGGAAGTGGAAAGTGAGAAAACAATTACGGTTGCGAATTTGAGAACGGCAGTCGATTTTAAAGTCAATGAAGTCTTTAATCAAGTTTCCAATATTTTAGATGGACTGGTGGCGGCACAAGAGGCTTTGATCGAAGCAAAAGCATTGGAACTTGAAAATCAAGCTAAAGACGAGATGGATGCGCTTGTTTCGGGCATCAATGGCTAATTCGTAGTTGCATAGGGCCTGCATAACGCCGGCCCTACTATTTTATCTGGAGGTTGCTGCTGTGGATAAAAAAAGAAGGAGTAGACTGCCAAAGTGTAGGTTCCTAATAGGAGCTGTTCTTTTAATCGGAATCATTGGAAGTAGTGTATCGGTCACGTTTGCGAATCAGGATATCCAATCACTGTTGATGAATTGGTTCGATGCACAAAGAGGGTACGCGCTTGCTGAAATCAAGGAAGCTATGGATATGGAACAAGAGATTCAGGCGGGACGCTTAAAAGAAGAGCTGCATTCGGAAATTCAGATGGCAAATGAACGACTTCAAGCCTTCACCATGGAGGAAAAGGAAAAACGAACAAGCGAATTACGGCGTTATGCTGATGGACTGATCGATGGATTCGTAAGCGATAACTCGGAAAATGAAAATAGTGTACGAGCTGAACTGGAAAGCATTTTTCAAGCTGCGGTAAATGAGATGAACCATGTAGTGAATGAGGCGAATATAGGTCAAACGCCAATTGAGGAGCCTGAATCTCCGGAAGTGGAGAAACCGGGGGAAGAGCCGGATGCTGATGCAGATACAGTTCAAAATCCGGATTTGGAGCAGCCAAGTCCGGAAATAGGACCAGACTCAAATCCACCCCCGGAATTTGATAAAAGGAAACGTGATGCGAAATGAATGTCAATGAATTGACAGCAAAACCAATCGAAGCGACGAAGGATAAGAAGAAGTCACAGGATAGTGTACTCAGCTGGGTGAAATTCATTTTGCTCATCATTGGGCTTTTTCTTGTATTCCGATATGCCATTGGCATTACCGTCATTAGCGGGAACTCCATGGCTCCTACACTGGGAAACAAGGATATTATTGTGATGAATAACATGTTTTTTACGCCTGATAGAGATGATATCGTTCAATTTCGCGATATACATGGTTTTGATGCCATTAAACGGATCATCGCTTTACCAAATGACACTGTTGAGATTGTTGAGGGAAGCGTTTATGTGAATGGCGACAAGGTGAAGGAAGCTTACTCCACCGGTTTTCCAAATGATATGGAAGTAGTTAAAGTGACCGAGAACTCCTATTTTGTCATGGGGGACAACCGGACTCCTGGTGAGAGTTTGGATAGTCGAAACAGCGAATTCGGGTTCCTTCCCAAAGAGCGGATAAAGGGGAAGTTGGTATTCTCGCTTTATCCACTAGGTTTTAAATAATTATTATCCAAATTTGTATGGTGAATGAAACAACAAGATAAATCAAATGTATGCCATAAAACTGGAATGTTGGAAGGAGGGGTACGGATAAACCTTTTGCAGTAAAGAAATGCGTTCTTTATACAAAAAGGAGGAATGGATTTGGGGAAAAAACGTAGTCGAAGTCTGGTGCGAGTTTTTAGTATTGTAACGGCACTCCTCATGGTGTTTTCTATTTTAACACCGGGAATGGTTACGGCGGAGCAACAGAACAAACTACATCAGTCGTTCAAAGACTCTGCTGTTAACGTTACATCAAAAGTTAGCAATGACTTACATCAAATCTTTAAAGACGAAGAAACAGCTACATTCTTAGTTAAATTCAATGAGAAAGCAGATACAACGAAAGTTGCAAAACAGGCTAGAAAAGATGCAAACAAAGCTAGTCTTTCTGCAGCGACAACAGAGTTGATGGTAAGGTCTGCAGTCGTTTCCGAGCTAAAAGCGACTTCACTGGAATCACAAGCAAACGTTAAAGATTTCTTGGAAGGTCTCCTTTCGACGGGAGAAGTAAAAGACATTACCTCCTACTATATTGTAAATGGTATGGCTGTTACTGCAACGAAGGAAATTGCCGAGAAGATCGCAAGTTTCCCTGAAGTTGAAAAGATCCTTCCGAACGAAACACGCGAATTAGTGGCAGCAACGAAGACGGAAAATGCAGTTGTACCTGCTTCCGGTCTTGCAAACGTTGAATGGAACGTAGCGCGTGTCAATGCACCAGACGTATGGGCAATGGGCATCGATGGGTCTGGAACGGTCGTTGCAAGCATTGACACAGGCGTTCAATGGGATCACCCAGCATTGAAACAGAAGTATCGTGGCTATGATGCGGCTACTGGCCAAGTCAGCCATAAATTCCACTTCTTTGATGCAACTCGTGCAGGTCGTGAAGCAGCTTATGATGACCACGGCCATGGAACGCATGTCACTGGAACAATGGTCGGAAGCGAGCCGGATGGTTCCAACCAAGTTGGGGTTGCTCCAGGGGCAAAGTGGATTGCAGTTAAAGTATTCGACGCGGCTGGCAATACAACAGACGATATTTTACTAGCTGCTGCACAATGGATTTTAGCGCCGCATGATCGAAATGGAAACGTTCGTGTCGATCTTGCTCCGGATGTTGTCAATAACTCATGGGGCGGTGGACGTGGTCTAGACGAGTGGTACCGCGACGTTGTGATTAACTGGAGAAACGCGGAAATTTTCCCTGAGTTCTCTGCAGGAAATACAACGTTATCGAATCCGGGTGGACCTGGATCAATTGCAGTTCCGGCAAACTATCCTGAATCGTTTGCAACAGGTGCAACAGATATCAACAACAAAGTAGCGAGCTTCTCGTTACGCGGCCCTTCGCCATATGGAGAAGTTAAGCCTGATATCATTGCTCCAGGCGTAAATATTCGCTCTTCGGTACCGGGAAGCGGTTATGAAGGTGGATGGAATGGAACTTCGATGTCTGGTCCAGCTGTCTCAGCGGTTGCGGCTTTGCTTCGCCAAGCGAATGCTACAATTACTGTTGACGAAATGGAACAGATTTTAACGAGTACTGCAGTTCCGTTAACGGATAGTCAGTATCCAACAGTTCCGAACAATGGATATGGACACGGTCTTGTTGATGCGTATGCAGCAGTTTCTACAATTGCTAGTGGACTTGGAACACTTAGCGGACAGGTCACGCAACATGGTGAAGATGATGAAGCACCAGTGTATGAGCATACCGCACCAGTCGAGACGTATGCTGGCATGGATCTTGATTTATCAATCCAAGTGAGCGACAACATCAGTGTTTCTTCTGTTACTTTCCAATACCTAGATGCAAATGGTGATTGGCAAACGAAGGGCGCAACGCGCAAATCCGGAGACTATAAGTCCGGTGTGTATGGTGTAACGGTTTCCGGTGATGCTATCGCTGGCAACGCATTCACGTACAAATGGACAATAAATGACTTCGGAAATAATGAAGTAACAACTGAAGAATATACTGTTGATGTAAAGCAAGGTATCACAGTTGGTTATTTCGAAGACTTTGAAACTACACCAATCGCTTGGGAATCATTTGGAGCAAATGATAAGTGGGAGTGGGGCATTCCTACATCAGGGCCAAACAATGCTGCTTCTGGTGAAAAGGTATACGCTACGAATCTATCGGGCTTGTATCTGAATAATATGAACGCAACACTTGTTATGCCTCCGGTTGATTTACCTGAAGGGAATTCGTATTTACAGTTTAAACATTGGCACGAGTTTGAGAAGTCCACTGCTGGAACGACTTGGGATTATGGCCATGTTGTAATTTCCACAGATCGTCAAAACTGGACGCGTCTACTAAAAGTTGATGGATCTTCAAATGGTTGGGTTGATGTACAAGTCGACTTATCTGCATATAGCGGCCAACGTGTCTATCTCGGCTTCAATGCATTTTCCGATGGAAGTGTAGGAAAACAAGGTTGGTATCTCGATGACGTTGCGTTAACTGACGTTGCACAACCAGCGAAAACATCAATCGGCATGCCGAAACCAGCGAAATTGACGAAAGCTGAACTTGAAATGGAGAAAGAAAAAGAAGCAACTGAGAAACCAATGGATCCAAAAGATCTTGTGATTGATTTGACGAAAGAGGAAGTTACTGCTCCGTCTGTGGAAATGAACGGAAATAACCTTTCCGCATTGCCATTAGGTGCGAAAGTGACTGTTCTTGAAAACAACCGTACAGCCACTACAAATCCGGCTGACGGATCGTACCAAATGACAATTGGCGCAGGAACGTACACTGTGAAAGCAGAAGCGTATGGATTCCAATCTGCGACTCAAACCGTCACAATCTATGACAATCAAACTACAACCGCCAACTTCACAATGGAAGAGAATCCGAAAGGAACGGCAAGTGGTAAAGTCACTGACGCAGCAGGAATTCCAGTTGAAGGCGCAGTGATAATGCTTCTTGAAGATGCGAATATTACTCCTGTCGTATCTAACGCTGACGGAAGCTATTCAATTACAGCGTATTCCGGCGAGTATACAATGAAGGTGATTGCAAATGGATTCCATAGCAAAGAGGAGTCAATTACAATCAGAGCTAACGGGGTTGTGAAAAACATTCTTCTTGATCCATTCTTCACATATCCTGGTGGAGTAATCGGATATGACAGTGGTACGCCTGACAATGCCCGTGCATTCTACGATGCCGGAAATGGATGGGCTGTAAGAATGTCACTTCCGGAAGGCAAGAATTCCGCAATCGTCTCTGAAGGTATTTTCCGTTTCTGGACTTCAGAATGGCCAGTACCAGGCGGAACGAAATTTGCCGTCGAAGTTTGGGATGCAAAAGGGGCAAATGGAGCTCCAGGCAAGAAACTTGCAGGTCCAATCGATGCGAATGCTAAACGGGATGGCAGCTGGACTATCGTTGACTTGATGGAACATAACATCGCTGTTGACGGTGATTTCTACATGGTTTACATCCAAACGCAAATCAATACAGCATCACCAGGATTGGCGACGGACGAGAGTAGCCCGAATGCGAAGAGAAGCTATCAGTATGTTGGCGGTGCATGGTCTCCATCACCTGCTGCCGAAGGAAACTATATGATCCGTGCACGTGTAAACTATGAAGTTGATGGACCACAAATCACGACTTCAGGTACGGTGACAAACAATGCAAATGTTGTAATTGAAGGTAAAGCATCTCCAACTACGACAATCACATTGAAGAACAATGGTAAAAATGTTGAATCTGTCACAATCGGTGAAGGTGGCACGTTCTCCTTCCCGCTTGTTCTTACTGAGGGAGAAAACGTATTCACAGCCGTCTCTTCCCTAAATGGTAGAGTGACAGGCGAATCTGCACCGGTTACGTTTGTATTGGACACTATGAAACCAGTATTGTCGATTACAAGCCCGAAAACTGGTACGAAAACGAAGAGCGAAGTAGCAACCGTTACAGGTAAAGTTTCTGACGCCAACCTTAGCACAGTTACTGTCAACGGACACAAGGCAAATGTTGCTGCGAATGGAACTTACTCAACTCGTATTCTTCTTGACGAAGGCGAGAACGTCATCACTGTAGTTGCGAAAGACGCTGCAGGTAACCAAGAAACAAAATCTGTAACTGTTTTCGCGAAGTTCTCTGAACTCGAAATCTCTAACCTAACTCCAGCATCGGATC
Source organism: Sporosarcina koreensis (assembly GCF_042655825.1). Lineage (NCBI taxonomy): Bacteria > Bacillati > Bacillota > Bacilli > Caryophanales > Caryophanaceae > Sporosarcina > Sporosarcina koreensis. Next base: position 63,439 of record NZ_JBHSNP010000029.1, on the reverse strand, counting down.
TTCAAGTAGGGGTTGGCCAAACTGTGAAAATCGAGTTTGATAGCGAAGCAGGATTAGCTGCCACATTCTCAATCCACATGCCACTCACAAACCTAGGATTGAGCAGTAACGCTCATGAGTTACCAATCAGAGAAGTAAGCCCAGGCCACTACGTAGGCTACTGGACTGTACCATTCGGTGTAGCTGCAGAAGGTGCTCGAATCGAAGTAAAAGTGAAAGACATTTTCGGTAACGAAACACGAGCATTTGCGGATGGTAAATTGTATATTAATGTGCAGTGATGCATGAATTATAGTAAGGAAGCCGATCAGGTCAATGACCGATCGGCTTCTTTTCGAATGTGAGAAAAAACTCTCGATGACCGCATTATCAAACATATAGGTATCTATTAACTTCGGGTACTGGGTTCTTATTGAATTCTGAATTGCCCTGAAACTTGTTACCGTTTTTTACGTCCAATTGATGATGCTATTGCATGTTCCAGTTCTTACGGATATTGTTCATCGAAACCAGGTTCTCATAGAACTCGAATTGTTCCAGAACCTTACACCACAAAATAAAAATTTATTCCCCAAAACGTTATATAAAACAAAATAGTTTTGTAGATTTATATAGAAAGATCTATAAAATCATTAATTAATTATTCCCTTATAATAATCTAAAAATAAGGTTTCCTTATGTGCTTATTTTGATTGGAAAAACGTAAAAAGAAATAGCTAATAAAAAATAATGTTTAATAAAATTTCACTTTATTTTTTATTAGCTTGATGGCCATTGGGGCAGACCCCCCGATAGGGATAGGTATATCTTCCTTCTGAATTGGTTATAAAGAATTGTTTTCAAGAAATATGCAGGAATATAGATTGGATAGAACGAAATTCTTATCTAACAAGACTAAAGGGGGTAGGAAAGGTATGGGAGTTAATGTCGGAAAACTGGCAAGACTCAGTATAATATCGTTGATTTCAATTAGTTTAATTCTTTTATCAATGAAGACGATTGAAGAGTCCGCAAATGCTTCAGAGAAAGATACGGATTTCTTACAACAAGCATTTGCGGAAGCAGCAGAAGAATTTAATGTGCCGCAAAGTGTCTTAATGGCGGTTAGCTATCACCAATCACGATGGGATAACCATGAAGGACAAAGTGAAGTCGGTGGTCACGGGGTAATGAATCTCGTACAGATAGAAGGAAATCATGATGCAAGTGGAAAGAATAATACAACAACAGAGGAGATAGATGAAGATTCGTCCGTCAATACTTTAAACCAAGCGGCGAAATTAATCGATGTTGATCCGAATGAATTAAAGAATGACCCGGCGCAAAATATTCGGGGTGGTGCTGCGTTACTTGCCAAATATGCAGAAGAAACAGTTGGGGAAGTATCAACGAATCCTGCAGATTGGTATGGTGCAGTAGTGAAATATAGTAGTTCTGATGTGAGAGGTGTAGCAGAGACCTTCGCAGATGAAGTATATAAGACGATTCAAAATGGAGCGAAAAGAACAACAATGAATCAGCAAGAGGTAATATTACAGGCAGAAAATGTCGTACCGAATAAAGACACTGCCAAAAATATTCCATTACGAAATGCGAAGAAAACGGGGGCAGATTGTCCGAATGGTGTAGAATGTACGTTTATACCTGCACTTTATGAGCAATTTTCAAGTGATCCGGGTAGTTACGGGAACTACGATATTGCGGAGAGACCGAACGATGGTTTAGATATTCGTTATATTATTATCCACGATATCGAAGGAACTGCAGAATCGGCAATTGCTCATTTTCGGAATAGATCTTATGTAAGTGCGCATTATGTGTTAGATTCTGAAACAGGAGCCATTACACAAATGTTAAGGAATGAAGATGTTGGTTGGCATGCGGGTAACTGGTATTTCAATGCCCATTCTATCGGATTTGAACATGAAGGAGTAGCAGTGGAAGGGTATGATTGGTACAGTGAGCAAATGTATCGTTCTTCAGCAAAACTTATTAAATACCTAGCGGAAAAATATGATATTCCGATCGATAGACAGCACATTCTAGGACATGATGAGGTTCCAGGATTAACTCCGGCAAGACAATCCGCCATGCACTGGGATCCTGGTGCTTACTGGGACTGGTCACACTTTTTTAATTTATTAGGTGAACCGATTAACCCAAGTAAAGGGGATAAAGATAGTAACATTGTAACAATTAATCCAAATTATAAACAAAACAAGCCTACATTTACGTACGGTTCTCAAACTCTAGATCCGAAACCCGCAAGTTTAATACAGTTATACACGGAGCCGAGTTTTGATGCAAAACCTATTAAAGATCCACACCTCCGTTATGGTGGCTCCTTGCAAATCAATGATTGGGGTAACAAAGCAGCAATTGGTCAAAGCTTCTATCAGGTAGATTTAGAAGGAGATTGGACGGCTATATGGTATGGCGGACAAAAGGCATGGTTTCATAATCCAAAGGGTAAGAATACGGTTCCTGGTAGTGGGAAATTAGTGACACCGAAGGCAGGATTCGATAAAATTCCTGTATATGGTGCTGCTTATCCAGAAGATGAGGCTTATGAGGGAACAGGAATTGAGGATTGGGCAAAAGGAAGCACGGCCCCTCTGTATCATATTCCCGAAGGTCAAATCTATGTGGCGACGGGGCCTTTTCAGTCATCATACTACCATGCAAAATATTTTAATGATCCAGACACCAATCAAGTCGTATTGGGTGAAGATGAATATTATCAAATTTTCTTTAATCATCGCGTAGGATTTGTTAAGGCTAGTGAAGTGGAATTGGTGAATGAATAAATAAAGGGAACACAAAAAGACCACCATTGGTCTTTTTGTGTTTTATAGGATTAGTGATAGTATATACCGGCACCGGGACCAGCGGCTTTATTCATGCGCGGTGGTCAGTACGTATTTCTTCTATGCACCGGAAGGCTTTAACCTGGACCATGGTATTTCTCTGGCTCTAGGAATGGTTATTTGGTTAGCTGTACTCGCTTGGTATGTAAGGCAACCTATTAAACATAAGACAGCCAGTAACTATAAAGATGTAGATGTTAGAGTAGGATAGTGACTATTTCTATTGCTCAATCAAAAAACCAGATTCCTGATATCAAGGGAATCTGGTTTTTTATTAGCTCTTCTTCAACCTCTCTTGGATATATGCATAGCAGAATTGGGGCAGTTTTATTGTGACGAACGCTCATGTCGTAACTGGCTATACAACTGTAGACATAAGGAATTCATTCGGCCGGGAAGCCCGTGGGAAAGTGATTTTGAAATTACCACGGATACCCGGTTGGCTTCTTTCTGATCTTGTGTAGAGGAAAAATCACTGCATCGTAAATTGTAAAAAGGCTCTGCAGAGACAACTTGCAAGGCCTTCTTTAAGTTTCTATTTAATTATAAGATTTGCTAATTGTATCGGTAACTAGCACGTAACACGAAGCCTGTAACAAAAACTTGATAACCTTTTAATAGTTTAGCAATAAATTTGTCAAAGTTTGGCGAAAAAGCGGTTTAAATTTACTCCATCTTGTCTATTTATAGTATTGAAATAATAGTTCAATAGAATGGAGGAAATAAAAATTGAGGAAGTCTGTGAGGCTTTTGTCTTTGGTGACAGTATTAGGATTGGTGTTTAGCGCATTATTCAGTTCAAATATATCAGCTCAAGGTGTTTTCAGTGACATGCATCCCAACATGAAGTCTTACCAGGCGGTAATGGAGCTGAATGAAGCCGATATCATTCATGGGTATAGCGATGGAACGTTCCGTCCATATGATCCGGTAACACGAGGACAAGCTGCTAAAATGGTCGTACGTGCTATTAACTTGGATCCTGGCCAAGAAGTGCCAAATCCGAACTTCAGTGATGTTCCGACCGATCATGAATTTTATCCGTATATTGCCGTCCTAGCGTATCATGGTCTAATGGGTGGTTATGGTGATGGCAGTTTTGGTATGAATGACAAACTTCAACGTGGTCAGATGGCTAAACTGATCGCCCATGCTTATAACATTGAGAGGCACCCATGGAAATCCGGGCAATTTAAAGATGTAGATGCCAATGCATTCTATGCCCCTTATCTGACAGGATTAATGGAAAAGAACATTACCACTGGCACAGGTCCGGATGAATTCTCCCCAGGAAAATTCGTTGACCGTGGTCAAATGGCAATTTTCCTATATCGAGCAGAGCAGACGAGAGGGAAGAATAACTAAAAGGGTGAATAAGCTTGCAAAAAGCCGTCACCCGCTCGTAAGACAACCTAACATGAACGCAACGCAACCAATTCTCGCTGCAACACAAGTTAATCAGTTCAAAACACAACCATCCATTCCACGTAAAGTCGTGAGAATGGGTGGTTGTTTTAGTAAGAAACAAAAATAAGGTCATTTCTGCAGTTTTAACACATTTTTAGAGGAAAACGACGGTTTTCGCCTTGAAAGTTGAAGAATCGTCGGGCAGAATGAATTTTCTCGTTCGGTGAACAATTCTATGGATCGGTACGATGAAATCACCCGGGAATACAAGGAATCATGCATGATCAGAAAGAGTTCACCATGCAGGGATTTGAAGATGTCTTAGTGCAATATGAACCGATGATTTCACACTCGATCCGAACGTTGAATATTTACCGAGACCATGAACAGTATAGGCAAGTTGGGAGAATCGCGTTATGGCAGGCTTGGGAACGGTTTGATACGGAGAAGGGGGATTTTACGCCTTTTGCCTACCGCAGTATCCGAGGTGCGATGCTGGATGAATTGAAGCGGGAGGCTCGCTTCGAAGAACGCATCATGCCTGCCATCAATGATGTCATCATTGATCGTTTGGGTGCGGAGGAAAAGGGAGTGTATCATTTACTCCATGACGCGATTGAACGACTGGACCTTCACGAAAAAGCGTTTATCCAATGGACGTTTGTCGAACAATGCAGCTTGGCAGAGTGCGCAGAACGGGCGGGTATTTCAGTTGCAGGCGTGAAGAAAAGAAGGGAAAGGATGATGAAGAAGCTGAGGGAGATGATAATCGCAGCAGGTCAATAACGAGAGTGGGAAGAGAAGTGGACTACGGGTTGTTGACGTAGTTCACTTTTTGATGACCGTTATGACAGAAGATGAGGATTTCCGCCAGAAATCTACAAAAAAGCAAGTTAATTGCCATAATTTGTGGACTATTAATTTATTTCATTATATACTAAATAGAGTGTGAATAGTGAATATTCACTATGTCATAAACAAGGTGAAAAAGACTAGAGGAATTCCACACACGGAATGGGAACGCTTACAACCAGACTGTTTACGGGATGGTTCAAGGGTTTTGAAGGAGGTGAGTGAAGTGTGATCCGATTATTCAATGGAAATCCCCAGGTGCGACAAGTCCGGCAAGACAGACACCTGAGGAACCGTGTTGGAGTTAACCAACCTATAGTTAGTATACTCCTTCTTACGATAAATCGTAAACTTTAATTTACAAGGGGGAGTTACAGATGAGAAAAGATTACTCGGTGTTCATGAAACGAAATACAATTGCATATGTCAGTGTGTTTAATGAGGTGGGAGAGCTTGTAACAGACGTTTACACCACCAATGGGGTCTTCCGGGTTGATATCGCACCTGTAAAACTGATTGATAAAGTCTTCAAGAATCATGGCTCCAGCTACAAAGGGGCAAGAGAAGGCTCGAAATATATTCTAGGTGACATTGATATGCCACCTTTAGTCATCGGCGGTGCAGATGGATTGTACTTGTTTCCAAGCGAGGCACCGTCCAGCCCAACGTGCATATGGTTCTTCCTGCATCATATCGTTCACTATAAGGCGATTGAAAAGAAAAAGACAGCGGTATACCTGACTGGTGGGCTTAGGCTGGTTGCGGAAATAAGCAAATCCTCCTATGCAAGCAGATTGACGAACGCAATGTTGTTGAAAGTCCGAATGGAAGGAAGCAATCTCGGCAATCGCCCTTATGATACAATCGTGAACTATCAGATGGTGCAAGAATTGAAGGATGATGCTTATCGGGTGAATAGGCATTTTTAAATACATTGTAATCTCTGCCTGGATAGGTCCGTAAGATAACATGTCAAGTGGAGACGTTTGATTTTCAGATGATATAAGAAGTGACAAGCCCCCATCTACGGTGAGGAGGGGGCTATTTGACATTCATTTTTAAAATAGTGATCTTCCTCTTTGGCCAAAGTCGGAACAAACTTCATAAGTGGTCATTGAGTAGTCTTTTTAATATGGGAAAGGTAATGAAAATAATAAAGGACTTTATAACCTCTTGTCGAATAGGTGCTTATGAGGAGGTTTAAAAATGGCTGTTTATCATGTGAAGAACGAAGGGGATCGCAAGTCGATCTATTCAGCTGCAGGACAATGGAGCGAAAGATGTTTGCTTCAGAATGATTCGCTTTTATGGGTGGATGAACCTATATGGACCCTTGCTAATTTGCGTCGATTGCAACAAATATTTGTGAATAATCCTGATGTTTCGGGTGATAGTTTTGAAGATAAGCTGAAAAAGCAGCTTGAACATGAATCGGAGGAAGTTTACAAGCTCGTTATTGAGCTAGTGTTTGTCTATTATCTGTTCCCTCGTAAAATTAAGTATGAAACAAAACTGAAAAAGTTGTCGGTTATTGCATCTTGGAAAGGAATCGATATACATGATGATTTGGAGATTTTAAAAAGTCTCCAGTACGGTTTGGGATCTACAGGGACGTTTTACAACACGAGTAAGTTTTATGAAATCTCTTACCTGATTCTTATCGCCTTACATCTGAAAGAGTTATCCTTTGAAGAGCGAAAAGAGATTTTGCACGACCCTGTCAACTTAAAACGGTTTGCCGAATCAACTCGGAAGAAAATCGGGAAGCGGGTGCAAATGCAACATATCTTTCTCCATTTGGTGATGCCCGATAAGTTTGAAAGGATTGCGAGCTGGGGGCATAAAGATCAGATTATTAAAGCGTTCAACTACATAACTGATGATTCCACAACAGAGGATCCGGATGAAAAACTTTTGATGATCCGTGAACGGCTTGAAGAAAAATATGGACAGGAGAAGGTTGATTTTTACGATACAAAAACGATTGCAGAAAAATGGCGTAAAGTTGAGCAAGGTTCAAAGCCAGCTGATGTTCCGAAAGATAATATCACCGATTCTCAGGGGCTTTCCATGAACGCTACTACGTTTGGCGAGGATATCGTATTTGAGAATGAGGAAGTTCTTTTCGAACAGGTAACGACTGCAATTCTCAATGGTAAGCATATTATTTTGACAGGACCGCCTGGCACCGGGAAGTCGAAGCTGGCGCATAAAGTCTGTGAGTTATTCGCAATGAATCCGATGACGGTGACCGCTTCCTCCAATTGGTCAACGTATGAAACAATCGGTGGGTATCGGCCGGACCGGAATGGAGATTTGAATTTTGAGGCAGGTATTTTCTTGAAATGCTTCAAAGACAAAAGTACCGATGAGCAGATTAATAAATGGTTAGTGATCGATGAAATCAACCGGGCGGATATCGATAAAGCATTTGGTTCATTGTTTTCCGTGTTGGCTGGTGATGAGGTCTTTTTACCTTTTGAGGATAAGAGTGGTCAATTGATAAAAATTAAACCACAGTCGAAGGAGCAACCCGATGAACAAAATGCCTTTACGTATGTCGTGCCAAACGATTGGCGCATAATCGGGACGATGAATACGGTAGATAAATCCTCGCTCTATGAAATGAGTTATGCTTTCATGCGCCGTTTTGCTTTTATTCCCGTAGGGATTCCTAAAGAAATTAACGGTGATTTGCTCAATCAATACTTAGCGAGCTGGGAGATTACGGATTACCCTTATGTCGATATCTTAGCGGAGATTTGGAAGCTTATTAATAAATATCGTAAGATCGGGCCGGCGATCGTGCAGGACATTGCGAAGCATACAATGGATAACGAGGACTTTACATCACCAATCATTCTGTATGTGTTGCCGCAGTTTGAAGGGCTTTCCATCCTGAAAATAAGAGAGTTCATCAGGGAAATCGTCGATGAAACAGAGGCAGTCATTTCAATAGAGCAGCTTGATGATTTTGTAGACGATTTTTTTGAAGATGTTTTGTTCTAATGAAGAAAACAGATGAGGAGTTGTTAGAAGAAGTAGCAGGTTATCTTCATGGCTATTTGAAGGATGGAACCGTGTCGCTCCGTTCATTCTTTTCAAACATGAATATGGAAATCTCGAATGTACAGGATCTGCTCAAAATCCGTTTCCTGTTGTTGCCGGAGACGATGGGTTTTGTGGAGAACTTGCCTAATAATATCCAAACAATCAAAACAACGACCATCGTACAAACAGCCACTCATAATGGTGAGATAAGAGGGCAAATTGATTGGCCGGAAACAATGAAGGAACGCCTTCGGCAAAATTACAAAGATCCAACCATTTTTTCTACATCGGAAAGTATGCGCTCGTATAATAACCCTGAGAACATTGTTCTAAAAGAGTTGTTGCAAAACCTTTACTTATTGCTTTTTGAAGACCCGACAATTAAAGCGGTTGAACAAAGACGTTGGTTTCAGAAATGGAATGGGCTCAAAAACAATGTTGCCTATACCTATTTGAAAAACATCTATATCCAACGTATCGAGACTTTTCCTGTCACGGACCGTGTACTCGTTAGGACGTTGCAGCACCGGAATCCACTGTATAGGGAAGCAGCTAATTTACTAATTCTTTTTAGGAAGATGATGAGAGGCTCGTATGATCAGGAAGATATCCGCCATGTCCTGTCTAAGACAATGATTACACCGGAAAACCGGGATGTATTATTCGAGTTATACTGGCTTATTCAACTAGTAAAAGTGAATGCGAAACGAGGTCAGTTGCATTTGCTGGACGGCACCCAAAACAAAATGGCCTCATGGGAGAGCGGAAATCATGTCTATCATCTCTACCATGATTCAACAGGCTCTCGGAATTTAAAGTTCCAAGTGGAAATTGATGAGCTTGCGAACAGTGCTCACCCTTATTTGGAAAGGATATATCCCGCTGCCATTGAATATAGAAATCTTTCCCGTGAACTATTTAACGAGAACAAATCAGATGCGTATTGGAGTGGGCGGCCAGATTTTTTGTTGGAAATATACGATAAAGAGTCTGATAAACTTTCTAAAGTAGTCGTCGGCGAGGTGAAGAATACATCAAATCCGTCATACGCATCTATAGGCTTGCGTGAGTTGATTGACTATATTCATCTCATGAAAGATGTAAGCGGACGCTATCTGTTCGGCACCGAAGTGGACGTGTCAGGCATCCTTTGCTTGAGGGATGTAGAGTTTACTAAAACAGCAACAGGTGGATTAGTTACGGTGTTAGGGGAAGTGGGCGATATGAGTAGTGCGATAACTGGACTATCTCTAGACTAAATGGATTTTGCGCAGGTGGGGCAACAAATCAGATAAGGTGCCTGTGCAGCACACTATTCAGTTTATTAACTACAATTGAATTATTTAAAAGAGCAAAGTCAGCCGTATTGTGAAACGGCTGACTTTGCTTTGGATATTCATACGGACGGTTGAATAGTCATAAATGTGTCTTACACAGGCACCAAAAAAAGGCACCAACGAAAACTGACGGAATACTCTTGCTTCCTTTTATAAAATTGTATACAATTATACAAAAGGGGTGATGATGTGAGTCAATTTAGTGTGCCTTGTGCGGTTTATCGTGGTGGGACGAGCAGGGGGCTGTTTTTTCATGAAAAGGATCTGCCGGATAATCAGAGGGAAATCGAGGAGATTTTTCTTCAGGGTATTGATGCTTATAATCCTTCCCAAGTGAATGGGCTTGGGAGCGGGACGTCGCATACGAGTAAAGTGGTTGTGATCGGGCCGCCTTCTGTGGAAGGCGCGGATGTGGATTATACGTTTTTTCAGATCGGGATTGCGGAGGAAATTGTCGATTCGGAAGGGACGTGTGGAAACCTGATGGCCGCGGTTGGACCTTTTGCTGTTGATGAAGGATTGGTCGAAGTGCCGCAGGGAGCCGAATCAGTGACTGTCTATGCGTTCAATACAAATATCGGCAAGATGATCCGTTTGCAAGTGCCTGTCAGCAATCCAGCGGCATCAGCGGGATTGGTGAATCTGCCTACTTCGACCGGCTCAAATCGCCCGAGCGCAAGAACTTCCGGTGATTACCTCATGCCTGGTTTGCGGCTTCCCGGTGCAAAAATTGTTGTAGATATCCTATCGCCGGGGGGCGGGAAGACGGGGTATACATTGCCGGCCGGAAAAGTGGCTGATTTGCATACGGAAGGGAAAGGCCATGCCGCTTCGCTCATTGATCTTGTTAATCCCTTTGTTTATATAGAAGCAGAATCACTCGGACTAGAAGGCCAGGAATTATTCAATGATTTAACCGCCCGGCCGGGACTTCTGGAACTGCTCGAAGTAATGCGCCGGGAAGGTTCCTGTCGCATGGGGTTGAAGCAGACAGTGGAGGCCGCCGCATTATCGAAAGCGATTCCGAAGATTGCAATCGTGGCATCGCCGATGGACTATACAACGTCCTCCGGAAAACGGATCGCAAAAGACGATGTCGACATCGTTGCCAAAATGGTATCGATGAACCGTTTTCATCGGACGTTTGCCGGAAGCGGTCTATACAACTTGGCCGCGGCTTGCCTTCTTCCAGGCACGGTGCCGAACCGTTGCTCGAACTTATCTGCGTCGACTGAAGAGCGGATCATCCGGATCGGGCATCCTGACGGAATTGCTGAAGTACGTGTGCGGTTGACACAAGATCTACAGGATGTCGACTATGTAGGGCTTGACCGCACTGCAAGAAGAATCATGAAAGGGGATCTCTATATCCCTGAAAGCTATGACGCCTGAATGAGGCTTCACTCACTAAAAAAACAATCGGAGGGAATAACCATGTCAGATAAAATCACGAAAACTTTAGCAGAGTTCGCGGGCAGAATCACCTATGAAAGCCTGTCAGAAGAAGTCATCGACGAAGTGAAGCGCCGGGTGATCGATACATTCGCCTGCCTCATTTCGGGCTACCAGTATGACGCTTCCACGGCTGCAAGGAAAATGGCGTACCGCTATGAGAGCGAAAAAGGGGCAACAGTCATCGGCACGGATCGCAAAGCCGCAGTCGATTTTGCGGCGTTCGCAAACGGAACAGCCATCCGCTATTTGGATTACAACGACACGTATTTATCAGTTGAGCCGCTCCATCCGAGTGATGTCATCGCTCCATTACTTGCGTTGGCGGAACAGCGGGGCCTCTCCGGGAAACGGCTCATTGCCGCGATTGCGGTGGCCTATGAAGTCGGCGTCAATTTCTGTGACAGCGCAAGCTTGAAATCCAATGGCTGGGATCATGTGAATTATATTACGCTGGCGACAGCGGTCGGCGGAGCGAATCTCCTCGGCTTCACGGAGGAGCAGACAGAGCAGGCCATCGCATTGGCCATTGTGCCGCATGCGGCAATGAGGCAGACGCGAAATGGTGAAATTTCCATGTGGAAAGCCGTAGCGGCAGCGAATGCGGCGCGCAACGCGGTGTTTGCATTGCAGCTCGTCGAATGCGGAATGAAAGGACCGTATGAACCGATTGTCGGCACGATGGGACTCAATTATCAAATGTTGAATAAAAAGTTGGATATCGAAGAGGTCTTCAATAAATTCCAAGGCGTCGCGAGTCCATCAGGCATCCTGAAAACGTATGTGAAAAATTGGGCAGTTGAATATATGACGCAAAGCGCAATCGAGGCGGCTCTGTTGCTGCATAAGCAGATTGATTCAATGGAAAACGTCGAATCCATCCATATCGAAACATTCCAGATGGCATTTGATATCCTTGCGAAAGATGAACAAAAATGGGCGCCGGAAACACGTGAAACCGCGGACCACTCATTGCCGTTCATCGTCATTGCCGCCTTGGAGGACGGGCACATCGACATCGACACCTTCGCCGAAAAACGTCTGAAGACGGAATCGACGCTTCAACGGATCAAAGACCTCATGACAATCGAAGTGACAGACGAAATGAATGCGGGCTATCCTGACGGAAATCCGAACCGGATCACGGTCAAGATGAAAGACGGAACGACATTGCAGGAGATGGTGAAACATCCCGCAGGTCACAGCGGAAACCCATTCACGGACGACCAGATCTACGAGAAGTTCCATAGGCTTACAGACGGCTTCCTCAGTGCAGAGCAACGTCAAAATGGGATTTCTTTATTGAAGGCATTGGACAAGGTAGAGGAGTACTCAGATATCATGGCTTCTTTCGAAGTTAAGAAGGAGGTTCTTGCATGAGCTGGCTTGTAAGGACTGCAGGCGGTAACCCTGCAATCGAAATGAGAAGATTATTGAAAGAAGACGGGATCCTCCAAATTCCGGGCTCCCACGATGCGATGGCTGCAATCTTGGCGAAAGAACAAGGTTTCAACGCGATTTATTTGTCTGGCGCCGCATTTTCCGCGAGCCTAGGGATGCCTGATCTCGGTCTCTTCACAATTACGGAGCTTGCCGACCGGGCGAAGCAGATCATCCGTGCGACGGGCATGCCCCTGCTGGTCGATGTCGATACCGGTTTCGGGAGCGTCTTGAATGTTACGCGGACGGTGCATGAATTGGCAGAAGTCGGCGTCGCTGCGATACAAATCGAAGATCAAGATTTGCCGAAAAAATGCGGTCATTTGAATGGAAAGAAACTAGTTTCGACGGAGACGATGGTCGAAAAGATCATTGCGGCGAGAAAAGCGGATGCCGATATGGCAATCGTTGCCCGGACGGATGCGAAGGGTGTGGAAGGGATCGATGCAGCGATTGAACGGGCAAGAGCCTATATGGCGGCGGGAGCGGATGCGATTTTCCCGGAGGCGCTTCAAACGGAAGAAGAGTTTAGGAAGTTCGCGGCGTCTGTCGATGCCCCTCTTCTCGCCAATATGACCGAGTTCGGGAAAACCCCTTATTACTCGGCGGAACAGTTCGAGGAATGGGGATACAAGATGGTCATTTATCCAGTGACTTCCCTTCGGATCGCGGCGAAGGCGATTCAGGATGTCTACCAGCTGATCCGCGAAACGGGTTCGCAGAAGGATGCGGTGGAGAAGATGCAGACGCGGAAAGAATTGTACGAGACGATCAAATACTTTGAATACGAAGAACTGGATGAGTCAGTCGCGAAGACAGTTTTGGAGTGAGGAAGTGAATGGGATGACGAGTATAAAGAACGTGGAAGCCACATTCGAGTTGGAAGGGAAAACCTATGCCTATGCATGTCTTGGAAAGTTGGCGGAATGCGGATTTGACGGTATCGACAGATTGCCTTATTCGATCAAGGCGCTTCTTGAAAGTGCGATTCGACAAAAGGACGGGACGCTTGTGACGGAGGAGCATATCCGGATAATGACGGATTGGAAGGACTCCCAGTTCACTGATAAGGAGATTCCTTTCATCCCGGCAAGGGTCATCCTGCAGGATTTCACGGGTGTCCCTGCAATCGTCGATCTGGCAGCGATGCGAAGTGCGGTCGAGGCGGAAGGCGGCGATATTTCAGCGATCAATCCCCGGATTCCTGTCGATCTCGTCGTCGATCATTCCGTCATCATGGATGTGACGGGAAGCAAGGATTCATTCAGGGAGAATCTGCGGGGGGAATATGAACGGAATGAGGAGCGGTACCGTTTTGTCAAATGGGCACAGCAGGCATTCGATCGCTTCAATGTCATTCCGCCGGCTTCCGGCATCGTCCATCAAGTGAATATGGAATACCTTGCGACGGGTGTCCGCATGGAAGAGAAGGAAGGGCGGACCCACGTATTTCTTGATACGTTGGTCGGTACGGATTCCCATACGACGATGATCAACAGCCTCGGCATTGTTGGCTGGGGCGTGGGCGGCATCGAAGCGGAGGCGGCCATGCTTGGGCAGCCGATCCATTTGAATGTGCCGCAAGTGGTCGGCGTAAGATTGGTAGGTGCTTTAAGGGAAGGGGTGACCGCCACTGACTGTGCATTGACCGTGACAAATCTGCTCCGGAAGCATCAAGTCATCGGGAAGATTGTGGAGTTCACAGGGCCGGCGCTTGACGGCATCCAGTTGGCGGACCGGGCGACGATTGCGAACATGGCACCTGAATACGGGGCGACGATGGCCTATTTCCCGGCGGATGCCATCACGTTCGATTATCTGAGGAGCACGGGAAGGAGTGCGGATGCGGCGTTGGCGGAGGCGTACTACGGATTGCAGGGCCTTCTGCGGACGTCCGATTCACCGGAACCGGAATTCACGGAAGTGCTGGAACTGGATCTTTCATCGATCCGACCGAGTCTCGCAGGTCCGAAAAGACCGCAGGATCTCGTGGAACTGGGAAGCTTGAAAAAAGGTTTCGAAGAGGCGATCGGTTTGCCTGTTGAATCGTATGGCTATGGATTGCCTGAAAGCGAACTTTTGAAGACGGTCCCGTTGGATGAAAACGTTGAGTTGAAGACGGGCTCATTGGTGCTTGCCGCGATTACAAGCTGCACGAACACGTCTAATCCGTCCGTCATGGTTGCCGCGGGGCTTGTCGCGAAGCGCGCGGTAGAACTCGGGATGAAAGTTCCGGACTTTGTGAAGACGAGCCTGACGCCGGGTTCCACGGTTGTGACGGAATACTTGCGGCGGTCCGGACTGCTCGGACAGTTGGAAGCGCTCGGTTTCTTCGTCGATGGCTATGGTTGTGCGGTCTGTTGCGGGAATACGGGCCCGCTTGATCCGGCAGTTGAAAACGCCGTCAAAGATCATGACCTTATCGTTTCCTCGGTGCTGAGCGGAAACCGGAATTTTGAAGGCCGTGTCCACCCGCTCATCAAAGCGAACTATTTGGCCTCTCCGCCGCTCGTCATCGCATTCGCGCTGGCAGGGTCCGTGCGTGTTGACTTGACGAGTGAACCGATCGGCAAAGACAGCGCCGGCAATGCGGTTTATTTGAAAGACCTATGGCCGTCTTCCGCTGAAATCGAAGAGATTGTCAGTTCCGTCCTGAATGAAGGGCTTTTCACTGAGCAATACCGAGATATTCACGAGCATGAAGCTTGGAATGCGATCAGTTCGACTACGGGACGGCTCTTTGAATGGGATGAGGCATCTTCCTATATCCGCGAATCCCCGTTCTTTGGCACAGCCGGATTGAAACAAGGCGATCACCTGAAGCCGATGCGGGCGTTGCTGTACCTTGGCGACTCGATTACGACCGACCATATTTCTCCGGTCGGTTCGATCGGCGTATCAACGCCGGCGGGCCGCTACTTGAAAGAACAGGGCGTGGCACCAAGGGATTTCAACTCCTATGGATCGCGTCGCGGAAATCATCATGTCATGGTGAGGGGCACATTTGCGAATGTGAGGCTCCGCAACCGGCTGGCGGAAGGCAAGGAAGGCGGGTTCACAAAGTTCCTGCCGACCGGTGATATCATGCCGATCTATGATGCCGCGATTGAATACGGTAAATTGAATACGGCGCTCCTCGTCATTGCGGGCAAGGAGTACGGGACGGGTAGTTCACGAGATTGGGCGGCAAAAGGAACGGCATTGCTCGGAGTGAAGGTCGTTCTTGCGGAAAGTTTTGAGCGGATTCACCGGAGCAACCTCGTCGGGATGGGCGTGCTGCCGCTTCAGTTCTTGAATGGGCAAGGGGCCGGCCATTTCGGATTGACGGGCCGGGAGGAATATAGGCTGACAGGCGATCCGTCTTCTTGGAAGCCGGGCCAGCTTATTGATATAACCATTTTCGGCGAAGATGGGAAGAAGTTCACGATCCAGGCGATTGTACGATTGGACAGCGAAGTCGAATTGCACTATTTTAGGAATGGAGGCATTCTGCCGGCGGTCATGAAGTCATTCTTGGAGATGTCATCGACATCAGAAGTCCGGCCGGCACGATGAAAGGATTGAAGACATGAGAAAGATGACAAACGATAAGCGATTGTCTTCTAGTGATATCGCCTACAAGGAAATCAAGCGACGGATTATCGAATGGATTTTCATCCCCGAGCAGCAATTGGTCGAAGAGGAGCTATCGACGGATCTTGAAGTGAGCCGGACGCCTCTTCGGCAGGCGCTCTATCGACTCGAACTGGAAGGGCTGATCATCAAGAAGCCGAACGGCCGCATGCATGTGGCGCCGATTTCATTGAACGAAGCGGAAGAGGTTTATAAGGTGAGGGAAGTGTTGGAAGGGCTGTTGGCACGGGAAGCCACTGAGCAAATGAGTGAGGAGGTGCTGCAACAATTGGAGGACATCCTGCACCTCATGAAGTTGGCGGCGGATCAGGGGCGCAACGAACATACCGTCAAGTACGGCAGCGAATTCCATGCGTTGCTCTATGCGTTGAGTGCGAATGAGACGGCTAAGCGTTTTTTGCTGCAAGTGGATAGCCTGATTGAAAGATACCGACGGCTCGGCGGCTATAAAAATCCGGCTTATGTACCTGCCATTCCCGTTCAAGAACACGAAGCGATTTTGGAACTTATCCGGTCGGGTGATGGCGTCGGTGTGGAAAATGAGATGCGGGAGCATATTAAAAGGAATTTGGAAGTTACGAAAGATACCCTTAAACTTTATTTGCATGATGAACAATAGGCGGACAGGAGAGAGCTACATTTTCTCCTGCCCGCTTTTTGATTTTTAAAGGACTACGCGCCCCCATAAACTTTATGAACAAAAAGGATTTAATAGCCTTTAAAGTTAATAAATTCGAAATCTTTAATTTTGAAAGCGCTTCATTATAATGAAAGAGTATCAAACTTTTATTGGGGGAGGGAGTAAGTATGAAGAAGAAATCAATCTTATTAGGTGCCGTGCTCGCTTTATCGTCAATCATGGCAGCGTGCAATGGCGACGAAAAAGCGAGTTCGGCTTCAGGCGATGATTGGAAACCGACGAAACCGATTGAATTCATTGTACCGGCTGGTGCTGGCGGCGGATGGGACACAACTGCAAGAGCGGCAGCGAAGGTATTGGAGGAACAGAAAATCGTCAACCAACGATTCGCGGCAGTTAACAAACCGGGTGGAGGAGGTGCAATCGGATGGGCATACATAGATGGCAAGAAGAAAGATGACCATCTGTTATTCCCGACATCACCGCCTATCATGTTCGTTCCTTTGAACGGCCAATCCGATTTAGGGCATAAGGACTTCACTCCGATTGCAGCATTGACTGCGGATTATGCGGCATACCTCGTTAAATCGGATTCGCCATTCCAAAATATGAATGATCTTGTGGACGCGATGAAAAAAGACCCGAAATCCATTTCAGTTGTCGGCGACTCAGCGCCTGGAAGCATGGATCATATGCAGTTTGTGAAATCGGTCAGTGCAGCTGGAGTAGACGCGAAAAACGTGAAGTACGTCTCTGCTCAAGATGGCGGAGGCATGACGATGCTCCTCGGCGGGCAAGTGGAAGTTTATTCAACCGGAGTGGGAGAAGCGGTTGAGCAAGTCAGGGCTGGTAATGTAAGAGTGTTAGGCGTTACGTCTGCGGAAAGAATTGAAGGGGACGTGATTTCTGATTTCCCGACGCTGAAAGAACAAGGCATTGACGATGTATTCGTTGTTTGGAGAGGCATTATGGGACCTAAGGATATGAGTCCTGAAGCTGCAAAATACTACGAGAACGCTCTGAAGGAAATGACCGAGACGGATGCATGGAAAGAAGAACTTGACCGCTATGGCTGGTTGCCGAATTGGATGGGAAGCGAGGAGTTCAGTAAATTCCTTGATGAAGAATACGATAAAATCGACAAACTGATGACGGAAATCGGCTTGAAAAAATGATTCACTGGAAGGCGGGATGGCTGTTAAGAAGCATCCTCCTTCTTCTTCATTAAGAAAGGAGTATGAAAATGTCCTTACATACAATGGATCGGAAAGTCTCTTTAGTCATTATGGCAATTGCCATCGTCTACTTGATATTGAGCTTTCAGCTTCCTCTTTACCCATACACGCAAGTGGACGCGGATGTTTTGCCGAAAGGACTCGGATTTCTGCTCCTTGGCTTGGCAATCCTGCTGTTCATCCAAAATCGTCCTGAAACTGAAGAGGAGAAGCAGAAGAGGAACATAAAGAAAGAGGATGTCATCCTTCTGCTTTTGACGTTGGCGGCACTATTGCTTTACGTATTTTTCCTTGAAATACTTGGATTTATCCTGACGACAGGGATTTTTCTGATTGTGACGATGAGGATGTTCGGTTATATGAACTGGAAGCGTAATGTGATGGTTTCGCTTGTTTTCACATTCATCTTGTATATCGCTTTTAACTATTTACTGAAAATCTACTTGCCACAAGGAATTTTACCGTTCTAAAGGAGGGCATATATTAAATGGATACATTACAAAGTGTTCTATACGGTTTCGAAGTTGCCCTCACTTGGCAAAATGTCATGTTCGTGTTCATCGGAGTATTGGCGGGGACGATCATTGGGATGCTCCCGGGTCTCGGACCTATCAGCGCTATTGCTGTTATGATTCCGTTAAGTTACGGGATGGATCCCGCCTCGGCTTTGATTTTAATGGCAGGTGTCTATTACGGTGCGATTTTTGGAGGCTCCACATCTTCTGTTCTTCTGAATGCACCAGGGGTGGCATCGACAGTCGCTACTACATTTGACGGTTATCCGATGGCACAGCAAGGGAAGGCGGGAAAAGCGCTTGCCATTGCGGCAATTGCTTCCTTTATCGGGGGGACGTTTGCAACGGTCGGATTGATGCTTGTAGCGCCTCAATTGTCGAAATTCGCATTGACATTCGGGCCGTCGGAATATTTCGCGTTGATGTTGCTGGGACTGACAGCGATTGCGTCATTGTCTGATGGGTCAACAGTCAAAGCGTTCATCTCCGCTTGTGCGGGCATAATGGTGGCGACGATTGGAATTGATGCGCAGACGGGGACACAGCGTTTTACATTCGGTAGTGTGCAACTTTACGATGGCATTGATTTCCTAGTTATCGCGCTCGGTCTTTTCGCTTTGGCAGAAGTGACTTCGCTCATTATTACGCGGAGGGAAAGTCTGTTCAAAAGCGGGAGCAATATAGGGAGTTTGCGGATTACAAAATCGGAAGCGAAAAAGATGGCCGCTCCGGTTGGAAGGCAGTCCGTCTTCGGATTCCTGATCGGTGTGCTTCCGGGAGCTGGTGCAACGATCGCTTCTTTCCTTGCTTATATATCCGAAAAGAAGCTTTCCAAAGATCCCGACTCATTCGGTAAAGGGAATGTTGTCGGCGTTGCGGCGCCCGAATCCGCTAACAATGCGGCTGCCGGCGGTTCTTTCGTTCCTTTGCTGACATTAGGGATTCCGGGCTCCGGAACGACTGCAATCATGTTGGGTGCTTTGTTGGTTGTCGGCGTGCAGCCGGGTCCGATGCTATTGAATGACCATCCGGACGTTTTCTGGGGAGTCATCGCGAGTATGTATATCGGTAATGTTATGCTTCTGATTTTGAACTTGCCTTTGATCCCTTACATTGCGAAGATCCTTTATATACCGAAGGGGATGCTGATTTCTCTCATTCTAGTTTTCTGTCTAATTGGTGTATATGGTGTCAGCTTCAGTACATTCGATTTATACGTATTGATCATCTTCGGTGTTATAGGCTATGCTATGCGACTACTGTCATTTCCCGCGGCCCCGTTCATCTTGGCGTTCATCCTCGGAGGCATGATGGAACAGTCATACAGGCAGGCATTGACCATTTCAAACGGAAGTTTGATGGTTTTCATCGATCGTCCAATTTCGGCCACGCTTATAGGAATTGCAGCGTTATCCCTTTTTGCTCCGATGATTATTTCACGGATTACAAAGCGGAATAAGATCGGGAAAGCATAATGGAAATGAGAAGACGGCCACTCATGTCTTCGTCTTCTCATTTTTAATTCGCCAAATAGACACGCTCGGGCCTGCCGACTTGGCCATATGATAGTTCGGCCGTAATAATTCCGGTCGATACCAAGTATTCCAAGTATCTTCGGACGGTTGTCCGGCTCATGCCGACGTCTTTGCAAAGAGTCTCAGCAGTAATTCCTTTGTCTTTATATGAGATCAACCTGTCATTGATCTTTTCCAAGGTGAGTGGATCGATTCCCTTCGGCATTTCCGCATCCGCTTTCTGTTCCTTGGAAATGCTATTTAGGAGTGCATCCACTTTTTCCTGGTCCACGTTGTCGGGAATCGATTTCAGTTTTTTCCAATACTCGGCGTATTTCTGTAAAGTCCGTTGAAACCTGTCCAACATTACAGGTTTAATAATGTAGTCGATGACTCCGCCTCGTATCGCTTCCTGCACGGTCTCCAGTTCTTTCGCAGCCGTGATCAAGATGATATCGGTATTTTTATGGTGATTCCGGATATGACGGATCATTTCAATTCCATTTCCGTCGGGGAAATAGACATCCAGTAGAACAAGATCCGGAATGGATGCCAATAAACTGTCCTTTCCTTCTTGGATTGTCGATGCCGTCCCGCAGACTTCAAACCCTTCCATCTGTTCAATGAACTGCTTGTTGATTTGGGCGACCCTGAAATCGTCTTCTATGATCAATACCTTAATTTCATTCATTATGATTTCCCCTCCCCTTTTGGAATGACGATCACTACCGATAACCCGCCGAGACTGCTTTCTGTCATCGTAAGGTAGCCATTCACACTGTCCAGCGCGCGCTGTACAAGATGAAGTCCGTGTCCTCTATCAACCCCTTTTTTGGTGCTGAACCCTTTCGTGAACAACAGTGGGAGCTGATCCGGTTCCACACCGTCGCCCGAATCCTCAATTTCAAATATGTATTCATTCCCTAAGTCGGTCATGAATAGATGGACCTCTTTGCGACCGTGTTTTGCGGCAAGAACGGCTTCAAACGAATTATCCAATACATTCCCCAATATCGTTACGAGCTTGTCCCTTTGGAAGTCGCTCGGTATGTCTTCCAATGAACTCTCTTTATCAATTTTAAAATCCACTTGCAATTCATGCGCCCTCGAATATTTACCAAGGAGAATAGCACTGAGTAAAGGGTCGTGGATGGACTCCGATAAGAATTGGATGAAATCCTGGTAACCGATCGTTTCTTTTTGAATGAGCTCTAGTGCATCCTGGTATGACCCCAATTGAATCAGACCCGATATGGTATACAGCTTGTTTGAATACTCATGGGTTTGCGCCCTCAATCCGTCCGCATATTGCTGGACCTGTGATAGTTCTTTCGATAGTTGTTCGATATCCGTTTTCTTCCTAAAGCTTGAAACGACGCCGATTACACGTCCTGAGGATAGAATGGGTACTCGGCTGGCGATGATTTCATTATTATTCAACTTCAATTCTTCATTGAAGTGGCTAGTGCCGTCCTCCAGGATTTCCAACATTTTAGTGTTCGGTAAGACGGTTTGAATAGGTTTATTTAAATGCTTTTTCGAGGGTTCAATTCCTAAGATATTATAGGCGGCTTCATTAATTGAAGTAATATGCCCCCGCGCATTGATGGCGATGATGCCTTCATGAATGGATTCCAAAATGGCGCTTCTTTCCCTGAACAATAGACCGATTTCAGTCGGTTCCAACCCGAGAATGGACTTTTTCACGTTTTTTGCGATGAGAAGCGACCCGATAATTGTAAAACAGAGGACGAGCACAACTAGGGAAAAAATCTTGTTCTCGTAACCTCGGACAATCCCTTCAACTTCCCTGTTCAAGAAGCCGACCGAGACAATTCCGATAATCTCATCGTTCTCGTCAATGATAGGTGCCTTCCCTCTGATGGAAGGACCCAGCGTTCCAGCAGACTTGGATATGTAGGAAGCGCCATGCAATAAAGCCAGATCGTTATCGCCGCCAACCATCATCTGGCCAATCTGATCTACGCTAGGGTGGGAATACCGGATGCTATCCTTATTGCCGACAACGACGAACTGCGCCCCTGATTTTCTCCTCAGTTCCTCCGCCAATGGTTGAATGATCTCTTCGGGGGAGGGGGAATGAAAGGCTGCTTTTACTTCCGGCATCGATGCAACCGTCTCCGCCACACTCAATGCCCGTTTTCCGATCTCTTCTTCCACCGACTCAGACAAAATGGACATGAAAAGAATTCCGAATGAAAGAATCACTAAGCATGCAAGTACAAATATGAGAAGCGTCAACTTTGTTTGCAACTTAAGTGCTTTTAATTTTATGTGTTTCACTCTACAAACCCCATTGTATTAAAGTATACAATACTAACTGTATCATATTTTCAGATTATTTATAAGCGAATTTTTCAGGAAATGTAAAATTAATTACATTTCGGCCCGTTCGCCACCCTTTCAAAGAAGGTGCTCCTCACTAGAATCATGAATTGCAGGAAATTTTGGGTGCCGGCTTTAAATAATTGCTCGGCTTAATCTAGTTTTTCATACTGGTCGTGAACCGTAACGCAAAGAAATCATCTCGCTACGCAATCAATTCGGCTCGAAACACAATGAATACTACGCGCAACGAAACAAAAGCGGCTCGCAACGAAAGCAAACAGGCCGCAACAAAATGAATATTTTTCGCAACGAAACCAATCAATGTGAAGTGAGTAGTCCTTTAGGTAGTACGTAAACAAATTTTGCTAACTCGAGGAGGAAGCAGAATATAATAAACAAAAGTTTGTAGAAATTTGTCGAAAAATATCGAATAAAACTATTGATTGTTGTTTCTATTCGGTATATTATTGTATTTAAAATTCAGAAAAAGAGGGAGGGTTCAGCGATGATTACTTTTATAATATCCATTTTGTTGTTGATTGTTGGTTATATCGTTTACGGGAAGGTGGTTGAACGGATTTTTGGCATCGATGACAAGAAGCCGACGCCTGCCTATACAAGCAACGATGGTCTTGACTATATTCCAATGAGTTGGTGGAAAGCGAGTTTGATTCAGCTTCTGAATATCGCTGGAACCGGCCCGATATTTGGTGCAATCATGGGCGCGCTTTATGGACCAGTCGCGTTTATATGGATTGTTGTCGGTAGTATTTTTGCAGGGGCGGTACATGATTACTTTTCGGGTATGCTGTCGCTTAGACATAATGGAGCTCAATTTCCGACACTTGTCGGAAGATACTTAGGCGGTAAAATGAAATTCCTTATCACAATCGTTTCGATCGTTTTAATGGTACTGGTGGCGGCAGCATTTACTTCAGCACCTGCCCAGCTACTTACGGAAATAACGCCACTTAACTTTACGACTTGGTTAGTTGTTATTTTTGCGTATTTTATACTTGCGGCGGTGCTACCGATTAATAAGGTAATCGGAAGAGTGTACCCTATTTTTGGAGCTATTTTAATTTTCATGGCGGTATCAATCGGTATTGGATTATTCTTTTTTGATCATTCAATCCCCAATTTGACATTCAGTAATTTGCATCCTGGAGAACTGCCTATCTGGCCATTGTTGATGGTAACCATATCGTGCGGGGCGATTTCTGGATTTCACAGTACACAAAGCCCGATTTTAGCTCGAACATTAAAAAAAGAAAGTGAAGGTAGAAAAGTTTTCTATGGCGCAATGATTGGCGAAGGGATTATTGCGATGATTTGGGCAGCTGCAGGAATGACCTTCTTTGGCAGTACAGGTGCATTGCAAACAGCACTGGCAGCAGGAGGTCCTGCTGCAATCGTGAATGAAATCAGTTTAACAACGCTAGGCGCATTTGGTGGATTCATTGCAATTTTAGGTATCGTTATTCTACCAGTTACGACCGGTGATACGGCATTACGTTCCTCCAGAATGATGCTTGCTGAACTATTAACACAACTGACGAAGAAAGACTTTAATGGGAAAGGGAAATTGGCTTTACTGATCATACCAGTAGCAGGAATAACGCTTTATCTAACAACGATTGATTATAGCTTCCTGTGGCGTTATGTTGGCGGATCGAATCAAATCGTTGCTGCGGTAATGTTATGGACGGCAGCTATGTACCTGGTGGAAAACAACAAGTTCCATTGGATCTGCAGCATTCCGGCATTATTCATGACAGCGGTGGTAAGTACGTATTTCTTCTATGCACCAGAAGGCTTTAACCTGGACTATGGTATTTCTCTGGCTTTAGGAGCGGTTATTTGGTTGGCTGTACTAGCTTGGTTTGTAAGGCAGCTGGTTAAGCATAGGACAGCTAGTAACTATAATGATTTGGATGTGAAAGTGGGGTAGTGAAAAACCAGATTCCTGGAGCTAAGGGAATCTGGTTTTTAAATTCATAAAGCAATGAATTCGAAGTGCAACGCAACTAAATTGAAGCGCAACGCAAATAAATCCGGCTCGCAACACAATGAAAACAACATGCAACGAAACGAAAGCGGACTGCAACGTAAGCAAACTAGCCGCAACACAATAAATATGATTCATAATGACATCAAAACCTTTCGTAACGAAACCAACTAATGTAAGGCGAGTTGTCTATAAAAAAACAACCATCCAATTCACATAGATTCATGTGAGCGGATGGTTGTTTTTCGTTTACAACAATAGAAAAGTCAGCGGTGCCACAATGATCAAGCTTAGAATCGTAAGCTCTAGCCAAATAACAAGCAGTTTTGAAATCTCCGTTGATAAGATCCTATATCTATTACGTCATACTTAGTTTGATTATTGTAGTCATAATAAATGACAGTCGACTTGAACTATTTTATAAAATTGGTATGATGAAGAAAGGGCCAACATTCCATTGCAGGAAGAAAAAAGGAATTTATTAGCCGAGTGATTGTGAAAGGATGAGCCTACATGATTTCATTACAAGCGTTAATTGACGGAGAATACGTTAGCCATAAACAAAATAATACAATTCAAGTTATGAACCCCGCTACAAATGAAGTGATCGGTGAGGTGCCTTCATTAGAGAAAGCGGATGTGGACCGTGCCGTTTCATCCGCAGTGACAGCTTTTTCAAAATGGAAGAAGACACCGGCAATTGAAAGAGCCCGATTAGTTATGCAACTCTTACGTTTAATGCAAGATGAAAGTAGTTTAGATGCGATTGGAAAAATGATCACGTTGGAAATGGGTAAAAGCTTTTCCTCGGCGAAATCGGAAGTGTTTTATGCAGCTGATCTAGGGGAGTACCAAACAGAATGGGCAAGACGAATTGAAGGCGATGTCGTAGAAAGTGACAATGCCAACGAAAAAATCCTTTCGATTCGAGAACCGTTAGGAGCGATTGGCATCATTGTTCCTTGGAACTTTCCGATTTATGTCCTCATACGAAAAATGGTGCCGGCCTTAATTGCGGGGAATACGGTAGTCATCAAACCTAGTATTCAATCACCATTATCCGCGTTGGAGCTAGCGAAGTTGATTGCCGATACGGATATTCCGAAAGGTGTCATTAATATTGTTACAGGTGAGGATAGCGTTGTTGGGGAAGCTCTGACTTCTTCGGAAAAGATCAGCATGATTACGTTCACTGGAAGCACGGCTGTCGGGAAACGAATTATGGAGAAGTGCGCGCAAAATATGATCAAAATCTCTTTGGAACTCGGAGGGAAAGCGCCGGCGGTTGTGATGGAGGATGCAGATATCGATCTTGCCGTTCAAGCGATCGCAGGCGGGCGTTTGGCTAACTCGGGCCAAGTATGTAACAACACGGAAAGGCTCTACGTACACAAGTCCATAAAGGAAACATTCATCAACAGGCTCGTGGAAGAGTTCTCAAATACGGAGTTTGGGGATGGCCTAGAGAACCCTGAAATCGGAATGACATGTTTAGTGAGCCCGAATGATGCGAAAAGAGTCCATGAAATGGTTGAGGAAGCTGTTTCCGAAGGGGCTACCGTTTTATGTGGCGGAGAATTAGTGTCAGAGGGTAGTAGTTTTTATCCGCCGACGCTACTTGATAATTGTACGCAAGAGATGAAAATTGTCAGGGAGGAAATATTCGGCCCTGTCTTGCCGATCGTTGAATTTGAAACGCTGGAAGAAGTCATTGAATACGTGAATGACTCGGATTACGGACTTACATCAAATGTGTATTCCAATAATTATCGAAACATTATGGAGTTATTGTCCAATATCGAGTGTGGAGAAGTCTATGTAAATCGACAACAAGGTGAAGCGTATCAAGGTTATCATTCGGGATGGAAGAAGTCCGGAATCGGCGGAGATGATGGTAAACATGGCTTTTATGAATTTACACAAGTGAAGACGGTTTACTTGAAATATTGAATAGCATCTGTCTTTCATTTCGGAATGAAAGGAGTGACGAAACATGCAAGAAACATTTGAGTTTGGATTAAAGACAAAAATCATTTGTGGAGAAGGTACATACCTTCAGCTCGGACAACTGATAAAAGAGTCAACAGCTTCAACTAAAACAGTCATTGTTACAGATAAAGGTGTCATTGAAGCAGGTCTTGTCAATTTAGTCGAAAAGGTGCTCCATGAAAGCAATATTGAATATACCGTGTTTAGTGATCTGGAGAGTGATCCATCCGTACGTTCGATTGATGCAGCCGCACGGGTCATACAGGACTTCGATGCAGATTGTGTCATTGGAATCGGTGGAGGCTCGGCAATGGATGTAGCTAAAATGGCTTCCCTTGTTGCCGTGGGGGGAGCGTCTGCATCTCATTATGAACTGATGGCAAACCCTTTTCCGAAGAAAACAATCACGTCCATCATGATCCCTACCACTTCAGGTTCGGGTGCCGAAGTGACGAGTACAGTTGTATTTACGAATGCTGAAAAACGCAAAGTATGGGGATGGGACGAACAAATGGCGCCGGACGTTGCTATTTTAGACCCGTTATTTACGGAGGGGCTCCCCCGGCATTTAACGGCTGCAACTGCATTGGATGCATTAGTACATGCAATTGAAGCTTGTACGGGTACAAGGTCAAATCCGATAGTGGAAGCATTCGGGCTGAAATCAATCGAGTTGATTTGCGGAAACGTGGAGCGAGTTCTGCATAACCCAAGGGATCTCGAAGGCAGGACGGCTTTAGCGGTAGGGGCGGCACTTGCGGGAGTGGCGATCGAAAACGGCGGCACTGGCATCGCACATTGTATGGGCCATGCGATTACAACAGTCGGAAGAGTACCACACGCGAGAGCAGTTGCGATGGCGATGAATGCAACGTATAGATGGAAGGTAGAAGGGGATGTGGACTTGTTTGCGAAAGTCGCGAAAGCGATGGGTGTACATACGGAAGGATTGAGCAAATCAGAGATCGCCTATGCAGGGGCGGATCGTTTTAAGGAACTAGTCCATTCGAGCGGATTAAACACATCACTAAAAGAGGATGGTTTAAGCATAAATGATGTAGATCTTTTAGTAGAAACAATGACATCGGAAGAAAATCAACCGATGAGGGAAAATAATTGCCGCTTCGTCTCTGAAGAGGATTTGCGTAGTTTCGCAAGGGAATTGCTGTCCAGCTAAAACGTCGTCGCCAGGCCTTCTCGGCAGAATAGTAAGGAGAGAGAGGATTTGAATCTTAGACATGCTGTTTTTTGGCCACCGTTTTTATTAGTTTTGGTCGCCGGTATCATAAGTTTTACAAATAGGGATGCTTTTATCAATATAACTACAAAAGCAAATGATTGGTTATTAGCCAATTTAGGAGGGCTTTTCAGTCTTAGTGGTTTGATTTTATTGGCGACAGTGAGCATTGTTTACTTTTCGCCTTTAGGCAAAGTGAAAATCGGTGGAAAAGATGCAAAACCAATGCTGACGCTTCCAAATTGGATTGCGATTACACTGACGACTACAGTGGCGGCTGGAGTAACGTTTTGGGGGATTGTAGAGCCGATTTATCATTACTTAGCGCCACCGGAATCGATGAATATCCCCCCTGAATCCCCTGAGGCAGTGATCTATTCGATGTCGACAATGTTTTTACATTGGACGATTACACCGTATGCCATCTATTGTGTTCCTGCGTTAATGTTTGCGTTTGCCTATTATAATATGAAAAAGTCGTTTAGTTTGAGTTCAACGATGGCCCCTTTATTCGGATCGAGAATAGAAGGCGGATGGGGGAAGGTTATTGACGCGGTGTGTTTATATACACTTGCATTAGGGATGGCTGCAGCTTTGGGAACGGCTGTCATCAACCTTGGCGGCGGGGTGAATTACCTGACGGGTATCGCGAGTTCGCCGGTAGCATGGGCATTCATTACCGCAATCGTAATGACGACTTTTGTTGTTTCGGCAGCAAGCGGGTTAATGAAAGGAATTCGAATTTTATCGGATCTTAACATGAAAGTGTACATAATCATTATTCTGTTCATTTTTGTTGCGGGACCAGCTGGCTTCATTATTAATCTTGGTGTCGAATCTTTTGGCCACTATGTGACGCACTTCTTTGAGAAGAGTTTGTTTACAGGCGCGGCATCCGGCGATCAATGGCCACAATGGTGGACTGTCTTCTATTGGGCGAACTGGTTTGCGTGGGCTGCTATTACGGCATTGTTTTTAGGGAGAATTGGCTACGGGTACACGGTTAGGACGTTCATCATTGTAAACTTTGCTTTCCCATCTTTCTTTGGTGGGTTGTGGATGACTATTTTTGGCGGGACGACCATACACCGCTTGATTACCGATACGAAAATTGCGGATGTCTTTACTACAAGTGGTCCAGAAACGGCATTATACGCCATACTAGCTGAAGTTCCATTATCGGCAATCGTTATACCATTTTATTTGTTCATCGTCTTTATTTCATTCGTCACAGCAGCAGACTCGAACATATCTGCAATGGGTGGAATTAGTTCTACTGGAATTACACCAGATAGCCCCGAGCCAAGTATCGCCATAAAGGTTATATGGGGTATATCGATTGCTGTAATTGCATGGATGATGATTAGTTTCGCCGAAATAGATGGTATAAAGATGCTATCGAATTTAGGTGGTTTGCCTGCAATGATTTTATGTTTACTGATTGCAGTTTCGTTGCTGAAAGTGGCATATAATCCGAAGAGGTATGATAGGACGGAATAGTGGATAAAAAAGCGGTCTAATTCTCATCGAGAGAATGATCGCTTTTTTTCACTTCATATTTTTCGGCTTGTCGAGTAGAGTAGAAACTTTATCTTTCATGGTTTCCGTTTCATTTTCCATCACTTCAAGTGGTGCAGAATTATGTCCAGCACCTGGCAATCTGATCTTTTCAATTCAATCTTGTGAAGCGAAGTATGCTTTTTCGCTGCTGTGTACATTTCATTATGATTGGCAAATTGTGAGTACTCATTAAGGCAATGTGTCATTGATAATTCTTCCTTTACTCTCTATATAAAGGGGAGGGGTCAGCTCTTTCATGATATTGTTCCTATAACCCACAGGTTGAAGCGGCAACTTACGTATGGATAATTAAAAGCCGGCGGTTTTGAAGATGCTAAAGCAACTGTACATGTTATTAATCCAAGATAAAAAATTTATTTAACCTCATCACAATGGTGGGGTTTTTTAGTGTTCTTCAAGTCAAACAAAAACGTTTACCATTTCCGTAATTAACTATAGTAGGTTTGATTATTAATAGACTATTTAAAATAAAATATAAATTCATATTGAGTTTACTTTCAAAATGAGTTACCATGGGTTAAAGAATTATATGATTCTTCTAAATTTATTGGCGAAGCATATAATACATCATCTGGAGGAAGAAACTATGAATATTGAAGACATTATTAAGTCTAAATACGAGAAATTATCAGCTGGCCAAAAAAAAATAGCGGAGTATTTGCTGAATAACAAAATTGAATATGGCATGTCGACTGCGGCTCAATTGGCAAGAAAAGTGGATGTGAGTGAAACGACGA
Source organism: Sporosarcina koreensis (assembly GCF_042655825.1). Classification (NCBI taxonomy): domain Bacteria; kingdom Bacillati; phylum Bacillota; class Bacilli; order Caryophanales; family Caryophanaceae; genus Sporosarcina; species Sporosarcina koreensis. The sequence continues at coordinate 33,595 of NZ_JBHSNP010000029.1, read as the reverse complement.
TTATTCGGCTTTCTTATGCTCTTGGATTTGATAGCTTTACCCATATGCAGAAAGAGTTACAAAAACAGTTCTTGGAGGATGGTGAAAGGTTAAGTAATTCACAACAGTATCAGAGCTCGGACGATGCGAAAGGGGGATTGTTTCAATCCATCATTGAAAGGGATATTTCAATCCTGCAAAATATGTCAAATAATTTGAATGAAATGTTGTTATGGCAGACCGCTGATATTTTAATGGAAGCTGATGAAGTTAAAATTGCAGGCTTCCGAGCATCTTACACTTCTGCGCATTGGTTTTATTTGAAACTTAGCATGATGCGAGAAAATGTGAATTTAATCAATTCAGCAAGTCATAGCTTTCCAGAGCATTTACTGTTTAATCAGGATAAGAAAAATGTAATTGTGCTTTTATCTTTTCCTAGCTATGTCGCAGAAACTTTACGGATTGCAGAAATTGCAAAAAAACAAGGTGTGACAGTAATTGCGATTACGGATCGAGTTCTATCCTCAGTTGGCAGGATTGCAGATGTTTGTTTAACGACGGATATCAATGTAGCTTCGGAAAACTTGATTTCGGTTTCCTCGGTATTGAGTCTTTTGAACCTAGTTACTGCCGCAATAGAATCGAAATATGACAAGAAGGTATCAGACCGTGTGAAGAAAATAACACAAATGCATGCAAATAATAATTACTTCTTAGAGTAAATGAATTAAATAGGAAATCCATTATTTATGAAGTGGTTTCTATTTAAAAATGAAATTGGGGGGTTCATTTATGAAATTAAAAACGAGGTTCTTTATCTTATTTGTTTTTCTTATGACGATTATATTTGGTGATGTAGCGAAGGCTGCAGAATCCAATTCCGCCACCCTTGAAAAAGCGGAGATAAATATAATTTCTGACGGGGATGTTGGATATGAGGTTACCCAGAAAATAACAATCAATAATGTTGAAGAACTTACGGATGGAAGTATAGAACACACACTCTCATCAATAAACAATGTGGAAATTAGCAATCTCAAAGTTGTTTCGGACGGACATTCCTTAGAATTTACAACTGAGGAAAGTAAAGCGCTGGATAGATATTTCGTAACTGCTCCGGAAAATTCTAGTGGGAATTTTACTTATACAATCACTTACGAATTAATGCTAAAGCAAGGTGAATTTACTGTGCCAATTTTTGTGCCGCTGGTGCCTAGTCAGGGCAAAGGAAATATTGTAGCAATTAACTTCACCACAGCAGAAGGCAAAATAATTCAACGTAACTCCTTTCCAGTGTTGAAAAAAAGTGAAAAGAATGAGGTTACCAGTTATTTAATGAATGTCCCATCCCATGTCAATTATATTTTCGGCGATACAAAGAAGGTTTTTACGCTTTTCAACTTTGTCGGATGGACTTCGATTGCTGTGCTGGTGCTCATTGTTTCCGTATGGATACGATCAGAACTAAAAGCTGAAAAGGAGGTTGCGAACTAAAATGGGAGTTCCTTTTTGGAGTCTTGTCATCTTTGCAGTTGTGTTTCTAATGATGTATTTCGGATGGGCTTTATATAAAAATTCTAAAGAGGAATAGGGGGAGCTGGAGAAATGTTCGAAATCAGTCCGGAGTTTTACTATGTAATTATTGGATACTTCATTATGATTCTCGGAGTTGGTTGGTGGGCTGGAAGGGGAAACAAAACAAGTGAGGATCATCTAGTTGCGGGTAGATCTATCGGTCCAGTTATAGGGGGGGCTGCACTAGCAGCGACCCAAATGAGCGCTGGAACATTTGTTGGAACAATGGGGGTGCATTACTTAACAGGCGCCAGTTATATTTGGTTTTGGCCAGGACTCTGGCTTGGCTGGGTTGTCTCGGCAATATGGATTGCACCTAAGTTTCAAAAGTTCAAAGCCGTGACCGTTCCGGAGTATGTTGAAAAGAGATATAACACAAAAGCGGGCAAAGTAATTGCGGCAATTCTAATCATCGTAGCATATACAGTTTACTTGATTGCACAGTATGTTGCAGGCGGAATTGTAATGCAGAACATATTTGGGATCCCGATGGTGTGGGGAGCACTTATAACAATTGCAGTAACAATGGTTTATACATTAAAAGGCGGTATGAAGGCGACTGCCTACAGTGATTTTGTGCAAGCGATAATTATGGCGGGGTGTTTTCTTGCTGCAATTCCTTTGCTGTTTCATCAAGCGGGCGGGGTTAATTTTGTGGGTACCTTTCTCACGAACCTCGATGCAAGTATTACAGGGTGGCACTATGGCGTTAAGGATTTAATTGGATTTGGAGCAGCTTTTGGCTTTTCCATAGCGATTGCACCATATGAATTAGCGCGTATGTATACGCTGAAAAATGCTAAAACAGTTAGATTGGCAATTGGTTTTTCTTTCGTATTCCAAATGATTGTTGGAATCTCCGTGGCATTAGGTGGAATGGGAATGCGCGCATTATTTCCAGTGTTGAATAGTGGTGATAGTGCTTCTTCTATAATGGCCATTAATGTGTTGCCGCCAATCGTTGGCGCATTATTAATGGTTGCCATCCTTGCCTCCATTATGAGTACGGTCTCAGGAGTGATGATTGTTTCTTCTTCAGGAATTTCCCATGATATTTATGGACTGATGCGCCCTATGGCTACTGACAAACAAAAAATGAAAGTGAATAGGATAGCTGTTGTCATATTGGCTTTTATTCCACTAATATTCGCTTTGCGCCCGTTTGACATGGTTCAGTTCATTGTGATGGCGCAGGCTTCCATGGTTGCTAGTTTCTTCTTTGCTATTGTCCTGGTCGGATTAAACTGGAAGCGAGCGACAACTGCGGGGGCGTTAACTTCAATGATAGGCGGAGTAATTACCGTTTTAATTTGGCTATTTGTACTTCACAAGCCATATGGAATAAATGAAGTTATCCCGGGGTTAATCATCTCAACTATTTTACTTATAGTTGTAAGCTTGTTCACTAAACCTGTGCCTAAAGAAAGCCTGGAGCCGTTTTTCGGGGAAGAATTGAGTAATTCATCAGGGAAATAGATTACTAGTAAATAATAGGGGTCAGCTCTCTTGACCCCTTTAACTAATTCAGGAGGAGAGAGTATGAACAAAGAAATAGTTGGAAAAGTAGCGGTGATTACCGGGAGTGCAGCAGGAATAGGTAAAGGGATTGCTCAACATTTACTTGATATGGACTATAAACTGCTTCTTGTTGACCGTAACGAAAAGCAATTGCTTCAAACTGTTGATGAACTGAGGCAGCAAGGGGGAAGTGGCACAAATGTTCAATTCATTACTGGAGATCTAACAAGTATTTCATTTTGCAAAACTATCGTAAGTTTTGCCAAGGAAGAATTTGGGACGGTTGATGTATTAGTGAATTGTGCAGGGATATTTCCATCAAAACCCGCATTGCAAATTGAAGAAAGCGACTGGGATGCTGTTTATAATCTAAACGTGAAATCATTATTTTTCCTAACCCAAGAGGTAGTAGATTTCATGATTGCCAATAAGGTGAAGGATGGAAGTATCGTAAATATTACTTCAACTGCAAGTGAAGTCGCAAGACCTGGTGTCTCTCATTACTGTTCTTCTAAAGCTGCTGTAAAGATGCTCACCCAAGTATTGGCTCTCGAGTTTGCACCTTATGGCATCAGGGTTAATGCTGTTGGCCCAGGACTTGTTGAGACTGAAACATTGTTTAACACTTTGACGAATGAAGAAGCGATTAAAGAACATGAAGAAAAACTATCCTATTCACCTTTAAAACGTTCTGCAAAAATAGAGGAGATCGCTTCTGCAGTCGCCTTTCTCTCGGGGGACCAAGCGACATATATAACAGGTCAAAATCTTTTGGTTGACGGAGGTTATTCTGCCGGAAGAGTATATAAAACTTTTGGCTAATATATTTTAGAAAGAAGGAGTTTCTTATGCATCAAATATATGAGTTGTTAGAGCAAAAGAAAGAAACAATGTATGGATACCTTAAGGAAATTGTTGAAAAAGAATCCCATTCATATGACAAAGAATCTTTAGATATGCTAGCAAATTGGATTGCAGCAACATTTGAAGAGCTCACCGGGGGAAAGGCTGAAATCATTTCCAATGATCAATACGGAAACCATGTTAGAGGAGAGTTCGGAGAGGGAGATGGACAGATTCTTATCCTTGCCCATTTTGACACAGTCTGGCCAAAAGGGACATTGGAAAAAATCCCGTTTCAAATGACTGATGGCATTGCACGTGGTCCGGGTGTATTCGATATGAAAGGCGGCCTGATTCAGGGATTATTTGCATTGCATGCGCTTCAGGACTTGGGCCAAACACTTGATAAAAAAGTTGTTTTATTCTTTGATTCGGATGAAGAGATCGGAAATCCTTCTTCAAAGGAGTTAATTGAGAAGGAAGCTTCTAAAAGTGATGTGGTTTTTGTTCTTGAACCAGGGATGTCGAAGCTCGGATGTTTAAAAACGTCTAGAAAAGGTGTTGGAATATTTACTATTGAAGTGACGGGGGTACCTTCTCATGCTGGAATTGATCCAGAGGCAGGGAAAAGTGCAATAGAGGAATTGGCACACCAAACATTGTACTTGCACTCTCTCACAGATTTAGAACTTGGGACAACGTTGAATGTTGGGAAAATAACTGCAGGAACCGCTTCAAATGTCGTTGCTGAAAAGGCCTATGCAGAAGTGGATTTGAGAGTGAAAACCAAAGAAGAATATGAAAGAGTTCTGCCGCTTATATTAAACCTTCAACCTAAGATTGAAGGTGTCAAAGTTGAAGTGACTGGGGGCATTAATCGTTGGCCGTTAGAACGAACGGAGCAAGTTGCAGAGATGTTCGAAAAAGCCAAACAAATAGCTGAATCCAGTCTTGGATTTGAGTTGACGGAAATGGAAACGGGTGGAGGTAGTGATGGTAACCTGACAGCACCGTTTGCACCAACATTAGACGGACTTGGAGCGGTTGGAGACGGCGCACATGCTAATCATGAGTATCTTGTTCTGGATAAGATGACAGAAAGAAGTGCATTGTTGGCTCTGCTTTTACTGGAGTATGGGAGAGATAAGGAGGAATAGATCGAAATGGTAACTAAAATTCAACTTATTGATCGTGTAGATAAAAACAAGCTAATGGAGTTCACTGAAAATATATCCAAGGAAGTTCGATTGTCTGGCACAGAAGAAGAGTACCGGGCATTTCAATATGCGGAACAACAATTAAAAGAATTTGGTTTTGAAACAAGTTTGTATAAACGTATGGCGTACATTAGCCATCCGGGTGAAACATCTTTGCGTGTAAATGGTACTCCTTATCAATCAATTACACATGCAATGGCAGCATCTACACCTGAGGAAGGACTTCACACGGATTTGGTTTACGTTGGAGACGGAAGTGAAGGGAATTGGGCTGACGTCAAGGGTAAGGCAGTTGTAATTGACGGCTTGGCTATCCCAGGAGCAGTGAAAGCCGCCGAGCAGGCCGGAGCAATTGCAGCTGTCTTTATAAGTGCAGAATATAGGCATGAAATGATTGTCTCCACTGTTTGGGGAAATCCATCCATCAATCAGGTTAATGATTACCCAACGATTGCCGTACTTTCGGTGAATTTTGATGATGGTCAAAAAATCAAAGAAATGATACTCAATTCCGGAGAAACAGCTTGTGAAATAAAGGCGGTTGTTCATAAGTTCTGGGGTGAAATCCCAACCCTTATTGCGGAATATAAGGCAGATGAGCCTACCGATGAGTTTGTGCTTTTCTCAGGGCATATAGACTCATGGCATCATGGTGCAATGGACAATGGAACTGCAAATGCCACTATGCTTGAGATTGCAAGAATCATTGGTGAGCAAAAACCGACATTTCGACGTTCGCTTAGATTTGCTTTTTGGTCTGGACATTCTCATGGTCGATATGCTGGATCTACTTTATATGCTGATGAAAATTGGGAAGAGCTGCATGACAACTGTGTAATGCATGTAAATATTGATTCGGTTGGAGCTAAAGAATCCGTTGTTCTTTCAGAAGGAAATGCCATGGCGGAAACAAAATCGGTTGCTGCCAAAGCAATCAAAGAAATTGCAGGTGAAACATATAATTCCAGCCGTTTTGGGCGAGCGGGAGACCAGTCATTTTGGGGGCCGGGTGTACCTTCACTTTTGATGGGATTGTCTGAACAAAAACCAATGAACACACCCGCAATGGAAGCATTCTCAAAACTATTCGGTGATGGCAAGGGCGGCGGTTTTGGATGGTGGTGGCATACAACCGAAGATACTTTGGACAAGATCAGCCCAGAGTTTTTGCAAAGAGATTGCAAGATATACCTCTCTATTCTTTGGGATTTATGTACTTCCCGGCTTTTAGAAGTGAATCAGTTAAATGCCATTAAGGAAATTAACAGTTATCTCGATCAGTATCATGAAGCTATGCCTAACCATAAAGGGCTAGCCGAAACGAAGAAACGTGTCGAAGGCTTAAAAGAATTAATTAGACAAGTGGAAGATATAGTGAAAACAGCGGAAAATCTAACCGATTGCCAAGCTGAAGAATACAACAGGTGGAATATACGGGTGTCCAAAGGGTTGGTTCGTTTAAATTATGTCAACGAGGATGAATTTAATCATGATTCAGCGCTTGCACAACCCCCTCTTCCACTATTGGCGGTGGCATTGAAGTTCAAAAGCGTAAATTCAGATATGGCACGTTTCGCTATAGAGAATACACTGACTAGAAATACAAATAAGTTCAACTTCATTTTAAGAGGACTAATTTGCTCAACTGAAGAATATTTGGGGAGAATCAAAGAGGTGAAAAGTAAAGTCTCGTCTATTTGATTCTTATTGGGGAAAACATTGAATGTCCCTTAGGACTGCCAGGGATATATACCATGGAATATGAATGAGGGGGATAAAATGAATATTACTGTTATCGGTGCAGGAGCAATCGGAGGGGTTATTGGAGCCTACCTTGTAAAAGGCGGTTACAATGTTACCTTCATTGATAAAAATGAAGATCATGTTCATGCGATGAATGAAAACGGATTGACGATAATCGAGAAGGTTCAACAATTTACGGTTAAAGTTAAAGCGTTTACGGTAGATCAGTTTTTAGAAACAAGAGAAACGTTGGAGACTGTATTTTTAGCAGTTAAGGCACAACATACCGTTGAGGCGATAGAGTCTGTAAAAGATCGATTATCCGATGATTCTTATGTGGTCTCCTTTCAGAATGGATTATGCGAAGAGGAGATAGCTAGTGTAATTGGGATAGAGAAAACCATTGGATGCTTTGTTAATCTATTCGCAGATTATCTAGAGCCAGGGATCGTCGAATATGGAGGGGTTGGCAGCGTTTATCTTGGAGAATTGGATGGAAGAGAGAGTAAAAGACTTGCGGAGTTGATTGAAGTCTTAAGCAGTTGGGGAGATGCAAAATCAACAAATAATATTCAAGGATTTTTATGGAGTAAACTTGCGTATGGTGCTGTCCTTACAGCTACAGCAACAACAAATATGGAAATTGCCGATTTCTTTGAGGATGCAGTCTATTATCCATTAGTAACCTCAATAGCTATCGAGGTTTTACAAGTCGCCAATAAGAAAGGGATATTCACTGAATCCTTCGACGGGTGGACACCAAACATACTGTACCCTGAATATCAAAAAGAAAAGGTCGACGCCCAATTTTTAGAGCTAGCCAAAAAATTAAGAGGATATACAAAAACAAGAACAGGGATATGGCGTGATTTAGCGGTTAGAAAAAGAAAAACTGAAGTTCCCCAGCAATTAAATCCTGTTATTCTGGAAGGGGAAAAGTTAGGTTTATCGTTGCCCCTTCTAACGAGACTTGTAGAAATGATAAATGAAATTGAGGAAGGAAAACGACCTCTTCAATCTGAAAATCTGGAAGAACTGGAGTTGGCTTTTAAGTGACATTTTCCCCGCGAGTGTTGCCAATTATGTAGCCAAAATGACTTATGTATGATTATCATTTTAGTAAAAGACGTCTTCCGTTGACCAGAACTAGGTCGATGATATGGAGGGCGTCTTTTCTTTTTTTTGCGTACGTTGTTCGAGTCAGGGAAGCTTTCTTCTGTTATCGGATAGTTATTCGCCTGCCGATAAAGCTTCCTTATATAGCCTAGTTTTTGCATTCATCAACAAAAAAAGTGGGGGAATCCACTTCTTTAAGGTAATAATTAATTTATTGCTCTTTGATTTCCTTTATCAACGCATCATATTTATCAAAAATTGCCCGTACTTTCTCCTCAAATCGTTTTCGATCCTCTTCCACTTCGTCCTCCTCTTTATTTTTATTGATTAACGCATCGTATTTATCGCTAACTGCCTGTAATTTTTTCTCCATTCGGTTTTGCTCTTCATCCATTGTGCCCTCTCCTCAATAAGAGTTCTATAATGCCCTCTGAAGCTATGCTATGCGAAGTGAATGCATATAGTTTCCAGACCAGTAATAAGGTATATTATCCTGAGTCAGTTGACACTCATCAATTATCCATTTATAGATTCACTAGTAAAAAGCCGCAACCTTACCTCAGGGAACATAGTGATGGGGGAAGTGTGATATGGGGAAAGTCATTAGCTTGATAAATTGGAAAGGCGGAGTAGGGAAGTCAACACTGACGTTACATCTCGGGGTAGGCTTGCAAAAAATCACAAATAAGCGGGTCTTGCTAGTTGACTTGGACCCGCAATGTAATCTATCGTTCCTGGCGCTAGGTGTAGAGAGTTATTATGAAAGTGTTTATGAAAGAGGCATGGCAACATTAAAGGATGTCTTTGATGGCTATTTTAATGACAAAAACGTTGATGGTTCTAGCGTTACTCATGAGAAGTTGGTGAATGATTCGCCTAGTAGCGCCTTTGATAAAATTGACATGATTTTATCCCATCAAGATTTAGTGTTGATGGATCTTATACTTGCCCGTTCTCAAAAGAAAGGGAAAGATCATAAGGAAGTTACGAGAAATGAAATTGAAAAACTTTCGATTCTTAAAACCTTATTAGACCAAGTTAAAGATGATTATGAATACGTGTTATTGGATTGTCCGCCAAACGTCAATACCGTGACGCAGAATGCATTTTATGCAAGTGATTATTTTGTAGTCCCCGTAAAGCCGGATTTTCTTTCGACAACCGGTATTTCATTAATCGTTAAATATATGGATAAATTTAATGCTGACTTTGAAAGGATGCATGATTACGCAGAAATGCCGGGCCCGTATGTACATACTAAATTTGGCGGGATTATTTTTAATATGGTTGATGAGTATAAAAATGAACCTAAGGCCACTCACTTCGAGACAATACAAACAGTGTCTGCTCAACATACTGGAAAAACTTTCGACCGATACATCACGAATGGAGACGGCATAGCAGTAGCGGCATCTGTTAATCTCCCCGTGTACTCTTTCAAATATCTATCGCGTTCCCGTGACAATGCCGCGAAACAATCAATTTATTTTAGTAATCTCACCGAGGAATTTATTGGGAAGTTGGTATGAGGTGTCGAATGAAATCAAAAGAATTGGCAAGTTTATTGCGTAAAACGGCGGATATTTTGGATTGCTTCGAAGGTCAAAAGTTTGATGAAGCATTGGATGCGATCCTTCAATTAGTAAAGCAAAATAGCACATTTCAAAAAGAAGTAACTAAGCGTAAAAAAGACGACGAAACGATAGACTACACAAACATAATCACGAATATGTATCAAATGAGCGGTGAAGAACTGAACGTTTATTTATCAACAAACAATGCTTTGAAAACTAAAAAAAGCCTTCTGGCATTAGCAAAGGAATTGTCCCTATCCACGTCCACAAGGCAAACAAAAGACGTCATACAGCATAGTATTATTAAATATTTTGAGCGCCGGAAAATGGATGACTTTATTAGGACAGAGCGGAATAGGTAAGTTAAAAGCCAAGAGATCGCTCTCTTGGCTACTTTTTTCTTATAGATTGGCGTTAACCTGCATAATCGTTTGAATTAACATACCGATCGTTTGGCTTTTAAACGCTTCAGGAGCAGATTCACCGGTAGGGTTAACCCAGTTGTATTTGCCTGTTACATTGTCATACGTAAATCCGTTATCCGCAAAGTATTGTTTTAATGAATCGGGCACTTCTTTTGTTCCTGTTACTTGTTCCCAGTAATCTGTTGTGTAGACATACAGCTCAACGTCATCATGGCTGGATGAAATCACTAACATATCCGTTGGTGTATTAATGATCCATGTACCTTTAGAGTTAATGCCAAGTTGCAGTCCTGCTATTCCAGAAATACCGTCAAGATTTATTCCAAAGATTTGATTAATCAACACACGGATTTCAGGACCAGTTAAAGGGTAATCATGGGCTTTGATATACGCTTGCATTACTTTCACTTTTGGTAGATCCATGATTTCCGCATCAGTAAGTTTTTCGGAATCACGAAGGGTTTCCATAATAGCGGCGGCATAACTATTTAGCTTATTACCGTAATTGTTTTTGGAAACCTCGTGTAAATCGATGTTAAATACACCCTGAACAGCTTTCTGAACTTCATTCCCTTTTACTTTTTTACCGAAGGATTCAAGGTACTTATCCATTACTTCTACTTGTGGCATGGATTCAATTTTAGTATCAATTTCAGTAGAGTGTTTGTTAACGCCGAAACTTTCACGAACTGCTTCCATCACTTTTTTAGGATATTTCGTTGCTTGCTGTTGTGTACTGTATGTATGAATGCTTTCAGCCTGAACCATTCCTGTTCCTGCACTAGTGGAAAGAACCATTACTGTTAAAAGTGTGCTTACGATTAGTTTTTTTGTTATTGTTTTCAAATTGTTGCCCCCCTGGCTGTTATTTTCACCTTTTATCTTTTGATGGTGTCTATTAAAATATACCATAGATTGGCAACATTGCTAGTTCGCGCTCGTATAAAAGGTTACGCGCTCATAAATCCGCTCCGGCGCTCGTAAAAAGAATTCTGCGCTCGTATAATCCCGTTCACGCTCGTAAATTAGAATTCGTTCTCGTAAATATGAATACACGCTCGTAAAACTGCGTTGCACTTATAAATAGCTGCTGCGTAAGTCATATGAACATCACTCATAGAAAATCCCTCTCTGACCATCAAACATTTGAGAAGGTCCGGTTGTTACGAGAGGTTCCTTATCTCAGCGGAAAGAATTTATTCCTCTTCGAATTCCTTGATTAACGCTTCGTATTTATCACGAACTGCTTGTAATTTCTCCTCAAATCGTTTTCGATCCTCTTCCAAGATTTCATCATACGTCTTGCGTTTTCGCAGGGCTTCTTTCACCTTTTCGTGCAGGCTTCACCCTCCCCTTCATCCTCCTCTTTGATATTCCTAATTAATGCATCGTATTTATCACGAATGGCCTGTAGCTTTTTCTCCATTCGTTTTTGTTCCTCATCCACGATCACCCTTGCCGTTTTACGGTTGAATCTTGGGGTTATCTGTTTCGCGGGCTTTTCCAGGTTTTCATCCATCCTGTGCATCCTCCTAAAGGAAATTTTTATAGCGCCTTATCCATTTAATGCGTTAACGTCATTAATTGGAACTTGAATATCGTTATTCACCGAAGGTATTTATATTAACTTGCTCAACAGTTGGCGGAAACTTCTTAGCTAAGGAAAAGCGATAAAAAGGTAAATGCCCAGATAAAATCGCTTTTTAGGTCTAACGGTTAGTAAATAGTTGGACCAAACTGTTGATTAAGCAGGGCTTCTTTCTCCTAACGTCGAATATTAAAAGTGAAGGTATGAATCTATGTATGATGTTTTTTTGGGGGGAGGGTTTGGAGTATCAACATATGAAACTGATCCATCTTGAGTGGACAGGCCCATATACGCTAGAGAATCTTACTGATCTGATGGATGAGGAAACGGACTATGGGATCTATCAAGTCTATGGGAAGCATCCCATATATGGCAGCAACGTATTGCTGTATATCGGCAAGGCCGATCTGCAAACGATTGGTAAAAGAATATCGCAGGAGAATTGGTGGAATACGAACGATTCCGGTAGACATTTGATATATGCTGGCCGTTTGATGGGAGAACAAACTCCAGAAGAAATAGACTGGTCAATTGAAATTGATTTGGCTGAGAAATTGTTAATATACGGCCATAAGCCCGCCTATAATTCCAAAAACCTGTCGAATATTCTTCATGTAAATTTGCAAGATATCCATATTCTGAATTGGGGATCCTACCGTGATCTTTTCCCGGAAGTTTCGGGGTTGCGATGGACGAGTAAATTGGATGATTTGGAACATGAAATTTATAGCTTATGATGGGGAATACCCTTGAATCGTGATGCGAATAAACACATTGTATGCGTGAATTAACTAAGGTATATTGTTTATTTTTACTTAAACAGAGGGTGTCGGTTAAATAACCGACACCCTCTGTTATAGATACCATTTTACTTTTATCTCCGCTATTAATCCTATTTCTGAGTGTAAAATAAGAAAAGCACGCCCATAGGCATGCTTTCCCTAAATCCACTATTCCTCTTTCTATCTCTTGAGTCTAACATGTCCACATCGAATGCATTTGTTGGAATAATAGTCCATCCGATGGTATCCGGATAGCTTGCACATCCATTTCCCCCACAACTTGGCCATGAGATACCCCTTTCCTGAATTGAGACTGTGTGTAAAAAGATTTATTGTTTATGAATGATGATACTTCTATTATACAACTTCTATACTTAATTACCTAGATAATTTAGAAATTAATTATCGGGAGAATACGACTCCGTATTTCGACCTAAAACGACAACTGCTATTGATAGCATAGGAATTCATGGTATTGTAGCGGGTAAACAATGAGCAAAGAGAACGGTAAAAGCCTGTAGTGTATTAAAAGAATAAATGATATGGTTCAGATAGATTACAATATTAGGATGTAAGGTAGTTTTATAGACCTATTTCAATTGGGGTGTTACTATATACATCTGTAATATAGATTATTTGAGGAGAGAACTATAGATGATATGGTTGGAAAATACACCAAATTACGCGGGGGCCTATCTTTCGGGCGATCGAAACGATTTTGTTTCTTTGAATGAAGCGATCCATTTGGTTGTTGGGGAAGAGGGAGAATACCCGGGTTATGAGCTGGTGAGGCTTCGCATCCTGAATCTTTGTAACGAATTGAATCAAGCGGCGAAGGGACAAAAGGAAGTAATCTTAGTGCCGAATGGTCTGGAACGGATGAATAGGAGTAGACTTTCAATCGATTCTAAGGAGAACAATATGTACTTTCGAATCCGGATACTTTGGCCGGAATTATTGTTTCTCGGGTTTGTGTTGAATGATTTCATAGAACTGTCAGCAAAACATAGACAGCATTTCTGGGACACTACACCAGCTCGGATCCGCCTCTTTCAATCTGTCATAGGTGAATGGCTTGAGAATACAGTAGGAGAAAGTAAATTTAGGCTGTTAAAGAGTTCATTGACTCCCAGTTTTATTGGATATTATCAAAACTTTGTCACCCAATATATTGATCACCTTAACATTGAATTTCTCAAAATGGACAAAGAGAAGCGGTTGGCTAACGTTAGCATTGCGGCCAAACGAGTTGCCAACAAGGATGCCAAGTATATAAAAATTAAAAGGCAGATAGAGAAGCTTGCCGTTAAAGATGGGATGTCGCCAAATACCGTTGAATATCCCGGGAGCTACCCTGAAGATATTCAATGGTAAGGATGTCAACGAACAACCAGTCATCCGACGAACACAAAATTCGTGAGGATGGGTGGTTGTTTTTCATTTATTCCGCCGTGCTGCATCAGACTTGATCTCCTAATTTGTCGTCTTTCCATGGCAAAGGTCCTGTCACTAAAACCAATCCACGACTATATAATGATAATTGGAATAACAAACCACTTGTCCACTTATATTAAACGAAGGAATGCAATCAATACTAGTTTGCAAGTAAAAAATGTTTCGAAGAATCAGTGTAACTTTCATTGATTTCTATCGTCTAATTTCAGGAATGAACAAATTAGGAGGTAAACTGTTTGGTCAATAAACATAAAAACGTTAAGCTGTTGACGTCAGCTGCCGTGCTGACGAGTGCGATTGTTGCACCTGCTGTTGTTTCTGCCGCTCCAACGTATTTCAAGGATGTCCCGCCCTCTCATGTCGCTTACGATTCCATCATGTATATGTCAGGCAAGGGCATTATTAACGGGTATGCCGACGGGACTTTCCGTCCTTCTGAAAAGGTGACCCGCGGCCAGGCTGCGAAGATTTTGGCGATTTCATTGAATTTGGATCTGAACAATGTCCGCAATCCTCATTTCCGTGATGTCCCAACATCCCATGGGTTTTACAAGTACGTTGCGGCACTGTACGAGGCAGGCATCATCGATGGGTACTCGAACGGCAATTTCGGAGTGGATGATCCGCTGAACCGTGGACAGATGGCGAAGATTTTGGCCCTCGCGTATCAGTTCGAAAAGCAGCCATTACGTACAGCGAAATTCACGGATGTCCCTCCAAATGCATTTTACTCTGTTTACTTGCAGTCCCTGATTGACAACAAAATCACATTCGGGATCACGCCTACCCGATTTGCACCCAACCAATATGTAGATCGCGGGCAAATGGCGATGTTCGTACACCGGGGCGAACTGGCAAACAACCGGACGGATACAGTGACTGCGACGATTTCAACCTTTGATGGGTACTCGCTGCAAACTGACAAGGGCTATTACGACATTCCTGCGTCCTTGCGCTATTTCTTCACTTCCCAAAACCGCGATGCTTTAAGAAATGCAAAAATATCTTTCCAACATGACAAGGGCGCCATCTCGACCATCACACAACTTGAACTCAGGAACTCCGGAACCTCGTCAAATATGATCACCTTATACGGAAACAACGCAACCTTGAACGGCAACCTGGTCATCGATGCCGATTATCTCAATGTCAGGGATCTGACGGTCAATAAAAACCTGAGCTTCAGTTCCGGGACACAAAATACGTTCACCGCAGATGCACTGAACATTAAAGGTTCTACAACCAGCAACGAATACACTTCCAATCGAACGCTAAACCTCACATTCAATAACTCCACACTAAATACCGTACAACTATCCAAATCCAACACGAATTTCACACTTTCCAACAGGTCTTTCGCACAGTCCATTACAATGAAGGCAAACGGCACGTTCAGAACAAATGATACGTCCCGAGTCAATAAGGTCTCTTTAGAGGGCTCAATGACCGAAGCCGCAATCTATTCAAGCGTCCCTGAACTTTCGGTCTCCACGACAAAGGACGTTACATTGAATGGAGCAGGTACGTTTACAAACTTCAACATCCTGACAAACCGCCTTGTGACAATCAATACAGCCGGAACCATCTCATCGCTCGACATTCCACGTGATGGCTATGTGAACATAAGCTCGCAAACATGGGTGTCCAATGTCCTTATTCCGTGGAATACGTCCATTAAGAATGTCATCCGGAATTACGATTCAGCAAAGTACCGGATTGAACGCATCAATGGAGTGAAAAATCCGGATCAGACGCCTCCTTATGAGCCGCCCGTCTACAACGACATCACGATCCGGACTGCAAGTATGGACGCCAATGGAGTCATCTCCATGACATTCGACCAAAACCCTACGAAGTACAAGATGGCAACGAAAACGCCTATGTATTCAAAAGATGTGAAAACAAACCAAACCGTAGAACTTGCGAATCTATCCATTGGGAATGGAACCTACACGAGCGGCCAAGCAGGAACATTCACTTGGGATGAAGGAAAGACCAAATACTCCACTTCCTACTCGACAGTCGGTTCGAATGGCAACTGGAAGACGATTAAATTCTATGAGGATATCCGCTTAAAGAACAAGGTATTTGAAATCACTTACCGGGTCAGCAGTTCGGGGTTGGAAGTTGATACTGATTTTACGGACGATACATCAACTTTCCTGAATAACTCTACATTATATGTCGCAGGCACAAAAGGATCGTATACATCCATTGCCGGATCGAAAATTTCTGTTCCGACAGGTACAATTACGAATGAAACCGAATTACAGAGAGCACTCTCCTCGAAGGTCCCGGAAATAACGATTTCCAGAGACGTCACGATTACAAAACCCATAACGATCAACTATCCAAATGTAAAGATTCAAGCGATCAATGGAGCGACCCTTAAAGTTGCTGATGGATTTAGGTACAAAGCTGAAGAAGCTGCCATCACATTTGAAGAAAATGCAAAGAATGCAAAATGTATGAACCTGAAGCTAGTCGGACACTCCAGCACTCGGGGCCATGGAATACTCGTCTATTCCGACAACGTTACATTTGAAAATGCTGAGGTCACGAACTTTGAAGGATATAATATCGTTGCCGACAACGCTTCATCTATTACGTTGAATAAAGTGAAGCTATCCAATTCCATTAAAGGCGGTTTGCACGTCTACACATCCAGAACCTCCTCCCCAACTACAGTCAATTTAACCAACGTTGAAACAATGAATAATCAACTTGGTGGGATTAATGTAGTTGCGGATCGAGGAAGCAGTAAAATTATCATTAATGGAAAAGACAATCAGCATAATGACCAATATAAAGGTGTACCAGCTCCTGCATTTTGGATGGAGGGGAATGGAGATTTCGAGTTTAAACTTACAGACTTACATCTCTACACGAAAACACAAAACGGCTATTACCACATTGACAATGAACTGGAGTTTTCACACGTTGCCACACAACTAGCCAAAACTGAGAAACAGACTCCCAAATTGAACATAGCCAACAATTTCACAACCAACAAACCGCTCCAACTTAATGAAGCCATCATCATTAACGGGAATGGAAAAACGCTAACTCTTAATTCAAAAGGAGATCCAAAGAAGAATGCCGAAGGACTTTTGATCAGCTCTTCAGTCGTCATTGACAACCTGAACTTCACCTCCGGAAATGACATGAAGGATCATCTGATTGAAGTGAACGGAAATGGAGCTTCATTAGCACTATCAAACGCAACGCTAAAAGATTCCACGTTAGGCGCAATATATGTAGGGAACTCCGATAAGAAAGAAGCAAAAGAGAAACTGATCCTAAAAGGCAATATTACATTTGCTAACAATGTATTGGGTGGAGTGGGAGCAACGAATGGAGTAACGATAACTGCAAAAGAAGCGAAAATCACGTACAATCCTTCCAAAAATACAAACAATGTTGTCTATAAAAATGCGAATCGAAAAGGAAGCATTAGAGTAGAGCCAATCTTCTGGGCAGACTCTCTAGATGTGCAATTCGAACTACCAAATGGATTCAATAAGTACGAGGTATTCAGGGATAAGAAAAATAACAAGATCTTATCCGATGAAAGAAATCCTGCTACAGAGATTATTTATAGTAGATGATTTTTATGGCCTTCCCGCTTTTCAGCGGGAAGGCCTTTCTGCGGTGCAGAGTTCATAAAGACGCAATATTCCTCGTACCGGTATTTATTGTCTAAAGCTCTACAACAGGCCTCCCGACATTACGAGCAATAATTCTTACGCCTTTGTCATTTTGTCATGATTTCTAGTTTTGCTTCAACCGGCACATCAAACAGCATGAACATGAACATATACGACTTATCCATCAACTTATACAACACTCAACAGAAGAATCCAGTTGTCTGCATGCAAAGCAACTTAATCACTAAGACCGCGGAGATTGTAATTTTTTCCTTGCGATGTTGTGTCCGAGGGACTTTAGAACTGATTGATTGGACCGATATAAAGGATAAAGATTTAAGGGGGGAAGGTGTTTCCATGTTTTGTTCGGGTTGCGGGTTTAAAAACGCTCAGGATGCAAATTTTTGCGGGAGTTGCGGCAAGCCAATGCAGAAGAAGAGCCATACAGGATGGATGCTGTTGGTCATTTTTGTCTGCCTCTGTGTGCTTGGTGGAGTCGGATATGCATTCATTCAAATCACTAAACAGGAATCACCGAAAACATCAACGCTTGAGGATGAAAATTTAAAAGAAGAGCCTGTCGAACAGCCGGTTCCTATAATTGAACGGGGCGTTGTGGAACGTCCTGAAAATAAGCCAATCGAAAAAGAGAAAACAGCTCTAATCGAGGAAACATTGCCGCGTGTATTTACCATTCTGACGACGGATGGTTTTGGCTCAGGTTTTCTGTATGCCAAGGGCGGTTTTATTGTCACGAACGCCCATGTCGTGGCGGGTTATACAGAGGTAAATGTGAGGAATTCGGTCGGCCGGGAAGCCCCCGGGAAAGTGATCGGGATCTCAGATAAATATGATATTGCACTTATCAAGTCTGATACATATAAGGATATCAATCCGCTTAAGACTGAAGTCAATGAAACGAAAGTCGGTACTGAAGTCATCGCTTTAGGGAGCCCGAACGGATTGGAAAACTCGGCCTCTATCGGTTATTTGACAGGTGCGGGCAGAGACATTCGGGATAATTTCGTCTATGAAAAAGCGTATCAGGTCGATGTGCAGATCGAAAAAGGTAGCAGCGGGGGACCTTTGATTGACGCAAAGACTGGAAAAGTGATTGGCATCAATTCACTCCTGCTGAAAGAAAACAGACGTTTTGGATTCTCAATTCCTCTTTACACGATGACGTACCTAATCGATGATTGGATAAAAAACCCGATGAATGAGAAGCAGGTCGCATCCGTTTTTGGCGTGTATGATAACTATTCCTACAATGTGGACTCCTATGATGATGACGCTAGTCAAGGCGAAGTTGAAGGGTACGAAGGGGACGTCTACTTTTACGAAGAATGGCTGCAGGATTTCATTCTGGAATTCCGGACGGTCTATGAGGAAGCCTTGTATTACGAAGCCTTTTACCAGATCGAGCCCTATTTATTGCCGGGCAGCAACGCATATCGAGAATTTGTGGATTACTTCGCTGAAATTTCCGGTGAAGGAATGCATTTCGAATTTCTTGAGAATACCGTAACGGGAGTAACCATCTATGATGACTATGCACTTGTTTCCACATATGAAACATTAAGCTTCCGGAATAAAGCGGGGAATGAGAAGTATTATGAGAAAGAGAAAAGCTATGAAGTGGTTATTCACACGGATGGCACGTACCGGATTCGCAATGTTAGTAATAGGTAAAGGAAAGCGGCGTGCAATGCAACAAAATTGGAAAGTAAAATAAAGGAAAGAGCCGCTCATTATTCTTTGAGCGGCTTTTTTGGATGTCTTTACATTTCAAAGTTGATTACTCGCTTACTTGAGAGCTTGCTGCTATTGTACGCAATCCACTTTTCCAACTCTCTTTGGACAGCCCTATTTTGCCACTCAAACCAGACATCTGCACATTCACTGCAATGGCTTTCTACTCCAATGTTATGATGAGAATCTTTATAGGTGAAAAGCGTAGTTTTGCGGCAGATATAGCAAAATACTTTTTTATCTTCATAATATCGAATGACCAAGATGATCAGCTCCTTTACTTTGAACTCATTCTTTCCAAGTTCAAGTATGTTGATTCAAGGAGCAGATAATTAACACACCTTTAAACGGCTCGGGATGCCTAATACTTTTTTCTCAATTGTCTTCTTTAATCACTAAATTTGCCAATCCATTATCTTCGAATTCAATCTCATATTTCTCTTCGATTTCACACAGTCTGCGGAAACGGTCGTCGAGTGAGTCAAACGTTCCGCCTTCACGATCAAGATCCCTTTTGGCTAGGTGACCGGACAGCTTCTCCCAAAATACGTAGTCATCATTGTTATCAATGATTGGTTGCAGCTGATCTTCATACTCTTTTGATGGGTAATAGCTGTTTAATTCACGGTCATAAGGGACAAGGTCCTCGCATCCCATGTCTTTCGCAAACGAGTAAATGTATTGTAGTAACTCGTCATAGTCGGCAAATCGATCATCGTGGGATCGGGTTGAATTCGCCATCCATTCTCCTAAATAGGCAAGGTCAAGCAGCGCTTTGAATTGCTTTTTTGTGAAATTGATTTTCATTTGAACCGTCTCCTAGTTGCTTTTCGATTATTTTACCATAGGCAGCTAGTGGGCTGTTTGATGAGGCATTAATAATGAGCAATTCACTGATTAATACAGGGACTTCTATTGGGTGGGCATGACACTTTGAAATTGGTCTGTTCGGTACGGGTATCACCGCTCGTAAAGAGTTCGCCCGCGCTCGTATATTTCCGTAGGCGCTCGTAAATCAGGTTCTACGCTCGTAAAAGTTTGTCTGCGCTCGTAAATTCCCATAGGCGCTCGTAAAACAGAAGATGCGCTCGTAAATCGGATTCCGCGCTCGTAAATAAGAATAAGTGCGGTTCTGTCCAACAAAAAACAAATCCCATTCGCCGGTGAATGGGATTTGTTTTTTTATTTCTATAAATCAACCAGTTATTGAAATTTGAACGTGCCAAAACGAGAAAAACGATGTGAAATGCCAAGTCTGTGCCTCAATAATTGAAGTTTGGATTAGCAAAATAAATTTTCTTGAAATGTAAACAAATCAAATGCCCTATACGATGAAATCACCCGGGAATACAGTGTGTCGTGCACGATCGGAAAGGCTTCATCGTGTTGGAATTTGAAGATGTGTTGATGCAATATGAACCGATGATTTCGCATTCACTTAGGAAGTTGAATATTTACCGCGACCATGAGCAGTACAGGCAAGCGGGAAGGGTGGCGTTATGGCAGGCATGGACAAGATTCGATGATGATAAAGGCGATTTCACCCCATTTGCGTACCGCAGCATTCGTGGGGCGATGCTGGATGAGTTGAAACGGGAAAGCCGTTTCGAAGAAAATGTCATGCCGACGACGGATGATGTGTTAGTTTTCTTTATTGGGGGTGCGGAAGGGGATAATGGCTTTGACCAACTCCATGACGCGATTGAACAGCTTGATCCTTCCGAAAAGAAATTCATCCAATGGACCTTTCTCGAAGGATGCACCCTGGCGGAATGTGCCGATCGTTTCGGCATTTCGGTTGCCGGTGTGAAGAAAAGGCGGGAGAAGATGTTGAAGAAACTGAAGGGGTTGATGGGAGAATAGGATGTTGCTGACGAGGTCTTGATATAAATGTGGGAAGTCTACGGCGGGTTGATTGTTCCAACCCGCCGATTCTTTATCAATACCCTAAAAAGACAACAGCAGTTGAGCCGATGAGACTGAAGGAAAAATAGACAGCACCAAGCAATAAAATCTTTTTAAAGCTTGGATACTCCTTTTGATAACTTGCTGTTTCACTATTTTTGCCTTCATAACGTAGTATTGTTTGCTCTCTACTATTAATAGTCGAAAAGAAATGTTTGGATGAAGAAATAAAAGCATTGAAAAAACCAGCTTGAAGGATGAACATCACGCTTCCGATTATTAAGAAGAGGAGCCCAATTAGAAAGATGTAATCCAATAAGCGAATAAAATTTGCTGAAGAGAATAGCATCGTAACGGAAGACAAGAGAAAAGGTGCGGTAAGTAAGGAACTGAAGAACAACTTTTTCATAAGAACTAAACTCCTTTAACTACTATAAAAACTAACTCCCTGAACAATATATTGATAATTTAAATTGTTATTGCTATTTGGAATGTATCCAACTATAATTATATGAATATTGAATAACTATTACAAGGGGGACGAAAGATGAAGAATAAAAAGTGGCTGGCATTTATTTTCCTGACAATTTTCGCTCTAGTTTTATCTGGTTGTAACTTTAATTCGCCAGATAAGGAGAAGGACAGCAGTGAGAAGGAAGAAGGCACAAAAGAGGGCGTTGCCGTAAAGTCAGAGCAAGTGCTGAGATTAAGTGCTTCGGCGGAAATTCCGACTATGGATTCAACAAAAGCGCATGACGGCGTGGCATTCAACGTTTTGAACAACACAAACGAAGGTCTTTATCGCCAAAATGAAAACAACGAAAGTATTTTGGCATTGGCTGAAAAACATGATGAAAGTGATGATGAAACCGTTCATACATTCACCTTGAAAAAAACAAATTGGAGCAACGGGGATCCTGTCACTGCGGCCGATTTCGAGTACGCATGGAAACGCGTTATGAGAGAAGCAGCGCCATATAACTATATGATTGCTACGGCGGGCATTAAGAACGCGGAAGCCATTATGAATGAGGAAATGGATGCGGATGAGCTCGGCATCAAAGCGACGGGTGATCTTACACTTGAAGTCACGCTCGAAAGCCCGAATCCGTTATTTAAAACACTGCTTGCCTTCCCGACATTCCTTCCGCAAAATCAAAAATTTGTTGAAGGGCTTGGCGATCAGTATGCGCTCGAAGCAGATAAAGTATTGGCAAACGGCCCATTCAAGCTTGTTAGCTGGACGCATGAGCAAGGCTGGACATTGGAAAAGAACGAGGACTATTGGGACGCTGACAATGTAAAACTCGACAAAGTTGAAGTGGTAGTGGTGAAAGAACCTTCCACTGGAGCGAATCTCTATGAAACAGGAAAAATCGATCGCACCGTACTCACATCAGCGCTCGTTGCGCAATATGCCGACCACGAGGACTTTGAAATTGAAAAAGAGTCCGATATCATCTTTTTACGATTCAACCATAATCATCCGGTTCTTGGGAATCCGGAAATCCGTAGAGCCATTAATATGGCAGTCGATCGTGATGGGCTGACGGAAGTCATCCTGCAGGATGGGTCATCACCATTATACGGAGTTGTAGCGAAGGGGTATTATTTCTCCCCGGATCAAAAAGACTACCGCGATCTTAACGGCGATATCAATAAAGGGACGCCGGAAGAAGCCAAGGCATTATGGGAAAAGACATTAGCTGAAATTGGGGAAAAAGAAGTCACTGTATCGATTAACATTGCTGACTCTGAATCACATAAGAAAGTTGCAGAATACTTGCAAGCACAGCTTGAGGATAACCTTCCTGGCTTTAAGCTGGAAATTAAGGCAGTACCATTTGCGCAACGCCTTGAAATTGAAAAAGCCATCACTTATGACATTTCCTTATCATCTTGGGGACCGGACTATAGTGACCCGATGACTTACTTGGATATGTGGTTGAAAGGCGGATCGGCCAACCGTATGGGTTACGACAATCCAAAACTGAACAATTTGGTTGCGCAAGCCTATGTTGAGACGGATCCAAGCAAACGTTTTGAAATGTTATTGGGAATTGAAAAAATCTTGTTGGTTGAAGATGCTGCAATCGCACCGCTTTACCAAGAGGGAACTGCAATTCTGAAGCGGCGTACTATCAAAAATCTGGTTAAACACCCATCAGGCGCTGAATTCGATTACAAATGGGCTAGTATCGAAGAATAATATAATCTTATGTGTCAGAAAACGGGGGTGTCCAACTGGCGCCCCCGCTTGTTATTTTATGTACACTACTTCGATATGTAAAGGAGGGGCAATGTGAGAGGTTATATGCTTAAGAGATTGGGATTCATGATTGTTACCCTTTTCGTCATTGTGACCGCCACCTTTTTTCTTATGCAGCTTATACCGGGAACGCCGTTTACGAATCCCGAAAAGTTAACAGAGAAACAGTTGGTCATTCTTAATGCGAAATACGGATTGGATCAACCGGTAGCCATTCAATATCTGAAATACCTAGGAAATTTAGTACAGGGAGACTTAGGCTATTCCTTTCAATATGAAGGGCGGACTGTTTTCAGTATGATTGGCGATCGCATCGGCCCATCTGCATTCATTGGCCTGCAAGCGCTTATTTTCGGCTCCATTATCGGTCTTTTTCTAGGCGTTTTTTCTGCCTTGAGACATAACTCTGTCTATGATTATACGTCTGTGACAATTGCGGTTCTGGGTATGTCGATTCCGTCATTCGTGTTCGCAGCACTATTGCAATATTATGTAGGGGTCAAACTGGAGTGGCTGCCCGTTGCTCTATGGGAAGGCTATTCAAGTACAATTCTGCCTTCGTTCGCTTTGTCGGTAACAGTCATCGCGACGGTGGCAAGGTTTATTCGAAGTGAAATGCTCGAAGTGCTTGGCCAGGATTACGTCACAACTGCCAGGGCAAAGGGATTGGGCGAGTCGGTCGTCATCGTAAAGCACGTCACTCGGAATGCGCTCATCCCGGTAGTCACGATGCTCGGTCCGTTGGCAGTGTCCATCATGACAGGTACACTCGTCATCGAAAAAATATTTTCCGTTCCGGGCCTCGGGGAGCAGTTCACATTGTCGATTCTTGTCCTCGATTACAGTGTCATTATGGGAATCACGCTTTTCTATAGCGCACTATTCATATTGGTCGTTTTCATCGTTGACATTCTGTATGGGTTCCTTGATCCCCGAATCGACTATAAGGGGGCGGAACAGTTATGAATACTGTGAAGGTGAAAGAAGAGGTAGACCGTATTGGTTCGATGCAACAGAATTTAGCTGAGCCTCCCGATGAACTATTCGTTGCTGCTCCTTTGGCTCGGGAAGTTAGTGAAGAAATAACGGCTCCGTCCATTTCTTTTTGGAAGGAGGCAAGGGAAAGGCTATTTAAAAACAAAGGGGCGGTTTTTTCTCTGATTGTCCTTGTCATACTAACGCTTTTAGCTTTAATTGGACCGGCAATGAATGAGCACACATATCGTAGTCAAAATTTAGCGCACTCCAACCTTCCACCAAAAATAGCTGGGCTTGAATGGCTTGGTTTTAATGGGAAAGATGTAAAAGGTAAAGATGTCTATGAGGCAAGAAATATAGAAGAGCATTATTGGTTTGGGACAGATGAGTTTGGAAGGGATTTATGGACAAGGGTTTGGAAAGGGACACAGATTTCATTATTCATTGCGGTTGTCGCTGCTTCGCTTGATTTGCTGATCGGCGTCCTCTACGGAGGGATATCTTCATTTTATGGGGGCCGGCTTGATAATATCATGCAGCGAATCATTGAGGTGCTTGTTGGTATACCTAACTTGATTGTGATTATCTTGTTTATTCTCATTTTGGAACCCGGGATTTCTTCAATCATCTTGGCGCTTATCGTAACCGGCTGGGTAGGGATGGCGCGTGTCGTGCGTGGCCAGATCCTGCAGCTGAAGGGTCAGGAATTCATTCTTGCCTCTAGAACACTTGGGGCATCGAATGCAAGACTGATCGGTAAACATTTATTGCCAAACGTTATGGGACCCGTCATTGTTACGGTGATGTTCACGATTCCGACAGCCATATTTTTTGAAGCCTTTCTAAGTTTTATCGGTCTTGGTTTGCAAGCGCCGCTTGCTTCCCTCGGGGTATTAATTGAGGACGGGTATAAGTCCATGCGTTATTTTTCATACAAGCTTATTTTTCCGGCAGTTGTGATCAGTTTAGTCATGATTTCATTTAACCTGCTAGCAGATGGTCTTCGTGATGCTCTGGATCCGAAAATGAGAAAATAGGGAGGGTCAAAAATTGAACGAGAATATACTGGATGTAGATAATCTGCACGTTTCATTCAAGACCCGAAACGGGGCGATCACTGCGGTGAGAGGCGTCAGTTTTTCACTGAAAAAAGGGGAGACCCTCGCAATTGTCGGCGAATCGGGTTCGGGAAAGTCTGTCACGGCAAAATCGATCATGCGGTTATTGCCGAAGCATAGTGCTGTTATTCCGCAAGGCAAAATCAAGTTTGAGGGCATGGATTTACTGGACTTGCCATTAAAAGACATGCAAAAAGTACGAGGCTCCGCAATTTCCATGGTATTTCAGGATCCGATGACATCATTGAATCCAACAATGAAAATTGGTAAGCAAATTATGGAGGGGCTTAAGAAACACCAAACGTTGACAAAAAGTGTAGCAAGGCAACGAGCATTGGAGATGTTGGAGCTAGTAGGCATACCGAACGCGAAAAAAAGGCTTGATGCTTATCCGCATCAGTTTTCGGGTGGGATGCGGCAGCGTGTCGTGATAGCGATGGCACTGGCGTGTATTCCTAAGGTTTTGATTGCCGATGAGCCGACAACAGCACTTGACGTGACCATTCAAGCTCAGATTTTGCAACTTATGAAAGACCTGCAAGAGAAGATGGAAACCGCCATTATACTTATTACGCATGACCTTGGGGTCGTTGCGAATATGGCTGATAAAGTAGCAGTCATGTACGCGGGAGAAGTAGTTGAGTATGGTACGTTGGATGAAATTTTTTACGAAACACAGCATCCATATACGTTAGGGCTTCTTGGTTCAATGCCGAATTTAAATGCCAGAAGATCAGAACCGCTTATACCCATTCCAGGTTCTCCACCGGATCTGGCTGCATTAGGGACCGGATGTCCTTTTGCCGCAAGATGCCCGTATACGATGGCAGTGTGCCATAATTATCATCCTCCAACGACAGAGCTAAGTGAGAGCCATTCTGTATTATGTTGGCTGCAAGATTCCCGTACTCCGGAAAATCATGCGCCTGAAACAGTTGGGAGTGCACGTCGATGAAGAAAAATGAAGATTTATTAGTCATTAATGATCTGAAAAAGCATTTTAAAATAAATAAAAAAGATACATTAAAGGCAGTGGATGGAATCAGCTTCACGATTAAAAAAGGTGAAACGCTTGGCTTGGTTGGCGAATCCGGTTGCGGGAAGTCGACGGTCGGAAGGACAATCACTCAAATTTATCAGCCGACAAGCGGTGAAATCCTATTTGACAATGAAGATGTCCATGCAAAGTATGGTAAGACGGAACTGAAGAAGAAAAAGCGGGATATACAGATGATTTTCCAAGATCCTTATTCATCTCTGAATCCACGTTTGACTGTTATGGAAATCATTTCAGAAGGATTATTAATTCACGCACCAAATGGAACCGTGAAGGACCGCGAACAACAAGTGAATGAATTATTGGAGCTTGTCGGGTTGAACAAAAATCACTCGGGGCGCTATCCCCATGAATTCAGTGGGGGACAAAGACAGCGGATAGGCATTGCCCGCGCCCTTGCCGTAGATCCGCAGTTTATTGTGGCAGATGAACCGATTGCAGCTCTTGACGTTTCCATCCAGGCCCAAATCGTCAACTTATTGAAAACCCTACAAGAAGAAAAAGGGCTGACGTATTTATTTATAGCGCATGACCTATCGATGGTTAAATATATCAGTGACCGGATTGCGGTCATGTATTTGGGCAAGATCGTGGAATTAACGGAAAGTGAAAATCTGTATGAAAACCCCATGCATCCTTACTCGGAGGCATTGCTTTCAGCGATTCCACTACCTGATCCTGATTCAGAGCGCTCTAGAAAACAAATTCTCTTAAAAGGCGATGTTCCAAGCCCTATCGACATTCCAAGCGGCTGTAGATTCCATACGAGATGTCCAAAAGCAATGGATGTATGTTCTAAACTTAATCCCGAATTTGTCGAAAGGCGCCCTGGACATTTTGTCGCCTGCCATCTATATGATGAAGAACTGATGGCTGATGAAAAAAGAGAGTGGGGAAGGGTGCCCACTAGCATTGCATCCATTCCACATTAAGATATTTTAAGAAAAGGTCTTCCCGCTAAACTTAAGAATGGGAAGGCCTTTTAATAGGTAATTACTAAATATTTATAAAATTTCTATATTTAGTTGACTATTTATTGCTTTCATAATATATTAAATACAATGATAAATATGGGTTAATTTTACTATTTATCATAAAGGTAATAAAGTACTATAAAAGCTGCAGTTTTACTCCATGAAACGACCGCCAATAAAGTTATTGATTCGCAGAACCAAAATGTAAAGTGTAAGCAAATACATAGATGTATCACCAATCGTCGACATATTAAAGAGAAGTCTTGAAGACTGAAAAACTGATAATGATAGACGGCAAGAAATGATTGTAAGTGCTTACTGAAACGAATACCATGATTGCGAATTGCGCGGGCTGGGGGCAAGAACAACTGCGGCTTTAGTGAGGTGATCGAGGTTAAACGGAAAGTCCCCGAATGTCTGAGTCTGCGGAGACCCACTCGGGGACTTACGGGCCGGAGTGTACCGACCTATAGGTCAGTATACTCCTATTTTCGGAAATTGGTAAGTTTTAATTTGAAAAGGGGGATTACTGAATGGAATTGAGAGAAGAGTATGTAGTGAACAATGAGACAAGCATCATTTTGCCGGAGTTTGACGAGAACGGCCAATTGCAATCAGTTGTTATGGAAAAGACCGAGTTGTTCAGAGTGAAACTTGAGCCGACGAAACTGATCGATTTTAGCCTTCGCCGTTACGGTTCCAGTCTAAGAGGCGCGAAAGACGGATCACGGACGCTTCTAGGGGAAATCTCCATGCCGCCTATTGTGCTGAATCTGACGCAGAGCATTTACTTGTTCCCGAGCATGTCGCCGGAAAATGAAGACTGCGTCTGGATTGCTGCGGCACATGTCAAGGAGTACAAGGCGATCGATAAAAAACAAACGAAAATCGTGTTGAATTACGGCAGTGAAATCATTCTCAATTCGAGTCATTACTCGTTTGATCAGAAATATAATCGAGCTTTCAAGCTGAAACGTCAAATTGAGGGACAAACACCGCCTGGAACGGTGTTTGAATCGAAGAAGGGCTATTCGATTCGTAAAAAGGGGAAGGATCGGAATTATCGTGGATTTGATGAAGAGTAAGTGACAAGATAGATACCCGCACAAGATTCATTTCAGTAAATTACCTTTAAACTTTGAGGTGCCTGTCCGGCGCACTAGTTAGTTTATTAACTACAATTTGATGTTAGTAAAAGGGAAAGTCAGTCATTGCGGTAAATGACTGACTTTTCTTTGGATATTTATGTGTAATGGTGAATTGTCATAAGTGTTCCTTGCAGGCATTCGTGCATGTAAATCTCCGTTCACGCTCGTAAACAGGTGTACAACACTAGTCCAACTATTCGAGATATCCCTTAAACCAGCACATCATACTTATATTGCACCAACCCTGTTGTGTTGGCATAAAGGGCAGCCTGCGTGCGATCGCCGAGATTCAATTTTGAGAGGACTTGTCCAACATGCTTTTTCACTGTATTCTCGGTGATAAACAGTCTCTCAGCTATTTGGCGATTTGTGAATCCCAATCCAAGTTTTTGTAATACCTCCTTTTCTTTTGAGGTAAGTTGCTCTATAAAGCTGTTATCCACTTGTGGCTTCTGCTCCGATTGCATCAGCAGTTCTATGATGTCAGGATCAAAATACTTTCTTCCCCTATGAATCACATGAAGTGCATAAATGAGTTCTTCAGGATGTGCTTCCAGTGAAATGTACCCGTCCACATCCAGTGCCTTTGCATGTTCGAAGGATGTCAGGTCCTTTGAATAGGTAAGGATCGCAAATTTACATTTGTAACCCAGCCGTTTCGCTTCAGAAATCACCTCTAAACCAGATTCTTGTCCCAACTGGAAATCAATGACAACCAAATCTGGTTCTTCCCGTTGAATCAACCGAAGCGCCTCTTGCTTGTTCCCCGCCTCTCCGGATACTTCTATCGTATCCTGCGGTGAAAGAATCGAAATCACCCCTTTGCGGACGAGCGTGTGAT
The DNA here is from genome assembly GCF_042655825.1 of Sporosarcina koreensis. Taxonomy (NCBI): domain Bacteria; kingdom Bacillati; phylum Bacillota; class Bacilli; order Caryophanales; family Caryophanaceae; genus Sporosarcina; species Sporosarcina koreensis. The sequence goes on along the minus strand of NZ_JBHSNP010000029.1, from coordinate 4,088 downwards.
CATCCACTAACACAATTTTCATCAAACATTGCCCCCCTCACTCAAAATAAATGAACGCTTCCCATAAAAAACGTCCAAATGAAATGAGGCCGGTTGCACCACTGACTCCATACATCCAAGGTGCCCAGATAGAGGATGTATTTCCTAGTCTCCTAACTAATTCTTTTGTCCTCTTAGTATATCCAGTTAATTGTAAAAAAAATGTCGGTTTTTCGAAGTGGATAAGCACTATTTTTAAGAGGTTTTAGTCTATTTCGTCGTTTCGTATCTTTTGGTTTACACAAACCGGGCAAAGAAAATAGGTCATTAAATGAAGCGGAAAATGCATGGCACGAAAGTATACCAATGGAATTATCCAAAAGTCGAATGCTGAGTTGTCAAAAATCACCCATACGAGGGAGGATGGATTGCTTCTCTATGCTTATACTGAACATAGTTCCATTTCATAGTAATCAAACGAGGTCTAAAGGAGGAGGTTGGCGGATCAAAAAGCGGGACTAACATCTGGAGTTGATTACCTAATTAGAAATTGGCATTCTACTTCATTTATCAATGGTTGGAACAAGAGTGATTCAGCCGAATACTTCTCAGAGTGGAATATTAAGTCGTTTAGACGAAATGAAAGACCAGAAGCAAAACAGTTACTTGAACTATGAAAATGGCGCATGGAATCTATTCAACCTTGTATAAAAACATAAGAATCATTTGGACGGCTTGAAAAGAATTGAACAAGGAAGTACGAGTAAAAAAACCATAAAAAAATTGGAGGAATTTCAAATGAATATTAAGAAAAAATTGGCAATGAGCATCGCGACTGGAGCATTGGCTGTAAGTATGATCGGCGGGGGCACTTATGCTTACTTTAATACTGTGCAATCAAATACAAGCTCTTTTGCAGCCGGTGAAATGGGAATTGCTATTACAGGGAATAATACTGAAAATGCTATTATCAATGTAAGTAATATTAAACCTGGTGACTATATGAATCGACATTTCACTTTAACAAACAAGGGTACCCTTGATATATCTAAAGTACTCTTGTCTACTACCTATGATGAAAGTGTTGGTGGTTTTGGTGATCATATTAAAGTAGACTTCTATGAAGGTACATCAGCAACAGAAACACCATATTTATCTAAAACATTAAGGGAATTGAGAGATACTCCAAATTTGGACTTCCGCTCCGGAAAAATCGAAGTTGATAAAAACAAAACTATAATTGTGAAGTTTACATTCGTTGATAATGGCGATGATCAAAATATTTATCAAAAAGCTTCTTTAAAATTGAACTGGGCGTTTAATGCACAACAAACAGCTGGACAGTCTAAATAAATTACTTAGGGAGGAGAGCCCTTCTCCTCCCTCTTTTTTTTCACCAGCCGCCGGTGACCTTTCTTACATATATTTCTCAGCATATAACTCTATTTTTATGTATTGAGGAATATATTTAAGGATATTCTATCGATAAAACCTCGAAAGGCGGGATCGGTTTGAAGAGCAAGCGGATTGAACGTAAGCGCAAGCGTCAGGAACGCAGGCGCAGATATAAGAAAAACTATGAAGGTCTTTTCCTGAGTATAAAAATTGCATGCATATGTTATTTAACTATCTTTGGTACTAGTTATATGTCATCTGGCACGTCTGCGTTTTTTAGCAGTCAGAATACAGTTTCCTCAACGATAACTGCTGGTATTTGGAATTACTGTGGTGAGGAAGACGATATAGATGTGGCATCAAGCGAAATAAGTATCGACCAAGTTGTCAACAAAGGTGAAGAAAGTGAAGTTGTATCGGATGATGAAACAGAGGTCGGTTGCGAGGAAAAAGATAATGAGTCGCTGGAAGTTGGCGTAGAAGATACTTTGCCAATCGGAGTCGATTGTATGAATGAAAATGACTCTAAGAAAGCACAAGGAACTACATCAAGCGAGGAAACCAAAGCGGAATGCGAGCACAATGCAGACGGGTCAATGGTAGAAAATAAAAATAATGATGCCGTGGAAGAAGAATTAGGGATTGAGAGCTCTAAGGATTTAACAGACGAGAGTGAAAATGCGGAGAACATAAATGAAAACAATGTAGATTCAGTGGTCAGTAAAGAGATTGAGCAGAATCCTGAAGGTGACAATCAAATTAAATCTGACAAAAAAGATATAGATTCTGAACCGGAATCTACAGATATGAAACCGGATGACGATTCCATAGGAAATAAGGAGTAGGAAGAGATTTAAGAAACAATGAATGAAGAAATATACGCAGCTATAAAAGAAGTAAAAGTAAAAGAAAAAGAAAAAGAAAAAGAAAAAGCGGAGGGTGATTCAAATGAAAGAGAAAAAGGACAAGAAAAAGATAAAGGTAATGAAATGGGTGAATAATATCGTATCCGGCATACTGATGGTTTTGCTCATTACTGTGGCCACTGTAGTGGTCATCACGAAAGCTTCTGGCGGAGAGCCGCAGCTATTTGGTTACCAAATTAAAACAGTTCTGTCGGGATCCATGGAGCCGGGAATCCAAACTGGCTCGATCATCGCTGTGAAACTAGCCGAAGATAAAACCAAATATAAATCAGGTGATGTCATCACCTTCCGGGAAAACGAAGAGATGTTGATTACCCATAGGATTACGGACGTGATTGCTAATGGAGATTCCGTTCTTTACCGGACAAAAGGGGATAACAACAATGCAGAGGACATGAATCCTGTTCTTTCGGACAATGTAGTAGCTGTCTACACGGGTTTTACAGTACCTTACGTCGGTTACTTTGCTAGTTTTGCGCAATCCAAGAATGGTGCATTTCTACTGTTGATTCCTGGGTTCCTGTTGTTGATGTACTCGGCGTTTACAATTTGGAAAGTGTTGTCCCAAATCGAATTGCCTCAGAAAAAACAAGCGGACATTCTAGGTGAAGATGGCGGGAATAGTTCTTCCTGAAGTTATAGGTAAGGAGACATATCCATGATAAAACTGCTTCGATATTTCCCATTTCTATTATTGATTGGCCTAATATGTTTGTTTCCTACTACGAGCGCAGTTGCAAACGAAAAAAGCAACACGGACAAAAAAAAATTAGACATCAACCTTTCACCGAATGATACCTTATTTGATATCACCAATATGAAACCCGGTGATTGGGCACCACGTACCTTGACAGTTACGAATTCTGGCAATGTTGATTTTGACTACCATATGCAACTTCGAAATAACGGCGATGAAATGCTGTTCAATGAGTTGATGATGGAAATAAAGTCTGGCAATAAAGAATTGTACTCGGGAAAGCTATCCGCATTTCAAGGATTACCGGCAAGATTTCTGGATAGTGGCAGCAATGAGAATTTGGATATAACAATCCGTTTTCCAGAACACCTTGGAAATGAGTTTCAAGGCAAGGGTGCAGAATTCATTTTCAACTTCATAGCTGAAGCTAAAGACGGAACAGTGGTACATGTCATGACAAATGGACATGTTCAAGGCGTAATGAGTCCAGCGGCTGCAGGGGCTGGATTGTCTGACGTATCGACAATTTTACTGTTTGGCTTTTTAGCTATAACCGCTGGAGTTATTACGATTATCGTCTTCAAATTCTACAGGCAGTTAAAACTTGTTGATAAAACAAACAATTTGGAGGAAATATAAATGAGCCTAAAGAAAAAACTAACAATGGGCATTGCAACTGGAGCATTAGCTGTAAGTATGATTGGTGGGGGAACTTATGCATATTTTAATAGCGTCGAGACAAGTGTAAATACATTTGCTGCTGGTACATTGGACTTAACGGTGGACCCTATAGCAATAATTTCAGTGGATAATTTGAAACCTGGTGATAAAATGCTTCGAACTTTCAAATTGGAAAATACGGGAACATTAGACATGAAAGAGGTAATACTTTCCACAGATTATACTTATACACAAAAAGATGGCCAAGAGGATGTTGACTTTGGCAAGCATATTATGGTGAATTTCCTTAAGAGCGATGTGGACAACGGAAACAACGGTGGCGGAAACAACGGTGGCGGAAACAACGGTGGCGGAAACAACGGTGGCGGAAACAACGGTGGCGGAAACAACGGTGGCGGAAACAACGGTGG